>CAUCCR010000043.1:0-11901 GCA_958441355.1 uncultured Collinsella sp. | reverse complement strand
GAGGCCATCGCCACGGTGTTCCCGTTTATCTTCTTTATCGTCGCCGTGCTCATCAGCCTTACCACCGCCACGCGCATGGTCGAGGAGGAGCGCACGCTTATTGGCCTGTACAAGGCGCTTGGCTATTCACGCGAGCGCATCCTGTCCAAATACGTGGACTATGCGCTGTGGGCATGTCTGATCGGCGGCGTGCTCGGCAACATCATCGGATTTGTGGGCCTGCCGCTGTTCCTGTTTACGGTGTTCGACGACATGTACTCGCTGCCCCAGATGCTGCTCTCGTACGACATCGTGTCCTCAATCGTCTCGGTGGCGCTGTTTGCCGTGGGCGTGGTGGGCGCTACGATTATCGCCTGCCGCCACGAGATGGCCGAGACCCCGGCCTCGCTCATGCGCCCCAAGGCCCCGCGCGCCGGCTCGCGTATCTTGCTCGAGCGCATCGGCTTTATCTGGCGCCGCATGGGCTTTTTGAACAAGGTGGCAGCACGTAACCTGTTCCGCTACAAAAAGCGCGCCTTTATGACCATCTTTGGCATCGCGGGCTGTACGGCGCTTGTGATTTGCGGCATGGGCATTCGTGATACGTCGGTCGCGCTTTCGCCCAAGCAGTACGGGCATATCACGCGCTACGACCTGCTGGCTGTCGCCAATCCCGACGATTTTTCGCAGACGTGCGCGGCATTGGATGAGCGCAGCGCGGCCAATGATTTCAACGTGACCGTGACCTCGACCCTGCCGATTATGACCGACAACGTCACCTTTACATTCGGCGGCAAGAGCGAGACCGTGCAGCTGATAGTGGTGCCAGATGACCGCACGAACGACCTGGACGACTACGTGTGTCTCGAGGACGAGTCCAAAGAGCCGCTATCCTTGCGTGACGGAGATGTGTACCTGAGCAAGAGTTCACAGCTGGTGCTGGGGATTCAACCGGGCGATACGGCGCACGTCCAGGATTCGTCGCTCAACGTAGCCAAGGTCAAAGTCAGCGACATTTCGCTCAACTATCTGGGCAACACGCTTTACATGACGCAGGGCACCTATGAGCGCGCGTTCGGCCGAAGCGCGCGTCTTAACGGCATCTTTGTGCTGCTTAAGGGTTCATCTTCTGACCAGATTGTGTTTAGCAAGAAGCTTAAAAGCGACGGTTGGCTCACCATCTCGAGCACGGCCGAACATTGGGAAAACTATGAGGCGAACTTTACTATCATCAATTCCGTCGTGGTGCTCGTGACCTTTATGGCGGCGTGCCTGTCGTTTGTGGTGGTGTTTACGCTGTCCAACACGAATATCTCCGAGCGCGAGCGCGAGCTGGCGACCATCAAGGTGCTAGGCTTCCGCCGTGGCGAGGTGCACCATTACGTCAACAAGGAGACGTTGATTCTCACGGCGATCGGCGCTGCGCTGGGCGTGCCGCTGGGCGGCTTGCTGGCCGAGAGCTTTACCTACATTTTGCAGATGCCGTCGCTGTACTTTGACGTCGAGGTCGAGCCACTGAGCTACGTGCTTGCCGTGCTGCTGGCCTTTGGCTTTACGTTTATCGTCAACCTCGCCACCAATCGTACCCTCAACAAGATCGACATGGTCGGCGCCCTCAAGAGCGCCGAGTAACCTGTCCTGGGATTCAAGTTCTAGCGAGCTGCCGACGCGCCCGCAGCAGTATTTTTGCATAAACCGCTCCGCCAAATGCATACTTTGACGGGGCGGTTGCTTTTTGCCCACAGGTACCCCAGGGGGCGCCGTGCAAATTCCGGAGTATTCAGCGTCCCGGGGTCCGCGGGCGCGGGGGCGGGGGTGCAAAACTGCGCTGAAAGCCCCGATTCTGAGTCCCAACGCCTCTAGAGCCGCTCGTTTTTTTACAGGATGCGGCCCATGGTGCCTGCCTTTCGCCCAAAATCCAGTATGCAGGCACCCTCGGCTGCTGAATACTCCCAAAAATGCACGCCGCATCCTACCCCAGGCACCCGTAGCAAGAAGACGAATAGCCTCGGCCTCCCTAGTTACCGCAGGAGGCCCCAGGGCTTACCTCCCAAATCTTTCCGCAGGACGGAAGGACCCCGCCGCGCGAAGCGCGCAGCGGGGTCCTGACATGTCCGAGGACGATTTGGGAGGTAAGCCCTGGGGCCTCCGATGAGAGCAGTTCCAGCCGAGGCTATTCGTCGCCGAAGCTGATGCCCAACGCCTTGGCCTCGCGCACCAGATCGCTCTGGGGGTCGACATACTTGAGCTTGCCGGCGACCTCCTCGAGCGGCATGTGACACATCTTGCCGTCACGCAGGGCAATCATGTAGCCAAACTCGCCGCGCAGGCAGCCGAGCGCCGCCTCGACGCCGCACTGGGTCGCAAAGATGCGGTCCTGGGCATCGGGCTGACCGCCGCGCTGCGTGTGGCCGGGGATGGCGACGCGGGTCTCGCGACCGGTCTTGGTCTCAATCTCCTTGGCGATGTCGTAGACAATCGACGGACTCGTGCGCTCGGCAAGCTTTTTCTTGTACTCCTTCTTGGACAGCGCCGCGTCCTCCTTGGAGATGGCACCCTCGGCGACGGCCACGATGGTAAAACGGCTGCCAGTCTCCATGCGATGTTCGATGGTCTTGATGACGTTGTCCATGTCGTAGGGGATCTCGGGAATCAGGATGACGTCCGCGCCGCCCGCGACGCCGGCGTATAGCGGGATCCAGCCAACTTTGTGGCCCATGATCTCGATGACAAACACGCGGCCGTGGCTCGAGGCGGTAGTGTGGATGTCGTCGATGCACTTGGTGGCGACGTCGATGGCGCTCGTAAAGCCAAACGTCAGCTCGGTGCCCCAGGTGTCGTTATCGATGGTCTTGGGCAGGGCGATAACGTTGAGGCCCTCTTCGCGCAGGCGGTTGGCGGTCTTGGTGGAGCCGTTACCGCCCAGCATAAACAGGCAGTCGAGCTGCAGCTTATGATAGGTGTGGACCATCGCCGGCACCTTCTCGACACCATCGGCTTCGGGGGTATCCAGGCGCTTGAACGGCGTGCGGCTCGTGCCCAGGATGGTGCCGCCGCGGGTGAGGATGCCGCTAAAATCGGCGGGCGTCATGACGCGGAACCTGCTGTAGATAAGGCCCTGATAGCCGTCCTCAAAGCCATAAATCTCGATAGGCTCTTCGCTATTGGTCATAAGCGTTTTGACAATGCCGCGCATGGTGGCGTTGAGCGCCTGGCAGTCGCCGCCACTAGTAAGAAGACCGATTCTAAGCATGGTGAATCCTTCCGGGCAAGTTATAACATGCGCATAAGTTTACCCCCGCACACTGTTGATACGGGGGTAAAACGTGTTAGCTCAAATGTATGGAAATGTAAGCAACGTCAGGCCAGCGTAAGGACGACGGTGCCAGCTCCTTACAGCGCGAAGGCATCGATGTCGCCCCAGTGGCGGCGCAGCGTGATGGCGGCAGCGGGCTCGGTGTTGTCAAAGACGACCGACCACTGCGTGTTGCTGGTGATGTCTTCCGGATTGGGCTCTTGCGCCGCAGCGCGTAGGGCCTTCCAAGCGACTGCCTCGTTCTGGGCACCGACATGGGCGTCAAGGACATCGGCGATTGCGACGGCGCGCTCTTTACCATGGCCCAGCTCGCCATTCTTTTGGTTGGGCAGCACTTCGTCGCCATAGCAGGCATAGAAGTTCGTAACCTGGCGTACAGGAGTCGCTTTGAAAGCGCGGTCCGGATCGCGCGGATCCCACTCTACTACGCGCGCGTCACCGGCGGCGTCGTTGATAAAGAAGTGGTAATCGCGTCCTGCCATAGCGTGCATGTCGTAGGCGGAAAGCAGGTCGACAGCTTCTTGCGTGGTGGCGGCACGGTCGAGCACCAGGCGGATGGCGAGCGAGGTATTGATGACGGGGCGCTGCGTGTCCTGGTCACAGGGCTTGGAGTCCAGGGTGAGTACGGCAATGGACACGCCGCATTCGTTAACACCGTCGAGCTGGGCAAATGGGCCCATGAGTGCGGCGGCGCGTCCGGCGAAGGAGTCAAGTGGAGTGTTAACGCCCAGGTTGTTAAGGGCGGCAAAGCCGATGGAGGCATAGCCGCCGCGTGGGTGATTGCGTACCAGCAGCGCCGAAGTGTCGTCTTTAAAGTCGTAATTGCGACCGGTGCGCACGCGGCCTTCGGCATCTACGGCGACAAAAGCGCTGCAGGCAAACTGGGGCGCCTGGACATGTACCGGCACACCGGGCAGCACCTGCGCCACCACGGCATCGATGTAGGCCTGGTCGTCGCGCACGCCAGCGGCGATGATGCGATCAAGATCGTAGTCGTAGGCGATGTCGATTGCGTACAGGTCATAGCCATCCGCGTAGCCGGTCAAGCGTTTGAGCGACGCGGCGGACTTGATTTGCTTGTGATAAACGATACCGGTGGCAGCGGCAAGGCCGACGGTGACTCCCGCGACACCGCAGGCGATGGCAATGTTACGTGGCTTCATGACGGCTCCTCTCGTCCTGTTAGCGCAATTGTCGCAAAAGGAGCGCGGGCATGATGGCTCAACTTGGTGAGTGGTGCGGAATTAAGCACGGAATGAAGAGTGCGGCGCTGGCGTGGCGGGGTATGCTGGAGGGGACCATCAACCCAGCGAAAGGGGAGAGCATGACGGATCAGGAAACGCCCGAGCGCGCGCATGTGACGGCCGACGATATCGAGGCCGCCAACGACCTCATCGACTTTATCGAGGCATGCCCCAGCATGTTCCATACGGCGGCGACCATTATGGCCGAACTCGACGAGGCGGGCTTTACCTACCTGCCCGAGAACGCGGCGTGGGATATCGAGCCGGGCGGGCGTTATTACACGCAGCGCAACACTTCGAGCGTTGTTGCCTTTAAGGTGGGCGAGGACCTGGCTGCTACGTGGGGCGAGGACGGCGTTGCCGGCGACTATCATTTTCAACTGACGGCGTCGCACAGCGATTCGCCGACGTTTAAGGTCAAGGCCGTGCCCGAGCTCGACGGCGCAGGCGAGACGCTGCGCCTGAACACCGAGGCCTACGGCGGCATGATCGACTATACCTGGTTCGACCGCCCGCTGGCGCTCGCGGGCCGCGTGTTGGTGCGCGAGGGCGACCGTATTGAGAGCCGCCTGCTTGCTACCGAGCGCGAGGTCGCTATCATTCCGAGCCTTGCCATCCATATGAATCGTGGCGTTAACGAGGGCTTTGCGCCCAACCGCGCCGTCGACCTGTGCCCACTCATCAGCGCCGGTGATCTTAAGCAGGGCGACTTTGATGCTCTGATCGCCGACGAGCTGGACGTTGAGCCCGAGCAAATTCTGGGCCGTGATCTGTTCCTGGTCAATCGCCAGGATGCGCGTATTTGGGGTTGGGCCGACGAGTTTATCTCGACGCCCAAGCTCGACGACCTGGCCTGTGCCTATACCTCGCTGCAGGCATTTTTGGGTGCCGAGAACGCGCACGACGTTTCGGTCTTCTGCTGCTTTGATAACGAGGAGGTTGGCTCCGAGACCAAGCAGGGCGCTATGTCGACTTTCTTGGCCGATGCGCTGCGCCGCATCAACGGATCGCTGGGCTTTGACGACGAGTCGTATCATCGCGCCCTTGCCGCATCGATGCTCGTGAGCTGCGACAACGCGCATGCCGTGCACCCCAACCACGCCGAGAAGTGCGACGCCCGCAACCAGGTAGTGCTCAACGGCGGCATCGTCATCAAGGAAGCCGCCAACCAGCACTACTGCACCGACGCCTTTAGCCGCGCGGTGTTCCAGGCCATCTGCGATGACGCCGACGTGCCCACGCAGGCCTTCGCCAACAAGAGCGATATGGCGGGCGGCTCCACGCTCGGCAACCTGTCCAATATGCAGGCGAGCATGCATGCCGTGGACGTGGGCCTGCCGCAGCTGGCCATGCACTCGAGCTACGAGACCGGCGGCGTACGCGACGTGATGTACGCCATCCGCGCCCTCACGGCCTTCTACGAGCGCGACCTAACCATCAACGGCGCCGAAAGCGTGGAGCTCTAAAATCGACCAAGATGAGATGACAATTTTGGCAGGTTTTATCTGGGCAAATGCTTCAACGCCAACGACAAGACGGAACTGCTAGGACTTCATAGGCAGAGCCTGCGCTAGTCAGATCCCGCAGGTCGAATAAAAGTCAGCGAGAGCCCGCCGTTTGAGCCAAGGTGCCGTGAAATGAAAAGGCGCTGACCTTCTGGTCGCGCCTTTAAAATTGAACGGCAGATTGGCCAAACGGCGGGCTCGCAGCGTCGGCTCATTACGCCGTTTGTAAAACGGCGTAATTCTTAATGTTCGATCCAGCAACGCAGGGTCTCGCCGGCTTGCAGGTGACGCAGATTCTCCGCGGCAATGTCGACCACATTGTTGAGCGTGGCTGCCAGGTGGAACCAGCCGGAGACGTGTGGCGTGATGAGCATATTAGGCGCATCCCACAGTGGGCTTGTCTCAGGCAACGGTTCGGGGTCGGTGACGTCGACCGCGGCGCCGGCGAGATGTCCCGACTCCAAGGCGGCAACCAAGTCGTCGGCGACCACAAGGTCGCCGCGGCCGCCGTTGGCAAAGAAGGCGCCCGGTTTCATCGCGGCGAAGAACTCGGCGTTCGCCAGGCCGCGGGTCTCGGGTGTGCTGGGCATAAAGGATGCGACGACATCGGCCTCGGCCAGGCGCTCAGACAGGGCATCCATGCCGTCCATGTCCTCAAATACAATGGGGTAGACGAGCGGATGGCGCTTGATGCCGCGGACGTGTGCGCCCATGCTGCGGCAGAGCGTGGCAAAGTGGCCGCCGATATCGCCTGCGCCCAGCACCAGCACGTTGGCATTTTTAAGCGAGGTAACCGGCCCCAAATCCTCCCAGCGATGCTCGCGCTGCAAGTCGTGATAGCCGGGCAGGCGCTTCATCATAGAAAGAACCATGGCAAACATGTGCTCGCTTACGGCCTGACCGTAGGCGCCCACCGAGCAAGACAGTTTGGCGTCGGCTGGTACGGTGCCGGCGGCAAGGTAGTCGTCATAGCCGGCGGTCTGCAATTGCAACAGCTGGAGGTGCTTGCACGCGGTAAGCAGGGCAGGGTCAATGTTGCCCAAGATCACGTCGGCATCGGCGACCTGTTCATGTGTGGCGGCGTCGGAGCTCGTGTAGATAAAGTCCTCGCCCGGAGCACTCGACTCAAGAATTGCGCGATGGCGGTCGTTGACAGGCAACAAAACCAGGATGTTCACAAGCAGTCCTCTCCGCCCAACCTGCCAAAAGGGGACAGATTTATTTTGGCATGTTTTATCAGGCAAAACGTTCAAATAAAACGCCGGGCTACGCGATGGTTAGCATATCCATCGCGTAGCCCGGCATATCTACAGCTACCAGCTCAGCAGCTCGTAACCATCCTCGGTCACCACGAGCTGTACCTCGCACTGGGCCGAATCGCTGCCGTCCTTGGTGCGCACGCACCAGCCATCACCCTTGCTGATCTTGATGTCGGGCGCTCCGGCGTTGACCATGGGCTCGATGGTAAAGACCATGCCCGGCGCCATGATGGTGTCTACGTCGGGAGCCTCGGTAGTAAAGCCCACAAACGGGTCCTCGTGGAATTCCTTACCGATGCCGTGTCCGCCGTACTCGCGCACCACGCTAAAGCCGGCGTCCTCGACCGTCTTTTGTACGGCCTCGGCCATCACGGACAGCGGCAGCCACGGCTTGACGGCGGCCAGACCCGCCTCCACGCTGGCGCGAGTGACGTCGACCAGACGCTGGCGCTCGGCCGAGACCTCGCCGATGCAGAACATACGGCTCGAATCACTAAAGTAACCGTCCAGGATCGTGGAACAGTCCACGTTGATGATGTCGCCATCGTGCAGCACGTCCGTATCGCAGGGGATACCGTGGCAGACGACGTCGTTGATCGAGGTGCACACGCTCTTGGGATAGCCCTCGTAGTTGAGATCGGCCGGCGTGCCGCCGTGCTCGACGGTGTAGTCGTAAATCATCTGGTCGATCTGGTTGGTGGTCATGCCTGCAGCGATATGCTCGCCCACATAATCGAGCACGCCCACGTTGATGGCGGCCGAGCGCTTAATGCCCTCGATATCGGCGGGCGTCTTGTAGAGCGTGCGAGGCAGAACCTCCCAGCCCTCTTCCCACAAGCGCTCGAGGCGCTCATCAAAGGCGCTATGGCATTTCTTGTATTTCTTGCCGCTGCCGCACCAGCAAGCGTCGTTGCGGCCAGGCACGGGTCCTTTGTCATACATGGCTAACTTCCTTTCATCCGCAGCTAGTATAGCCCACCCACGCGTCCATAAAAGTTGCGGTGACATAGTTCCGATTTAAGCGGTTTAACAGCATAAATAGGAACTATATCACCGCAACTGATGGAGCGGGATGGCGGACACTGGCTGCTGCGTGGTTTTGCTAGTAGCTCACCTGGCAGGGGATGCCGAGGGCTTGGACGCGCGCGGCAATGGCGTCGAGCACCTCGGGCGCTGCTTTGGTAAGGCCGGCGATCGGTGTCTCGCGCGCCACCGTGTAGATGGTCGCTTCTTGTGGGCGAATGCGCTCAAGCGCCGCGAGCCAGGGGCCGACGTACTCCTCGCCGGTGTTATCGATAGACTTGCCCCGGTACTCGCCGGTCAAAAAGATCGTCTGGATAATAACGTGACCGTCAAAGCTTGCGAACGTCTCGATCTGGTGCTCGACGTCGTAGGGGCCAACGGGCTGGTCGAGCAGCTGGATAAACGCCGGGTCGACGGTATCGAGCTTGAGGATGTTGTCGTCGACCATCATGAGCGCGTTGTGCACCTCGGGGCGATCGGCGCGCGTGCCGTTGGAGAGCACGGCGATCTTGGAGTTTGGGGCAAGCTCGTCGCGCAGCGCGATGGCGCCGGCGATGGCCTGCGGAAACTCCGGTGCGGCGGTGGGCTCGCCGTTGCCTGCGAAGGTGATCACATCGGGGAGCTCGCCTTCGGCTGCCATCTCGCGCAGCTTTGCCTCGAGCGCGTCGAGTACCACGGCGGCTGTGTTGTACGGCTCATGGCAGGGGCGCTCGGCGTTGAGGCCGTTTTCGCAGTACATGCAGTCGAACGTGCAGATTTTGCCACTGGCCGGCATCATGTTGACGCCGAGCGAGAGACCAAGGCGACGACTGCGAACGGGCCCAAAGATGGGGCTGGCATTCAAAAACGTAGACATAGGCATATGCTCCTCAAGACAATTGTGCCTAAGCATAGCATCGGCTCCAAAGCAAGGTGCGGGCTCTTGCTTTACAAGTTTCGTTTTTTCACGTCGCGCATTATGCCGTGTCATGAAAAGCCTCGGGTCGGGTACAGTTAATCTGTTAACAAGGCGTATGGCAACGCGGGTCCATCCAACCGTACTGACGTGCAACTGGATGGGCGTTGATGATGGGGGCACAACATGGATTTTACAGTCGAGAATGCGGGCACCACGATTGCCTGTCGCGAATATGCCGGCCCGGATGTGTTGCCTGATACTCCTGCCTTGGTGTGCGTGCACGGCGCTTGTGTCGACGGCACATTTTTCGATGGCATCGCTTGTGAGCTCAGTCGCAACTACCGCGTAATTGCCTACGACCGCCGCGGCTGCGGCGGCAGCAGCGAAGCGGCAGACGGCAGCTATGATCTTTCCACTCAGGCCGCCGATCTGCAGGCCGTGATCGAACACGTTGGCGCTCCGACAAATGTGCTTGCGCACAGCGCCGGTACGTTGGTGGCGCTGGAGCTTCTTCGCACCGAACCCCATCTCATCGCCCGTGCGATTCTGCATGAGCCGGCTGTGTCGGCCGAAGGCGTCGGCATGGGCGCAGCTCCGGTTTTGCTCGATATGATTGCGGCTGGAAAGGTTTCAAGGGCGCTCCGGCTTTTCTTGGGAGCCCTCGGCGACTTGGACCCCGAGGCTCCTGGGACGACCAAAGCGGAAGCCAAACATGCCCTGCGCAATGGTCGTTGCTTCATGGCCAATGAATACGGAACAAATATGACTTACGTTCCCAATTGGGATAGTGTCCGCGCATCGAAGTCCGTTGCTGCTGTGCTTCTCGGCGAGCTTTCGGTCGGTACGCCCCGCGAGGCTGGTACGCGAGCGGCTGCCGAATATCTCGATTGCCCCCTCGTGACGATCCCGGGCGCGCATAACGGTCTGCGCGATCGTCCCGTTACAGCGGCAAACGCCGTTCGCGATGTCTTGGAGCGTTAGCGCGCTCGATGACCTGCGGGGAGGGGGACTGTTGGCGTTTCGTCATTGTTAACGAATGCGCCCATAACCGCGCGCCCGCGGCTCCATTACCGCCGTTTGCCAGGTCATAAAAATGCAACGATAATCGCGCGTTTGCCTGCAGCTGTTAGATGTTACCCTTGTATCATTTGATATGCGCCGTTGCCGTGCGTGACGATAGAAAGGGCCCCATATGCTCAATAATCACGAGGCAAATCTAACCGACGAGGAGGCTGCCGCTGAGGTCGCCCGCGTCGCGAAGACCTACCCCGTGGTGCGTTTGCTGTCGGCCGATCAGATTAAGAGCGAGCCTAACTGCCTACTCGCCGGCGATCGCTGCCCTTGTCTGCGTCAGTCGAGTCTTGAGGCCTTGGCAGACTCCGATGAGGTGTCGGAGCAACTGCTCAATGATGGTACTGAGTACCGCGCTCGCCTGCGCCCTCTAAAGGTCGAGGGCGAGCCTCACGTCCTGCTGATGGTGCGTCCGATCGATGAGCAAGAGGCCGCAGAAGAGGACCTTGTCTACACCGACGTGCTGACGAGTGTGCGCAATCGCCGATATTACGAGGAAAAGCTCCGCAACGCCCGCATGAATGCCGGCGTTGCGGTGATCGACCTTGATGATTTTAGGGTCTTCAACGATACGTGTGGCCGTCATGCCGGCGACCTTGCGCTCGGTGCTGTGGCGACGGCCATACGCAGCGGAATTCGTTCGACTGACGAACTTGTGCGCTATGGCTGCGACAAGTTTGTGGTCGTCATGCCCAATATTCCCTCCGATGACTTCACCCGTCGCCTGCATCAGGTGTCCGATGCCGTTCATGCCACGATTGTTCCGGGCCATGAGTACGTGAGCTTGACGGCATGTGTTGGTGGCGTTCGCATTCATGACGAGACGGTCGATGAGGGCGTTGGCCGCGCTGTCCAGTTATTGAGCCGCGCTAAGGCAAAAGCCGGTACGGTCGTGACCGATGGCGATTTCATCGAGGCCTTCCAAAGCGAAAAGCCTTTGGTGCTTATTGTTGATGACTCCGAGATGAACCGAGCCATTCTCAACGAGATGCTCAAGGACGAGTATTGCATCCTGGAGGCCGACAACGGTCGTACGGCGCTCGACATGGTCGACCGCTATGGCGATGAGTTGTCGCTCGTGCTGCTGGATATTGTCATGCCGGGCATAAGCGGCTTTGAGGTGCTGGCCGATCTGTCGCGCCGATCGGGTATCGACAATCTGCCTTTTATCATGATCTCGAGCGAAGATTCCGACGATGTGGTTCTGCGCGCGTACGAGCTAGGCGCCTCGGACTATATCAACCGCCCGTTTGACTCCCGTGTCGTGCGCCGCCGTGTAAGCAACACCATCCGCCTATACGCCAAACAGCGCCGCCTGACGAGCCTGCTGTCCCAGCAGTACAACGAGCGTGTCAAGAACAGTCGCATGCTCATCGACATCATGGCTGGCGTCATGGAGCTTCGCAACGGCGAGAGCGGCAGGCACGTTACGAACATCGAAAAGCTGACCGAGCTGCTGCTTGGCTGTCTGGTCCAGCGTAGCGACACCATTTCCCTTGACAATGAGGAGCGCTCCACGATTGCCCTGGCTTCGGCGCTGCACGATATCGGCAAGATGTCGATTGACGATACGATTCTCAACAAACCCGGACGCCATACGCCCGAG
>CAUCCR010000042.1:0-11996 GCA_958441355.1 uncultured Collinsella sp. | reverse complement strand
TGCTTAAGGACGCGCTCAAGCCCAACCTGGTGCAAACGCTCGAGGGCACGCCCGCGTTTGTCCACGGCGGTCCCTTCGCCAACATCGCCCACGGCTGCAACTCTATCATGGCCACGCGTATGGCGATGCGCTTTGGCGATGTCGCCATTACCGAGGCCGGCTTCGGTGCCGATCTGGGTGCCGAGAAGTTCCTCGACATCAAGTGCCGCATGACGGGCGTTCGCCCCAGCGCTGTCGTGGTCGTCGCCACTGCCCGCGCGCTTAAGTACAACGGCGGTGTCGCCAAGGCCGACCTCAACGAGGAGAACCTCGAGGCCCTCAAGGCCGGCATGCCCAATCTGCTGCGCCACGTCGACAACATTCAGAATGTCTACGGTCTGCCCTGCGTGGTCGCTATCAACCGCTTCCCGACGGACACCGAGGCCGAACTCGAGCTCATCGAGTCCGAGTGCCAGAAGCTCGGTGTCAACGTTAAGCTGTCCGAGGTCTGGGCCAAGGGCGGCGAGGGCGCGCTCGAGCTGGCCGATGAGGTCATGCGTCTGATTGAGCAGCCGAGCGAGCTCAAGTTTGCCTATGAGGACGGCGCCGATGTGGCCGACGCCCTCGAGGCTGTTGCCACCAAGGTTTACCGCGCCGACGGCGTTGACTTTACGCCGGCCGCCAAGCGTCAGCTTGCCGAGCTGCGCGAGAACGGCTTTGGCAACCTGCCGGTATGCGTGGCCAAGACGCAGTACAGCTTTAGCGACAACGCCAAGGCCCTGGGCGCTCCCGAGAACTTCCGCATCACGGTGCGCGAGCTCAAGGTTTCCGCCGGCGCCCACTTTGTGGTCGCGCTGACCGGCAGTGTTCTGACCATGCCGGGCCTGCCCAAGGTCCCCGCGGCCGAGAATATCGACGTCGACAACGACGGCAACATCACCGGCCTGTTCTAAGCCCGCTGCTCATAGCCGCTTGCCCGCCCCGTCGTGCCTACCAAGGCCCGGCGGGGCTTTTTTGATCCTTAGACCCGCGCACGTCTTGTAGATACCGACGGACTCTGCCCATCATAGGCTTTTGCGCGGGTAAAATGCATGGATAACTTGAGGCTCACGCGCGACGGAAAGGAATCGTTGCATGGATCAGGACAAGACAACCGTGATGGGCGGCTACGGTTCCGCGCAGGCTGGCGATAGCGTCGATGCGACCCGCGTTGTTCCCAACCCCGGTTATACCGACCCCGCCGCGACGCAGCCTTCTGCCGAGCCCACCCGGGTTATGGGCTATGGCGACACGGCGCAGGATTCTTACGCTGCATCTTCGCAAGGCCCCTATGGCAACGCAGCTCCGGATCCGTTTGATTACGCGCCGCAGGATTCTTATGCTGCCTCGACGCCGAATTCCTATGACAACCTGCCGCAGAATCCCATTCCGCAGCCTCAGCAGACGACGTATTTGCCTCGCACGGCGCAGCCTCGCTACGAGTCGCGCCAGCCGTATCGCGAGTATCCCAAATCGATTCCGCAGTATGGTGAGGACGAGGAGAAGGCACCGTCGCGTCCGTCGAGCGTGATCAAGAAAATCCTGATTGTGCTGGCGATCTTCTTTGCCTTGTCGGTCGTGTTCGCCATCGTGTCGGGCATGCTCAACAAGCGGGGCGCCACGACCGATGCCACGACCGAGCAGGCCGAGACCACCCAGTCTGCTGCCGTCGACCTGAGCGATATCCCGGGACAGTACTGGTCCAACGCCAAGAAGCTCCTCAAGTCACGCGGAGCCGACCTTTCGAACGCCGTGATCCTGACCGACGATGGCTCAACGCCCGTCATCGATTCCAACTGGGTTGTTACGAATGCCTACTATAACGACAACGGCAACCTGGAGATTCAGCTCACGCACAAGAACAGCTATGGCAACTCGTCCGGCGGCCAAAGCGGTACCGACAGCTCGAGCTCCAATACGCTGGAGGATTTGAGCAACAAGGCACAGGAGTTGGGAGACAAGGCACAAGAGCTGGGCGATACAGCCCAAAACCTCGGCGATACTGCTCAGAATCTGGGCGATATGGCTACCAATGCCTGGGACGCGCTGCAAAACGGCATCTCGGGCGCGCAGGGAAACTAGCTGTTAAGCAGGCTACAGTTGCTCGGCCGGACGGTCGGGCGAGCTAAAGCCCGAATCAAACGTGACGACGCATGAGGCATCGGGTCGGCGCTCGTGCACGATGCGCGTGACGAGCCCCAGCAGCTCCTCGTCGGATATGTCAAAGCCGTCGGGACGCACCAGGTCAAACGAAACGAACCCGTCGTGCTCGTGCAGGTCGTGGATGGAGAGCGCGGGATCGATCTGCATGACGCCGCGCTTGACCCAGCCGCGCAAGTCATCGCCGGTTGTCGCGATGGGGTCGCAGTGCAGCGTGATACCAATGCCCATCTGGCGCTTGATGTCGTGCTCGATGGTGTCCAGAATCTCGTGGTGCTCAAACGCGTCGCCCTCGCCGGGCATCTCCACGTGGGCGCTGGCAAACTGACGACCGGGGCCGTAGTCGTGCACCATGAGGTCGTGTGTGCCCAAGACCTGCGGATAGGACATGATCTTGTCGCGGATTGCCTGGACGAGCTTGGGGTCGGGCGCTTGCCCCAGCAACGGGCTGATGGCGTCGCGCGCCAGGCCCAGGCCGCTGATGCAGATGAAGATGCCCACACCCAGGCCTGCCCAGCCATCGAGGGCAAAGCCGGTCGTCTGCGAAATAAGCGCCGCCACCAAGACCGAGCCCGAGGTGATGACGTCGTTTTTGGAGTCCTGTGCTGTGGCGATGAGCGTCTCCGAGTCGATGCGGTCGCCCAGTGTGCGGTTGAACGCGGCCATCCAGAGCTTTACGAGCATGGACGTAGCCAGTGCCGCAAGGGAAATGAACGTGTAAGCGGTGGGGGAAGGCTTGATGATCTTGGTGACCGACTCGAGGATCAGGTTGATGCCGACGGCGCAAACCAGGACGGCGACGAACAGGCCGGCTAGGTACTCATAGCGGCCGTGACCATAGGGGTGGCCTTCGTCTGCCGGGCGGCTGGCAAGGCGGAACCCGAGCAGGCTCACGATGTTGCTCGAGGCATCGGAGAGGTTGTTGAAAGCGTCGGCGATGAGGGAGACGGAGCCGGCGAGCAGGCCCGCGATGCCCTTGGCCAGGCACAGGGTGATGTTGAGGCCAATGCAGATGAGGCTTGCGGCAAAGCCCGCGTTAGTGCGGCAAGATGCATCGACCGGCTCGCTTTCGCTGCCGGGAACAAGCATATGTACCAGCCGATTTACAAATAGCATAGCGGTCGTCCTCACAATCATGTTTAAGGGGATAGTGTAGCTCGCGCGGGGGCGCCGTGCACCGATGCTCAGAAAATGCAGCAATAGTCTGCCGGTGCTAACGAGCGAGCCTTCTCGTCTGCCTGGGTGGTCCATTTTGGGCCACATGGGTATGGGCATGTGCCTGTTTGCTCGACATACTTAATGTCGACAGCCCCTGTGCAAAGGAGGACGTTTCCATGGACGAGATGTTTGCCATTAAATGTCAAAACTGCGGCGGTCCTATGTACTCGCACCAGGCTAAGCGCAGCTTTGAGTGCGCCTATTGCGGTGCGATCATTCCGTGGCAGGCGGACGCCGGAGAGCCCAAGAGCGCTTTGGGCATTCGCCATACGCCGTTGACGGTGGTGGATGGACTGCTCAAGCTCACGCATGTGTCGCAACTCGAGCGCCCGGAGGACCCGGACTGGTATTTCTTCAATTCGCACTGGCGCAATCAGTCGGTCCTGGAACATCTGCTGTGGGAGGATCGCGGCACGGCGCAAGAGATCCAAGAGGCCACGCATGTGAGCATTCCTTGTCCCTTCTGCGGAGCGTCCTTTGAGGGCGAGTCAACGCAGCGCGTGTTTGAGTGCCCGTCCTGCGGCAACAAGATCGGCATTGCCGACCTGCTCAAGCCGGGGACGTTTAGCAAGCGCCTGACCTTGGGCGTTGGTGCGGAGTATGTACCTGGGCAGGGTATTCCATGTGAAATCTCGCCGCAGCAGGCACGTGCCAACGCGCTGCAGTTGGTGCGCCAGTACCCCGACGCCTTTGCCGGGCACGACGTGGAAGACGCGATCCAAAACGACATGATGCTCTTCTACTTCCCCATGGCGCTCGCGGATTTGCGCATGATGGCGTCCTTCCTGGGCAAGGGCCTGAGCAAGGAGACCTTGGTGTACTACGAGGTGCTCGACTGGGCGTATCCGAGGGCAAACTATCTGGATGTTCGACTTATGGGAATTTTGGAGCCGTGGGACTTTGCCAAGGTTGGGCCGTTCGATCCCGCCATGCAGGAAGGCGACTTCCGCGTTGTCTCCGTCGATGCGTCTACCAAGGACCAGGTGGTCATTGATAAGTTGGCGCTCGACATTGCCGGCAACGATGCCGAGGCGGTGCTGGGGCTCAATAAAAAGAGCATCCGCACCTGGGCGCGCAAGGCCCGCAAGCATAAGGACGGCCTAGTGATGGTGCCGGTCTACTTTGTCGATCGTCCGGCGACGGATGGCCGCGATGGCGAGCAGGTGCGCATTGCCGTAAACGGCCAGACGGGTCGTGCGGCCGCGGTGGTGTTTAGCGACAAGCGCGAAACGCATATCGTGGCACCGCTCAATCCGAGTCTGCATCTGTCCGGTGAGAGCACCGTGCACTCCACGCCCGTCGAGGTCAAATACGTTAAATCTCCGTTCCTGTACCAGATCGTGCGCCGTGGAGGCGGCGAGCAGCCGCGACAGGTGGCGGCCGCAGCCGAGGGTTCCTACCGAGAAGAAAAGCCCAAACGCCGCGGTCTGCTGGGTGCGCTATTTGGGAAGTAGGGGAGTGGCGCCGGGGTGTCGGGCTGCATCACAAGGTCATTAGATGAATTTAAAAGTGCTGGGAACGTGCTAACATTGCCGATAGCCTTAATCTTGTAGAAGCGGAGGCCGGATTATGGGTTTTGCGGATCAGCAGCTTCAGATTCAGGTACCGTATTCTCCTGACGACACGTTTAATGCCTTGAAGGCAGCTATGGAAAAGCTACCTAAAGTAAAAGTTGATAGCGCATCGCCCACAACAAGAACAGTTGCAGCCGAGATTGGTATGAGCCTTTGGTCCTGGGGTGAAAATATCAGTATTTCGGTTGTTCCAGTTGAAGGCGGATCTGGCGTTACTGTCATCTCGTCATCTAAGGTCAGGGCAAACGTATTAAACGGGGGCAAAAATGCAAAGAATATTGCCGAGATAGTCGATGCCCTATCGAAGGAGCTCGAGCAGTATCCGCAGGTCTCACAGACTATTGAGACGCTGGTGGATAGTGGTGATGTAGCTGCAAGGCTCGAGAGGCTTGCAGCGCTGCGTGAAAGTGGAGTACTTACCGAGGAAGAGTTTGCTGCAGAAAAGGCGAAAATTCTTTCGTAATTAGGCACGATGGTTGGATTTGCATTCTGGTATTGAACTTGTTTATACCAGGCTGAAAACATCGTGTGGAATAAAAGTGCGCAGTAGCCTCGCCTTATACAGCAATAGGGACCTCTTTTGGGCGCCCTGCCTTTGGTGCGTCGGCGAGTCGTGCCTCGATGGAAGCTTTGGACACCATTCACTTGGTGCCATCCTTCCATGAATCCAACAGCCCTGCATTTATCAGTTGCGATACCCGCGCTGAGCTAACACCGAGTATACGCGCGGCATTCGCTGCGGTGACGGCGGGGATGTCGGCGAGTTCGCGGCTGACGGCTACGGCGATAATCTTGCCGCCGTGTCGCGGCTCATGTCCGAAGTCTGGCGCGGGAAGTTCAATGCCGTCCGAATCAAAGAACTCGAATTCCCATGCGTAAACCAGGTAAGACCTCCTCTAATGGCGAATAATACGAGGCGTACTCCTAGAAGCATTGCCAGTCGCATCGATGCGGCTGATCATGCCTATCTTAAAGCCTCGCGCGGACTCGAATTTCAATGTCGCCTAGCGCCTTCGTGCAGGATTCCCGAAGTGACTAAAATGTGACCATAGAGGCAGTTTTAACTCTAACCATGGGGAGCGATGTGTATGGACAACAACACTTTGCTATTCCAGGGTAAGGGTTCGGGCAGGTTTAAAGACGTCAAGATCTACCCTAACCGCATTGAGGTACTCAAGAAGGGCACTTTCGGCGGCAAGCACACCGAGATTGTCTACCTTAAGGACATCACGGGGGTCAGCAGGATCAAGGGCCGCGACGTTTTTCTGCGCAACAGGCTGTTGACTGCCTGTGTCTTTAGCCTGAGCAGCCGCTCCCAGGCTCAGGAATTCGTCAACGTGCTGAACATAGTGATGTAGCCTATGGCGGCGTTCGGGCCAAGGTAAAAATCGGGGGCACAGAACGGTGTCCTACGCTCCCGATTGAGTCGATGTGTTTAAAAGGCCGGCTTGCCTATTCGCTAGCGCCTTCGCTGTCTTCGCGGTCACTGGCAAGCTTTGCCGCGCCAGCGACCGTTGTCGCCACGGCGGCAGCGGCGAGCCCGGCGGCGATACCAGAGCCGTCGCCCGTGTCGGCGAGTTTTCCGCCCGAGTCCTTGCTCTTGTTGCCGCCGCCGTTCTTGTCGGCGCCGTCTGCGTTGGAACCCGTGCCGCTGCCGGTGCCGCCTGCACTGCCCGAGGCCGCTACGGTAAAGCTTACGGCTCCATCGCTGGCGAGCATGTAGTTCTGTGCCGCGCCGCCCAAAAGGTCTTTCGCGCGCACCCAGTACGTCCCTGCGGCAAATGTTTCGCCCTCGTCCATTGCCGTGCCCGGAGCGCCGTTCGCGTCGTGCACAAACTCGAGCTGGGCCGTGCAGGCATCGGTTTCGAGCTTGCCCTCGAGTGATGCCGCAATCTTGGCGCGCACGTCTTCGCCGGCCTTAAGGCCTTCGAGTCCCTCAAAATGGGGCGTCAGCGCGCGTCGATCGATATCGATGGGCACAGAGCCCTGCAGCCCCGTAACGGTCTCGTTGCCCAGGGCGTCGACATCCACGTATTCGATGGCAAACGCGCTGCCAGAAGCGGCCACGTTGAGTACGTTGCTGCTGTCGACAAGGCGGAAATGGCCCTCGCCAACGGTCTTGCCATCTTGGAGCGAGGCATCGCTCAGCGAGTCTCCATACGTCATGTGCATGCGGTCCGGGAGGCAGCATGAAACTGTTGGCTTGTGCTTCGCGTCGTAATTGCGTTGGTAGATGCTCCGGGCCAGTGCCGAATCGACAAAGTCGGACGCGATAATGCCAACGTGCTTGAGGCAATCTGACTTTGTTTTATCGCTGCCGCTGGGATTGATGTACTGGCTCTTGTACAGATGCTCGTTGACCACTCGCGCCGCGGTAAAAGGATTGCTTCCTTGTTTGTAATTCGTGCAACTGGTGTAGTTGATAGACCAGCAGCGTTCCAGGACTTGCACCTTGGCGCCATCATTGTCCTCGACGTCCACCTTGTTGCGCGTGAGATTGGTCGTCTCTCGCAGCGCCATATCGACCCAGCTAATCTTGTCGGTTCCGGTGCATTCAAAATGGTCCTGGGCGTATACCTTGGTGCAATAGGGCTCTTTGTCGCCCGCATTGCCCGTAGTCTCAAAGCCTCGCGCGTCTTGGACGAGGCACATCGACTGCCCGGAATGCGCCTTGATTTTGTCGTCCCATTGGGTGAGATCGAGGCCCCACGTGTGGCTGCTTACGCTGTTGCCGGCGAGTACAAATCGACGCAGCAGGACGATCTTTCCGCGCACCTCGTTCAGTGTGGGGATTCGGCTCGACGTGTAGAACAGATCGGGATTATCGTGCATAACCTTGGCGAAAGCCGTCGTAACGCTTTCGTCGGTAGCCTCGTCGTTGCCTCGTGACGCAAGCATGATGAGCGCTTCTGACGGGTTTTCGTTCAAAAATGTTTTGAAGTAACCGATGACATCGGAGAGATGCATAAAGCCCCCGTCTTTTTTGAGCAGGTAGCATCTTCCATGGTCGATACCGGGGTCGCCGTTCTCGTCGTTCCTTCCGAGTCGGATATCAAAATAGCGAATGCCTTCGAGCAACTGCGTCGGGATGTAATCCTGCTGGCACTTTGCTTGTGAGGATTGGGGCTCGGTGTCGTTGTCCACGCTGCAGGTGCCCGAATCATGCGTGCCCGGGATACTCAGCTCGTCGAGGTACTTGTTGTCGTCGACGTATTTCATCCAGCATGGTCCGTCGACGTAGCTGCTATACGTGGTCCAGTCGATACTTCTAACTGTGGTATTGATCTTGCCCATGTCGTAACCGACAAGTTCTAGCTCCCACGGAATGCTCTTACTCTTATGGCAGATCTTATTGTTGTCCTGGTCTTTGCCGTCCGATTCTATTGCCAGGTACTTAATGTCTTTTTTCTCGGTTTCTTTCTCGACCGTGCGGTCTCGAATGATATAGGTTCCGTTTGATTGACGTTCGAACGCAAAAGCGCGGCTGGGCTTGTTGTCATACTCGCCGCCCCATACGTGGATGACCTTTCCATCTTTGTCCGAGTCGTCGTCGACCGACCAAATGCTGTAGCCCGTCTTTTTATGCTCTTCGAAATTGAGCAAGGTGCGGATAGCATACCAGTTTGTATCGTCATTCTTGGTCGTTACGTTCTCAAGGATGAGCTTGCTGGACGTGCCGTCGTTAAACAGGTGGCAGACGTTGCCGCGAACGTTGCCGTCTTGGTTGACGCTCGCGGTGCGAAAATAGCCCGCGGGGCGAAGGCGAATGACGAAATTGTCGAGGCTGTCCGACGGTGCGGGTGTGTTGTCTGCAAATGCCGTTCGCAGGGGAATGCCCGGCGCTGCGGTTTCAGGCAGGCTTGCAAGTGGTGACAACGCCGCAAGCCCTAGGCCCAGCGTAAACGCTCGGCGGCTGATGGCATGGTGTTCGGTCATATCTCCTCCGTTCGCAGGGTGCGGTTATGTACTTGTTTTGGTCACTATACTGACCAGATGTTTAAAGACGCCGGTTTAAATTGCCTGCGCGGCGCTATAAATCGGCGGGCGGACGTGTTGGGGCACTTGTCTATTTGTGCTGTTATCACGTCTGGGATGGTTTTGGAGCCCGGCATCCTGCGTTCGTCGGCTACCGGCATAAGAATGGGGAGGGTCGGCTTACCGGCCCTCCCTGGGTACGAAGCGCTGGGATACCGTCGCTTGTTTGCACTGCGTCCGTGTTTCCCGTTGTGCTCGCCAGTCGCTTAGCGCTTGATCTCGATATCCTCGAGCTTGACGTCCATGGCCTCGGTCTTGGCCTTGGCGATGTCGTCGGCAAACTCCAGAGACTTCATCATGGTCTCGACGGCGTCCTTGTGCTCCTCGACATTGTCGATACGTACGTACACACTGCCGCCGTCAACGTCAGTGAAGTACTCGGTCGTCACGCCGCCCGAGTGCGTAAAGTAGGCGCTGCGCCAGGTCTTGCCGTTGTACTTAACGGGATCGCTCTCGGTCCATCCGGAGTTGGCCTTCCACTTTGCCTCGTAGTCAAACAGTTCATCGGCGTTCTTGTCAGGATCGAAGACGGGGATGAAGCGGTCGCTGGCGTGCTCGCTCTCGGTGAACTTAAACTGGGCCCTGTCGGCGGTGTCGCCTGCGACGTCGGTGATCTCGACGCCCTCGGGGACCTCGACCTTAAACCAAATGAAGTCGGTCCTCATATCCACGGCTGGCTTTTCTGCTCCACCGCCACCGCCACTTCCGGTAGCGCCGCCGCTGCCACCGCAGCCCACCAGGGCAACTGCGGCAAAGAGGCTTATGCAGAGGGTGAGAATCGCAAAGGCCTTCTTTTTCATGGTCGTGTCCTCCTCGATCTGTAATCGCCCATGGATTACCTGCCTTTACTGTACGCGCGAGCGGCTCCTTCGGGTGGGCCATGTGTCCCATTCTGGGGGCCGGATTTGCGCCGTTAAGTGGCAATATGTCCGGGCGCAAAAGAGGGGAGGGCCGGTGCTGCCGGCTCTCCCCGGGGTGAGGTGCCCGTTGTTTTAAAGGAGCGCGTGTACGCGGGCGTTGCCCCAACAGGTTCCTTGTTTATAGATATGCCCCAGTTTGTGACGTCCGGAAGTCCCGAAAGGTGAGCCATGTGTCCCATGTTTGCGTTGGCATGGTCTATCGTGTGCCATAGAAATCCGCGATGGCCAGGTGCGCTGACGCTCGAGTACTTATGGGCTAGACTTAGCACCATTATGTGATCGATGCGGTCGGTCGGTGGTTGCCACCCGACCGATGTATATGACTTGAAGGTGCGTGCGTATGAGCCAAGAGATGATGGACAAGACCTGCCGCGGGTTTGCCGAGGCGCTGGCCGCGCGCGAGCCGGTTCCCGGTGGTGGCAGCGCGAGCGCTTTTGTGGGCGCGCTGGGCGCCTCGCTGTGCGGAATGGTTGCCCGCTACGGTGCGACCAATCCCGCGCTTGCTGATCGTGCGGATGACCTGACGCGTGCGTTTGCCCAGGCTGATGAGCTGTCCCAGGAGCTTGTCGAGTTGGTTGCCGAGGACGTTCGTGCCTACGGGCAGGTGTCCACGGCGTACGGTATTCCGCGTGACGATCCGGCTCGAGCGACCGCGATTCAGGATGCGCTGCATGTGGCCGCTCTGCCGCCGTATCGCATTATGGATGCCTGCGGGCGTGCGCTGGCGCTGCTCGAGGACATGGCCGACAAGGGTTCGCGTCAGCTGCTGTCCGATGTGGCGTGCGGCGCCGTGTTCTGCCGTGCCGCTATGCAGGGCGCGAGCTTGACGCTCTTTGCGAACACCACGTCTATGAAAGATCGCGCTCGTGCTGAGGAGCTCGAGACGGCGTGTGATGAGTTGCTCGACACATGGTTGCCGCGCGCCGATGCGCTGGCGCGCCGCGCCTCCGACGCTGCAAGGAAGAGAGGATAGCCATGGCTGAACTGCTGAAGGGTGCTCCCGTTGCTCGCGCTTTGACCGAGGAGCTCGTTGCTCGCTGCGTTGCTTTGCGCGAACGCGGCGTTGTGCCGACGCTGGCCATTGTTCGTGTGGGCGAGCGCGAGGACGACCTGTCCTACGAGCGCGGTGCCCTCAAGCGCTGCGAGAAGGTTGGCATTGAGGCTCGCCGCGTTTTGCTTCCTGCCGATGTTTCGCAGGATGAACTGCTGGCGGCTATTAAGGACATCAATGCCAACCCCGCTGTTCATGGCTGCCTAGTGTTTCGCCCGCTGCCCGCTGGACTTGACGAGGATGCGGTTGCCGCGGCGCTCGATCCCGCCAAGGATGTTGACTCTATGACGCCGGCCTCGCTGCTTACCACGCTTTCGGGTCGTGGCGAGGGCTTTGCTCCCTGCACGGCCGAGGCCGTGTTTGCTTTGCTGGATCATTACGGCGTTGAGCTGGATGGAGCTAAGGTTGCTGTGGTCGGGCGCTCGCTGGTGATCGGCCGTCCTGTTGCCGCCATGCTTACGGCGCACAATGCGACCGTGACGACGTGCCATACGCATACGTGTGACCTTGCTGCCGAGTGCCGTGCTGCCGATATCGTCGTTGCTGCGGTTGGACGTGCGCGCACGATTGGCGTGGATGCCGTTCGCGAGGGCCAGACGATCATCGATGTTGGCATTAATTGGGACGAGGCCGCTGGCAAGCTGGTCGGGGACGTGGATTTTGATGCTACGGAGCCGGTCGTTAACGCCATCACACCCGTGCCGGGCGGCGTGGGCGCCGTGACAACGGCGATTCTCGCCAAACACGTGATCGAAGCGGCCGAGCGCGCATCGAAATAGGTTTTTGACCACAGGGGTTGCCAGCGCCGTGGTTTCGCCCTTTCTGCGCCGAAGCGATACACTGTTGCCGTTTGATTTCTTCGCTCAAGGAGGATGCGCATGCCGTGCACAACGATTCTGGTCGGTAAAAACGCAAGCTACGACGGGTCGACCCTGGTCGCGCGTAACGAGGACTCGTCCAACGGGGTGTTTGAGCCCAAACGTATACGCGTGGTGCATCCCGACGAGCAGCCGCGCGTCT
>CAUCCR010000041.1:0-12310 GCA_958441355.1 uncultured Collinsella sp. | reverse complement strand
TAGGCGACTTGATGAAGCTCGAGGCGACCACGGCCGATTACTTGCAGCAAAGCGTGCCCGGGTTCGACATGGAGGCCCCGCACTACTGGGCCAACAAGGTTTTGACGGACGGCGTGACGGCGGTCGATCTCACCGTAAGCGAGCCGGCTCTTATCGGGTGGCTCCACACGCTCGAGGCCATCTCGCAGCTGTGCATGGCGAGCGCTCGCTACCGTGCTGCCGCCAACTATTCTCGCCGCGTTCTTAAGGCGGAAGGCTATCCCACCCGAGCTGCAGGCACCGTGCTACTCGCCCTCGCTCGCCTGGAAGACGAGGACGGCTTTTTCGCCCTAGCGCACCAGCTCGAGGAACAGGTGGGAGCCGATGCACTCGAGAACTCTCCTTGGTACCTGCTCGCCCGCACGATTCTGCTGTTCAAAACGAACAAGATGCGCCCGGCGACACGCGCACTGCGCGAGTTTGCCAACCGCTGCGAGGGCGGCGCGTTCTTTTTGCTGAACCCCATGTATCAGACGCCGTACCTCCCCTGCCGGCCCGAACCGCACGACCCCTGGGACCTTTCGCATCAGGCAGTTTGGGAGGCCGACGGCATCATCTCGGATACTCCCGACTTTGCCCCCTGGGCCAACGCTTGCGAAGACGTATCGCAGCTTGCCCAGGAATTTGCGCGCCGCTACGGCTTTTAACGGCACAAACGTCACGACCATGTCATTCACGTTAGGAACGGCTTCATGAACTTCCGCTCATCTCTCGCCTGCACCTCGAGCGATATCGCCCGCTGGGGGCTGCGCTCCGTCCTTAAGCGCCAGGGCGGCGTACTCCCCGGCCGCATCGCCATGAAGATCGACCCCGAGCTGCTACGCGACCTCGCGGGTCTTGTCGACCGCAGCGTGGTAATCACCGGCACCAACGGCAAGACCACCACCTCCAACCTCATCGCCGACGCCGTTGCCGCCAGCGGCGCCACCGTGGTATGCAACCGTGCCGGAAACAACATGGAGCCGGGCGTGGTTGGTGCCCTGCTCGAGGCGCGCGGCAACCTTAAGCGAACCGCCAGCAGCAAGCGCGTAGGCGTCTTTGAGTGCGACGAGCTCTACACGGTGCGCGTCCTGCCCAAGCTCAAGCCGACCTACTTTGTGCTGCTCAACCTGTTCCGCGACCAGCTGGACCGCTACGGCGAGATCGACCACACCCAGGACGTCATCGCCCACGCGTTGGAGCTTTCGCCGGCAACGACGCTCATCTATAACGCCGACGATCCGCTGTGCGCCTCGATCGCCGCGCGCGTCCCCAATACGAGCATCGCCTTTGGCATCGACGGCGCCACGGGCACCGAGTCCGATCGCATTAGCGACTCGCGTTTTTGCTCGCAGTGCAACGCGCCGCTGGAGTACGACTATGTGCAGTACGGCCAGCTCGGTGCCTATCATTGTCCTTCGTGAGGTTGGGGTCGTCCCGCGCTGGTCCGTCGCGTAACGGACGTTGAGCTCACCTGCGACGGCTACGGCTTTGACCTGAACTTTAGCCCCGATACCGACACGCCCGCCACGCACATCACCACGCGCTACAACGGCCTGTACATGGTCTATAATGTTGCCGCCGCCTTCTTTGCGGCGCGCGAGCTGGGCGTGGACGCAGCTCACCTACAGCCCACGCTCGATGCCTACGTCCCCGCCGGCGGACGCATGGGTCGCTGGGAGATCGCCGGCCGTACCGTCGAGGCAAACCTGGCCAAGAATCCCGTGGGCTTCGATCGACAGATCCAGTCCATTAAGACGGCGGGCGGCAGACTCTGTGCCTTCTTCCTAAACGACAACGACGCCGACGGCCACGATGTCTCGTGGATCTACGACGTCGACTTCGAGCGCATCGCCGATACCCCAGGGCTTGTCGCCTTTGCCGGCGGCACGCGTGCACACGATATGCAGGTACGTTTGAAGTACGCCGGCATCGACGCCGCCATCATCTCGAATATCGAGCAGGCGATCGGCGCCGTGGCAGACGAGATCGCCGATGACACCTTCTACGCCGTCGCCAACTACACGGCCTTCCCGCCGCTGGTCAAGGAACTCGACGAGCTTAAGGGCACTGATGCGAGCTCGGTTGCCTCCCACGCCGCAACGCGCGCCGATGGCAGCGCTGTCCCCACCGATATTGCGCCGGTCGAGCTCTCGCGCCCCCTGCGCATCGTCTACCTGTATCCCGATGCCCTCAACCTCTATGGCGACGGCGGCAACGTCATTGCCCTCGAGCGCCGCTGCGCCTGGCGTGGCATCCCCGTGCGCGTGGACGAGGTCCGTATGGGCGAGCCGCTCGATCTCACCGACGCCGATATCGTCATGATGGGCGGTGGCTCCGACCGCGACCAGTTGGCTGTGGCACATGAATTGCTCGCTCAAAAAGACAAGGTCGCGGCCTATGTTGAGGACGGCGGCTCGCTGCTCGCAATCTGCGGCAGCTATCAGCTGCTCGGCCGTTCGTACTATATGGGCGAAAATCGCATCGAGGGCCTGGGCGTCGTTGCCGCCGAAACCGTGCGCGGCTCCAACCGCCTGATCGGCAACGTCGCCGTCAAAACCGACCTGGCACCCGAGCCCTTTGTGGGATTCGAGAACCACGGCGGCCGTACCCTGCTCGATGCTGAGGCCACGCCGCTCGGAACGTCCGTCGTCACAGGTACCGGCAACAACGGCGACGATGGCTTTGAGGGCCTCATCTACAAGGGCGTCATCGGCACGTATCTACACGGACCGGCACTGCCCAAGAACCCCGGGCTCGCCGACTGGCTCATCGCCCACGCC
Source organism: uncultured Collinsella sp. (assembly GCA_958441355.1). Lineage (GTDB taxonomy): Bacteria > Actinomycetota > Coriobacteriia > Coriobacteriales > Coriobacteriaceae > Collinsella. The sequence goes on along the minus strand of CAUCCR010000041.1, from coordinate 9,509 downwards.
CTCGAGCGCCGCGGCGATGCACAGGCCAACGCTCTGCTGCCGCTCAAGCCCCTCGACGACACCTACGAGCACGCCGCCCACGACGCCGCCATGAAGCTCCTCCCCTAACGCCCCAACCACCACAAAGGGGACAGGCACCTTTGTGGTGGTTTTCCAGTTTGCCAACGATATACGCGCCGGCAAAAAAGTCTGCTATACTCTTTCCCGCTGTCCCCATCGTCTAGCGGCCAAGGACGCCACCCTTTCAAGGTGGATATCGCGGGTTCGAATCCCGCTGGGGGCACCACAAAATCTGAGAAGCCCGTTACCAATTCGGTGGCGGGCTTTTTGCTACCCATGCGCCGGGATTCGAACCCGACAGGGTGCGGAGCTGAGGAAACGCGAAGCGTTTTCCAGCGCAGCACGCAAGGAGCGAAGCGACGCGGCGAAAGCGGGCGGCGTCAGCCGCACGCGGACATCCCGCTGGGGGCACCATTTGAAACGAGAAGCCCGTTACCCTCGCGGTAGCGGGCTTTTTGCTACCCATGCGTCGGGATTCGAACCCGACAGGGTGCGAATCCCGGCATCATCGCAAGGCCTGTGGGCAAAAAATAGCAAATATGAGTACTGTTACCAATTTAGTAACAGCGATTTCATGCCATCAGAAGGCGATTTAGACGCCAGGGGTCCTACGGCGGAAGAATTGCAGGCGTTTATCAGCTATGTACTTGGACATATGTTGCGTAACAACCCATATTTTGTAAATAGATAATGCTACAGGACTTGTGACAGTACTCATATTTGACGTTTTTTGTCCACAACCCTTTATACCTAGGCAAGTCGGCGGCAAAACGGGCTTCAAAGCGTCCTTCGCAAACAAAAACCGGGGCCCGCACGATGCGGACCCCGGCTCAATGCCGTGACGATATGTCAGTTACGCTCTACACGTAGAACAGGATGTCGTCGTAGGTCGGGACCGGCCAGTAGTCGGCTGCCACGATCTCTTCCATGGCGTCCACGGCGGCGCGCAGCGTATCCATAGCGGGAACGACCTCGTGTGCATACACATTGGCCTGCTCCTGACCATCGAGGGCTTCGGCCTTCTGATGCACGGCGTCGAGCGCCTTGATGGAGTCGTTGATGGTGGTGATACCGTTGCAGAGCTTGTTGAGCGTGTTCTGCTCGCACTGCATGGCGGCCTCGGCACCGGCGGCACGAATAGTCTCAAGGCCCTTAGCGACCTTGGTGGCATAGGCGGTAATGACCGGGCGATAGGTACGACGCGCCTCGCGAACCATCGTGGTAGCCTCGATGTTCATGAGCTTGTTGTACTTCTCGAGCTTGCAGTCGTAGCGGCACTGAGCCTCGGCCTTGGTCAGGACACCCGTCTCCTCGAAGAGCGCGATAGCCTTATCGGAAACAAAGGCGGGCAGGGCATCGGCCGTGGTCTTGTTGTTGGCAAGGCCGCGCTTCTCGGCCTCAATGGGCCACTCGTCGGAGTAACCGTCGCCGGAGAACAGGATGCGCTGGTGATCGGTCAACACCTTCTTGCAGTACTCGAGCGCGGCATCCTGGAACTCATCCTCGGGCGTACCCTCAAGCGCGTCGGCGAAGGACTTGAGCGACTTGGCCACGGCGGCATCGAGCACCAGGTTGGAGTCGGAGACGTTCTGCTCGGAGCCGCAGGCACGGAACTCGAACTTGTTGCCGGTGAAGGCGAACGGGGAGGTGCGGTTGCGGTCGGTGTTGTCCTGCATCAGCTTGGGCAGGGTATCGGCGCCCAGGTCGAGCACGCCGCGCGTGGCATGGACGGAAGCCTTGCCATCGATGATCTTCTCGACGACCTCGGTAAGCTGGTCGCCCAGGAAGATGGACATAATCGCCGGAGGAGCCTCGTTGGCGCCCAGACGATGGTCGTTGCCGGCCGAGGCAACGGAGGCACGCAGGAGCTCCTGATAGTTATCGACGGCCTCGATCACCGCGGTGAGGAAGACGATGAACTGCAGGTTGTCGAGCGGGGTGTCGCCCGGATCGAGCAGGTTCTCGGACTCGGTGCCAAGCGACCAGTTGTTGTGCTTGCCCGAACCATTGATGCCCTCAAAGGGCTTCTCGTGCAGCAGGCAGACCAAGTCGTGGCGGGAGGCGATGAGCTTCATCTTCTCCATCATGACCAGGTTCTGGTCGATGGCCTCGTTGACCTCGCCGTAGACGGGGGCGAGCTCATGCTGGCAGGGTGCGACCTCGTTGTGCTTGGTCTTGGCGGGAATGCCAAGCGCCCACAGTTCATCGTCCAGGTCCTTCATATAGGCCGAGACGGTGGGGCGGATAGCGCCAAAGTAGTGCTCCTCGAGCTCCTGGCCCTTGCATGGAGCAGCACCAAAGAGGGTGCGGCCGGTAATGACCAGGTCCTTGCGCTTGCGGTAGGCGTCCTTCTTGATCAGGAAGTACTCCTGCTCGTCGCCCACGGAAGGAACGACCTTCTTGGGGGTCTTGCCAAACAGCGCCAAAACGCGCTTAGACTCACGCGAGAGCGCGGTCATGGAGCGCAGCAGCGGGGTCTTCTTGTCCAGGGCCTCGCCCGTGTAGGAGCAGAAAGCCGTGGGGATGCACAGGACGTCGTCCTTGATAAAGGCGGGGCTAGTGGGATCCCAAGCGGTGTAGCCACGGGCCTCGAAGGTGGCGCGCAGGCCGCCGTTGGGGAAGCTCGAGGCATCGGGCTCGCCCTGGATGAGGTTCTTGCCCGTAAACTTGGTAATGGCGGTGCCGTCGTGGTTGGGCTCCAGGAAGCTGTCGTGCTTCTCGGAAGTAATGCCCGAAAGCGGCTGGAACCAGTGCGCGTAGTGCGTCGCGCCCTTGGAGATGGCCCAGACCTTCATGGCATGGGCAACGGCGTTGGCCACATCCAGGTCGAGCGGCTCACCGCCCTCGAGGGTTGCAGCAAGGCGCTTCCAAATGTCCTTGGGGAGGTAGTCCTTCATGACTTCCTCAGAGAACACCATGGTCCCGAAGCGGTCAGTAAGATCGGCCATACGGAACTCCCTTCGTATCGGCACCGCGTGAGAAGCGGTGTTGATTACTAACGAACGAGTCATAGCTTAGACTCGCCGTGTTTCCGCGACATTACCGTTATGTTGCTGTCGCGAAACCAATCAATGAGGTTACCCTATCGAGGCGGCGTTGCCACCCTCAACAGCCAATCAACTGCATAAATTGCAGACCTCTCCCCATGGTTTAAGGGTAGTCAATTTGGGATGGAGCTCTATTAACTGGTATTTTGCATCAGATACCAGTCTTTATAGTCCGTGCCTAGATTGACCGCCCTGTTATAGGGAATGCCGATAGCAAGGCATCTTTGATTGGTATCCTCAAATAGCGAGTGAAACTCCACCGTGGCACAGTGGTGCTGTAGAATCCTTACAACACATCACACTATTACGTATCTAGAGGAGCACGATATGCGCGTCGATGAGGTTTTTAAGCAGGCAGCATCCCAGGGCACCGCACCCGTTTCGTTTGAGATGTTCCCGCCCAAGGGCGAGCTGACCCTCGACACGGCTCGCGAAGTGGCAGGCAATCTGTGCAAGCTTTCGCCGAGCTTTGTCTCGGTCACCTGCTCGGCCGGCGGCTCGGGCAACGGTGCCGCCACCGCCCCCATCGCGCATATGATTACAAGCGAATTCGATACACCCTCGGTGGCACACCTTACCTGCGTGGGCCGCTCGCACGCCGATATCGCCGCCAAGATCGACGAGTATCGCACCGCCGGCGTGGAAAACATCCTGGCCCTGCGTGGAGATCTCCCTGCCGGCGCGACCGAGGACGACAAGCCCGCCTCGGACTACGCCTACGCCCGCGACCTCATCCCCGAGCTCATCGACGCCGGCTTTTGCGTGGGCGCCGCGGCCTACCCCGAGGGCCACATTGCCTGTGAGGATCTCAACCTCTCGGTCGAATACCTCAAGCAAAAGCAGGACGCCGGCGCAAGCTTCTTTGTGACGCAGCTCTTCTTTGATAACGAGTGCTTCTATCGCTTCCGTGAGCTTGCCGACAAGGCCGGTATCACCGTGCCCATTACCGCGGGCATCATGCCGTTTATGGGCAAGTCGCAGATCAGCCGCATGGTCTTTATGTGCGGCGCGTCGCTGCCCTCCCCCGTCATCAAGATTCTCGCCAAGTACGAGAACGACCCCGAGAGCCTGCAGGCAGCCGGTGTAGATTATGCCGCCCGCCAGCTTTGCGACCTCAAGGAGCACGGCGCCGACGGCCTGCACCTGTACACTATGAACCGTCCTGCGATCGCCGCGACCATTATGGAGCGCCTGGGGTAATGGAAAAACCGCACATCGATACAACCGCTGTCGAAGTGCCGGCCGACCTTGCGTCGCCGGCGCTTTACCGTGTCGATGCCGCGCACCATCCCCGTGTCGACCGTGCCGAGATGCTGCGGTATCTGGGCTACGGCGGCCAGCAGATTGAGCCCGAACTGTCACGACGTATTGAGCTTGTCGTTGAACGTCTGGAACTGGACATTGAGCCCCGTGGCGTGCGCCGCGTATTTGCCATCGATGCCACGGGCGTCGACGAACAGGGCGAGCCCAGCATCCGTCTGGTTGGCACCAACGTTGAGCTGCGAGGTCGCGATATCTATCGACATCTCAAAGATGCCCGCTTTGCCGCGCTCATGGCATGCACCCTCGGCATGGACGCCGAGCGTCGTCTGCGCACCACGGGAGCCCAACATCCCCTGGAGGGCGCCGTGCTCGACGCCGCGTGCTCCGCTTACGTGGAAGCCGCCGTTGAGCAAATGGACCAGCAGGTCAAGACGGACGCCGCCGTTCATGGGCTCGCCGGCAACTGGCGCTTTAGTCCCGGCTATGGCGACTGCCCGCTCTCGGCCCAGCGCTCGATTGTCAATGCGCTCAACGCCACGCGGCTCATCGGCCTGACCGTCACGCCCACCAGCCTGCTCATGCCCACCAAGAGCGTGACCGCGGTAATTGGTCTGTTCGACGGCGAAGTCCACGACGCCCAGAGCCGCCCCACCTGCAATATCTGCCGCATGCGCGAGCACTGCCGCTTCCGCGCCGCCCACACCACCTGCTATTCCAGCCATTAGGAGCCCTCGATGTTTACTCCGCTTATCACTCATGATTCTGACGGCACTGCATTGGCGGCACCCGTTGATGCCGCACGTCGCAACGGTGCCACGTACAAGACGCGCACAATCGACGATCTGCGCATTAAGGACGATCGCCTGCGTGCGGCCATCGAGGGCACGGGGCACCTGCTGTTCGACGGCGGCATGGGTACCATGTTGCAGGCGGCCGGCATGAAGGCTGGCGCCTTGCCCGAGCTGCTCAACTTTGAGGAGCCCCAGGTCATTACCGGCATTCAGCGCCAGTACGTCGAGGCTGGCTGCGACGTGATCACCGCCAACACCTTTGGCGCCAACGCCCACAAGCTCGACGGTGCCGCCACCGTGGCAGACGTCTTTGCCGCGGCCGTCGCCTGTGCCCGCGAGGCCGGCGCCCGCTATGTCGCCGGCGATATCGGCCCCATCGGCGCGCTGCTTCGCCCCCTGGGTACCCTGAGCTTCGACGAGGCCTATGACCTCTTTGCCGAGGAAGTGCACGCCGGCGTCGATGCGGGCGTGGACCTCTTTATTATCGAGACCATGACCGACCTGGCCGAGATCAAGGCGGCCGTCCTCGCCTGCCGCGAGAACTCCGACCTGCCCGTCTTTGCCACCATGACCTTTGAGGAAGACGGTCGCACCTTCCTTGGCACGAGTCCCGAGGTGGCCGCCATCACGCTCGATGCCATCGGCGCCGACGTTTTGGGCATCAACTGCAGCCAAGGACCGGCCGAGCTTCGAGGACTCGCCGCACGTATGCTCACCGTTACCGACAAGCCCATCATGGTGCAGGCCAATGCAGGACTCCCCCATGTGGACGACGACGGCAACACCGTCTTTGATATCCAGGCCCCCGAATACGCCGAGGCCGTCGCCGGCATGATCGCCGACGGCGTGAGCGTCGTGGGCGGCTGCTGCGGCACCACGCCGGCGCACATGGCGGCCTTGCGCACGCTTATCGACAACCACACGCCCAGCCCGCGCCGCCGCAAGCCCAGCATGTCGGTCACGAGCGCCCAAACGGTCGTGGACCTTCCCTGCGACGGCCACAAGATCGCCGTCATCGGCGAGCGCATCAACCCCACCGGCAAAAAGCGCCTGCAGCAGGCCCTGCGCGACGGCGACCTGGACTACGTTGTGAGCCAGGGCATCAGCCAGCAGGAACAGGGCGCCGACATTCTGGACGTCAACGTGGGCCTGCCCGAGATCGACGAGGTCAAGATCATCCAGCAGGCGACCGAACAGCTCCAGGGCTCCACGCTGCTGCCGCTGCAGATCGACTCCACCGACCCCGCAGCCGTCGAGGCCGCCGTGCGCCGCTACGCCGGCAAGCCCATCATCAACTCGGTCAATGGCAAGCAGCAGATCATGGATGAGATCTTTCCGCTGGTCGCCCACTACGGCACCAACGTTGTCGGACTTACGCTCGACGAAGGCGGCATCCCCGATACCGCCGAGGCCCGCTTTGCCATCGCCGAGCGCATCGTGGCCGAGGCTGCCCGCTACGGCATCGGACCGGACCGCATCCTCATCGACTGCCTGGTCATGACCGCCTCGACCAATCAACGCCAGGCCGAGCAGATCCTGCGCGCCATGTCTCTGTGCAAGGAGCGTCTGGGCGTCAAATGCGCGCTCGGCGTATCGAACATCAGCTTTGGCCTGCCCGCCCGCCCGCTGCTGGGCTCGGTCTTTTTGGCCGCCGCCTTTGGCGCGGGCCTGGACGCCCCCATCATGAACCCGGGCTCCAAGCGCTTTATGGATACCGTCTACAGCTATCGCGTCCTGAGCGTTGAGGACGAGGGCTCGACCGAATACATCGAGCGCTACGCCGGCTGGACCGATCCGTATAAGATCGCCGCAAACCCGGCAGCAGCTCAGGCCGCATCGAGTGATGCCGTGCCCGCTGCTGGCACCGCCGGCACCGACGGCAACGACGACCCGATTCGTCGAATGGTCGTCTCGGGCCGCAAAGGCGAGATCGCTGCCGAGACCGAGCGCCTGCTGACAGACCACGACGCCATGGACCTCATCAACAATCACTTTATCCCCGCCCTCGACGAGGTTGGCGTCCTCTTTGACCAGGGCAAGTTCTTCTTGCCGCAGCTTATGGCCTCGGCCGAAGCCGCACGCATGGGCTTCGACACCATCAAGCGCCTGATGCCCGCCGGCGAGATTGCCGACAAGGGCAAGATCTGCGTGGCCACCGTCAAGGGCGACATCCACGATATTGGCAAGAACATCGTCAAGATGTTGCTCGATAACTACGGCTATACCGTCTTTGACCTGGGCCGCGACGTCGATCCGCAGGAGGTACTCAAGACCGTCAAGGAGCGCGACATCAAACTCGTCGGCCTCTCGGCGCTTATGACTACCACCGTCGTCGCCATGGAAGAGACCATCAAGCTGCTTCATGCCGAGGTGCCGGGCGTCAAGATTATCGTGGGCGGCGCCGTGCTCACCCCCGAATACGCCAAGCAGATCGGCGCTGACTACTACGCCAAGGACGCCGCCGAGAGCGCGCGCATCGCCGAAGAGGTCTTTGGGCAGTAACACAACGGAAACAACCGAGCACCAAAACGTGCCGCACGCGCCACTTGGCACGTGCGGCACGTTAGAATAGATAAGACTATGCTCGTTTTGGCAGATAGGAGCGCAAGGATGGCGATCACGCCCGCAGAAATCGCGGAAACCCGCGGCATGGTTGAGGAACAGAACCTCGACATCAGGACCATCACCATGGGTGTTTCGCTCATGGGTTGCGGCGACGAGAACCTCGACCGCATGTGCACGAAGATCTACGACCACGTGACGCACACGGCTGAGCATCTGGTCGAGACCGCCGAGAACCTCGAGCGCGAGTACGGTATCCCCATCGTCAACAAGCGCGTTTCCGTCACCCCGGTGGCGCAGATCGCCGCGTGCTGCAAGGATGAGGACCTCACCCCCATCGCGCATGCCCTCGACCGCGCGGCCGAGACGCTCGGCATCGATTACCTGGGCGGCTTCTCCGCACTCGTCCAGAAGGGCATCGGCGACGCCGACCGCCGCGTTATCCAGTCCATCCCCCAGGCGCTCGCCACTACCAGCCGCGTCTGCTCCAGCGTCAACGTCGCCAGCCTGCGCGCCGGCATCAACATGGACGCCGTGCTCATGGCCGCCCAGACCATCATCGATGCCGCTAAACTCACGGCCGACCAGGATTCCGTCGGCGCTTCCAAGTTTGTCTGCTTTGCCAACATGGTCGAGGACTCCCCGTTTATGGCGGGCGCCGTCCACGGCGGTGGCGAGGCCGACGCCGTCATCAACGTGGGCGTCTCGGGCCCCGGCGTTATGGCCGCAGCCCTGGAGACACTGCCCGATTCCGCATCGATGATGGAAGTCGCCGAGAAGATTAAGCAGACCGCCTTTAAGATCACCCGCGCCGGCGAGCTCATGAGCCGCGAGGCCGCCCATCGCCTGGGTGTCGAGAAGGGCATTGTCGACCTGTCGCTGGCTCCCACGCCTGCCATCGGCGACTCCGTCGCGCGCATCCTCGAGATCATCGGCGTGGGCACTTGCGGTGGCCCGGGCACGACCTGCGCGCTCGCCATGCTCAACGATGCCGTCAAGAAGGGCGGCGTCATGGCCAGCTCCAGCGTGGGCGGTCTCTCCGGCGCCTTTATCCCCGTGTCCGAGGATGCCGGCATGATCGCCGCCGTCGAGGCCGGTGCGCTTTCGCTCGAGAAGCTCGAGGCCATGACCTGCGTGTGCTCCGTTGGCCTGGACATGATCGCCATCCCCGGCGACACTCCAGTCGAGACCATCGCCGGCATCATCGCCGACGAGATGGCCATCGGCGTCATCAACAACAAGACCACGGCCGTCCGCGTGATCCCCGCCATCGGCAAGGGCGTGGGCGACTGCGTCGAGTACGGCGGCCTGTTCGGCCGTGCGCCCATCATGCCGGTGAACCCCAACGCCGGCACCGTGCTTGCCCACCGTGGCGGACGCTTCCCGGCACCGCTGAACTCGCTGAAGAACTAGCTGAGGGGGACTGGCGAGGAGCCCCGGGGAGGGCAAATATATAAGGTCGCCTGCTCGGACAGTCCTGACTCGCACGGAGAGCACATTAAGCGCTCTCCGGCTCGTGTGGAACTCGCGATCGACCTTATATATTTGCCCTCCCCGGGGCTCCCGCACAACGGGACCTCAGTTGGGTTCTATCCCGGTTGCAGTTGCTTCGCTCCTGCACCACTTGGCTGGTGCGGCGATTTGGCGTTGGAACGGTTCTTTCTGATATATGCTGGTTGCGGCTCTTCTTTTGGGAGGAGTCGCTTTTTTGTTGCTAGGAGGTTGGCCCGTGGTTGATGGGGAGAATCGTTCTGAGCTGCTTGCTGCTGATTGGAATGGCGAATGG
>CAUCCR010000040.1:0-13012 GCA_958441355.1 uncultured Collinsella sp. | reverse complement strand
CGGACACCGACGCAAATCACACCACGACTCCGCGTGCCACCGTCGGGCCCGCCCCAGCGGATTTGGAGCAATGGGGTCAGGTTAGTCTGCACCAACCAATTGACAATCACGAAACCGTCGATGTCATGGCAGCAGCAGCGAGCGGTGGCCGGGGCGAACAAATTGGCATGAAAAGGGGGCGGCATAGACCTTCTGGTCATGCCGCCCCCTTTGAATGACAAGTTGTCGCCCCGGCCGCCGCGCAGCGTCGACTAAGTTAGAGGCCGAGCATCGGCTCCAGGACAAAGAAGTACGCGAGCACCACGATGCCCAGAATGATGCGGTAGACGCCAAAGCACTTGAAGTCGTGACGACGAACGAAGCCCATAAGCCACTTGATGGCAATGAGCGACACCACAAAGGCGACGACGCAGCCCACGCCCAAGATGGCGATCTCGTTGGTGCCGAAAGTACCGCCCTTAATAAAGTACTTGACCAGCTTGAGCGCACTCGCACCAAACATGACGGGAATGGCCAGGAAGAACGTGAACTTAGACGCCACCGAGCGCGTGCAGCCCAGCAGCAGGCCGCCGATGATCGTGGAGCCGGAGCGCGATGTGCCCGGAATCAGCGAAAGCACCTGGAAGCAACCGATACCCAGCGCGGTCTTCCAGCTCAGATCCTCGAGCGTAGTGATGGAGCCAAAGTCCAGGTTATCGTCATCGTCTGAAGCGGCAGCCGCAGCGGGAGTGGCAAAATGCGCACCAGCGGGGCGTCCGCCCGCCACCACGGCACGCGAACCAAACGAACCGGCAAGAGCGGCCTGGTCGCGCTTGTTCGCGCGCCAGTTCTCGATCACGATAAACAGCACGCCGTACACAATGAGCGCCAGCGCCACGACGGGAGCATTGTAGAAATGCTCCTCCATCCAGTCGTTAAGCGGCAGACCGATCGCCGCGGCGGGAATGCAGCCGAGCACAATCTTGCCCCACAGCACCCAGGTGTCGCGACGACCCTCCTTGCCTTTGCTGGGAGAAAACGGGTTGAGGTCGTAAAAGAACAGGACGCAGACGGCCAAAATGGCGCCAAGCTGAATCACGACCAGGAACATATTCCAGAACGTCTCGCTCACGTTCATCTTGACGAACTCGTCCACCAAGATCATGTGACCGGTCGACGAAACAGGCAGCCATTCGGTGATGCCCTCGACCAGGCCCATGAAGGCAGATTTTAGAAGCTCAATGATATCCAAAGGGACCCCCTCGTTAGACACCCGCCGATATTGTTCTGCGGACGGTTGCGGGCGATGTCCCATTATCAACCGTTCGGCCGCGACCGCGCCCACCCTTACCAAAAAACTCGCCCGTTCACAGAATTGCGAGCGGTCAAACCCAAATCCTTGGGTATAACTGCAACAAGATAAAGTGTCCAGCGGCCACGCATCCGCGCCCGCCCGATGCACGAGCCCCACGCCCGTGCGATAGACCAAGGAGGAAACCATGAACGAGGGCTACACCAAGGTATTTGTTTCACTCGACGGTACTGAGCAGCAGGATTTTGTGCTCGCACGCGCCATCAAGGTCGCCGCGAACAACGGCGCCAAGCTGATTATCGGCCACGTTATCGATTCCACGGCACTCGAGAGCGCCGGTTCCTATCCGGTCGATCTGGTCAACGGCCTAGAGGAGGCATTTAAGAACTCCATCGCCAAGCAGCTCGAAGAGGCCAAGGCCAATCCCGACATTCCCGAGGTCGAGGTCATGATTCGCGCCGGCCGCATTCGCGAGACGCTCAAAGACGAGATGCTCGACGTGGTCAAGCCCGACCTGGTGCTCTGCGGCGCTCGTGGCCTGTCCTCGATCAAGTATGCACTCCTGGGTTCAATTTCGACGTTCCTGCTGCGCAACACCGACTGCGACATCTTGGTCGTGAAATAGGTTCCTTCCCGCCGGCGCAAGGCCTGCGGGGTTATCACGCCGACGTCCTCGCCGCTTCGCGGCTGCGGGATGTCGGCTTAGATAACCCCTCCCGGCCTTGCGCCTTCGTCACCGTACTTCAGCGAGTTATCTGATAGAAAAATGGCGTGCCGCCCCGTTTGGGGCGGCACGTTTTGTTTGGGCGGCACGTTTTTGTTATAAGGCGATCCTGCTTAAACGAGCTTGCACTTCTGGAATGATCTTCTCGAACATTACCTCCGCCTCGGGAAAACCCTCTTCTTTGAGACCGCGCGCCGCGTCTCTTAGCGCGTCTGGAACCTCATTGCAGGTATCAGCAATCATTCCGGCGACAATTCCCCCGGGCAAACCCGCCTCAATCATTTGGCTCATCACCGACCCACGCGTTACGTCGTCAATCTTGCGGCTCCCACCAAACGAGACGCCCATCTCACGAACGAGACTGGGGTAAACCGTTGTGGACAGCACGTCATAGAGCGGCGCCAACCTCACCTGCTTCCAACTTTCGTCCCATACGAGCGACCAGTTCTTTAGATGGTTATCACAGTTACCTACGGCATAGTCGAACAGCTGGTTATAGCCGACAAGGAACCTGTCCTCCATTTGATTCGTCGACGCCCTTCGCACCGCATCGACGATAAGCCCCAGGTAATTGACGCCCGTCGGCTCATATTTAAGCTCACGCGAGATGCCCTTGGCCTGACAAACATCTTCCTGGTGCAAACGGTATGGAATTGGCAATCCGTCAACCGAGCGTCCGGTATCAGGCGTTACTCGGTCAAATCGTTTCACGGCGATAATTGGCTCGGCATCCTCAACTCGGATAAGAAAGCACTCTTCGGCCGATAGGTCCATCAGAGAGGCGGCTCTCACGCACATCGCTTCGCACACTGTCTCGCCCGGGAACGTTTTCGACCCTGCCTTGAGAATGTGTGTGGATGGGGCCGCTCCATGAGGCAGGTACCATCCACCACATGGGTCATCACCCGTATGGTAGAGACCGACCTTCGCCTGAGCACCTGCAAGGGAGATTCGACTCTCTAGCGTTAAATCAAAAGCAATCTCCGCCGGTGCGTATGCCAGTCCGCTTAGCTGTTCCGCATCTATCTCTTCATAGCCCATTTCGAGACCGTCGGCCGAAGGCTCTCGCGTCAAAACCAGAGCGCCGACAGGTTCGTCGCGGACCAAATCGAGCACCTTAAAGTAATCTCCGCGTTCCGCTCGCGCCCTTTTCTCAAGGTCCCTGTTGAGCTGCCCCTCCGGAATGATGCCGGAGAAAAAGGAACCCGTTGCGTCCGGACTAAATGTCTCGGCCGACAACGGCAGCGAGATCGAAATCGGCGCCGCATCACCGCTCTCGAGATATTTGGGGCTATAGGTGAATATCGGAAACCCCGCATTTTCCTCCAATATGCCAACCGGCTGGTAAGACCCATTAAACTCACGGTGAACGAACAGCGTGCCATCCATTACTTCCCCCTCACCTTCAGAATAAAATCAACATCCACGATGGAGGCGTAATCGAAAATGACACCAATTTCGACCGTTGTCCGCCCCCGTTCGATATCACCAATCACACGAAGGCTGCGACCCGTCATAGTCGCGACGTCACGTTGAGTCAAGCCGAGTTCACGCCTTCTGAGCCTAAGGGCCTTCCCCATCTCGGCGGGATCGAAAACCGTGCGCTCCGAGAAAGCGACTTCCGACGGTTTGAGCTTGATGCGCCCATCCAGCTTTTTAATCGTTGTCACCGTTCTCATGACGCCTCCAGCTATATTCCTGTCCGTGAACTTAGTATAAAACTGTAGCACTATGTTCATGTACGGGAATATAGTGTTGACTACATTAGCAATGTTCCCGTTCAGGAATATAGCTGCTGAAAAGCCTGATTTCTTCTTACATGGGAAGATCCTGAACGGCTACGCCATACGGGCTGACTACTCAAAGTATTGGAACTTGTTGGTTGAGAAGGCAAACGTGACGACGAAGCCTTCGCCGGGCTCGGATGCCGCGGTGACGTCAATGCCCATCTTGGAGCACAGGCGCGCCACCAGGTAGAGGCCGATGCCCGTTGCGCGCTTGGTGGTGCGGCCGTTGTCGCCGGTAAAGCCCTTCTCGAACACGCGCGGCAGGTCGGCCGCGCTCACGCCGCAGCCGTTATCGGCAACAGTGAGCTCAATGCGCTCACTTGCCAGGCCCTCGTCCAGCAACGCGCCCGAAAACACGATCTTCGCGCCGTCCTCGCGCGCGTATTTAATGCTGTTCTGGATGAGCTGGCCCAGAATAAACTCAAGCCACTTCTCGTCGGTAAAGACCTCGAAGTCGAGGTTCTCGCACACTGGGGCCACGTGCGCCGCGATGAGCTCGCGCGCGTTGGCCTTAATCGCGCCCGTCACCAAGGTCTTGAGATTCCAGCGGCGAATCAGGTAGTCCCGCTCCACGACTTCCGAGCGCGCGTAGTACAGTGCCTGGTCGATATAGCGCTCCACACGAGCCAGCTCACGGCCCAGGTCATCCACACGCGACAGATCGTCTTCGCTGCCGTCCAGGTTTTCCAAAATTAGATGGGCCGCCGCCAGGGGCAGCTTGGCCTCGTGAACCCAGCTTTCGATATAGTCGCGATAGTCATCGGTCTGACGCCGGCCTTCGGCAACCTCGTCGCAGGCAGCTTTGCCCACCCGGCGCAAGACCTCGTACTCGAGCTCGCCCTCGGCATAGGTCGGACATTGCACCATCTCCTGCACCCATGCGGGACTCTCGAGCTCCTCTGCCGCACGCTCCAGCTGGCGCAGAAAACGACGACGGCGCGCGTACTCGATCACGATGCCGAGCATACCAAAGATAAAGGACACGCCGACCGCCACGACCACAATAGAAACGGGTGCACCGGCGACCGTCAGCACAAAGCAGCTCAGCAGCACGCCGCACGTCCACACGGCGACGGGAAGCAGCGCATCTTTAAAGAACTTGCCAAACGACATAGCCGGCCCCTAGACCGAATAGCCTTGGCCGCGATGCGTAGTCAAATACCCCTTGATGCCGATTTTTTCGAGCGTGGTGCGCAGGCGGTTGATGTTGACAGTGAGCGTATTGTCGTCCACGAAGGCGTCGGAGTCCCACAGGTCCTGCATGATAGCCGAGCGCGAAACGATCTTGCCCGCGCGGCTCAGAAGCAGCGAGAGGATACGCAGCTCGTTTTTGGTGAGCTCGGTGCTGGTGCCCGTTTGCGTGTTGGTGACCATGGAGCGTGCGAGGTCGAGCTCCAGTCCCTTGTGGACGAGCGTGCTGCGCTCGCCCGCCGCCGCGGTGCGACGCAGCAGTGCGTTGATGCGCGCCACAAGCACGCGCGCGCTATAGGGCTTGGGAACAAAGTCGTCCGCGCCGAGCGTCATGGCCATGACCTCGTCGATCTCGGTCGTGCGCGACGTGAGAACGATGATGGGGACCTCGGATTCGCGACGGACCTCATGGCAGATGTGCTGGCCGTCTTTGACAGGGAGTGTGAGATCGAGCAGCACCAGGTCGGGCGCGGCGGCGAGAATATCGCGCGAGACATGCTCAAACGATTCGCAGGCCTCGATTTCAAACCCGGCGCGGGCAAGGATGTCGACAAGCTCACGACGAATGGGCTCGTCGTCCTCAACGACATAAATCAGCGCCATGGATTTCGCTCCCCTCTTGGTTGTCTTGCCACCATTATGGCTGCGAAACTGCAGGTGCGCACCGCGCGCGGTACCAAGGTGACAGAACTGTTCGCGAGCGGGGGCGTTTTGTCCGCCTCGCACTCGCAGCGGCGGCGGGGACCAAAATGATTCTTTAATCCCCGTCCCAGAAAAATCATTTAGCGGCGGGCACGGAGCTTTTCGTAGCCTTCGGCGAAGAAGGCGACCGTGGCGGCGTCGGCCTCGGCGGCGTTCGTCTCGGTCGCGGGGACCACGCCGTGCTCGTCGCTCACTAGGAACAGCGCACCCTTGAGCTGCGCGGGAATGTCTACGCGCGTGACCGGGATTCCCTTGGTCTGGGCCAGCTGCTCGATGAGCGTCGCCGTGCCACACAGACACTCGTCCGCTGGCACCACAAAGGCGAGCTCGCCGTTGTTGACGGCGGCGAGCAGCTCGGGCGCCACGCCGGTTTCGTCGGCCTCGGAGCGGGCCTCTGCGGAACGGGCACGCAGCGCCTTGGCCGACGTATCGGCGAGCGGCTCGTACTCCCCCACCGTCATGGCGGCGTTGCCGTTGATGTCGATCACCAGCATGAGCACGCCGTCGCGTGCGGTGTAATCGCCCTCGGCAAGCGACCACTCAACGTGCTGTTTGGCCCAGCTGAGCATGTTATGGGTGAGTGGCTCGCCCTGCACCAGGCGCTCAGACAGCGCGCGGATGTGACGGTTGAGCATGGGTACCTTTTTGTTGGACATGCGCCAGCGGCAGACAAGCGCGGGCTTGTCGAGCGTAAACTTCTCGACCGCCTCCTGATTGGCGCAAAAGTCCTCGTACGCACGCTGATCCTCGGCATTGCCAAACAGCTCGGCATCATCAATCTGGGGCATGGTCATACCTTTCGTGTTAGTCATTCCGTCCTCTTATACCAAAAAGACGGCCCTCCAAACGGAGCGACCGTCTTTTGCGGAGATTATTTTAGAAGCGAGGCTAGTCCAAGGGACGAGATAACATCCCATCCTCCCCAGTCAACCTAACAGGTCGGCGAGGGTTGCCCAGGTGCCGCAGATTGCCGTGAAAGAGGAGCGACGCGTACTTGGGTACGCGAGCGACGAATGAGCGGCAAGGTGCGGTGGCTGGGCAAGCCGCAGCGCCACCTCCCTACTTAGTGGCGGAAGTGGCGGGCCCCCGTGAAGACCATCGCAATGCCGTGCTCGTTGCAGGCCTGGACGCTCTCGTCGTCGCGCTTGGAGCCGCCAGGCTGGATGATGCAGGTCACGCCGTGCGCGGCAAGCACGTCGACGTTGTCGCGGAACGGGAAGAACGCGTCGCTTGCACAGGCAAAGCCGCCCTTCTCCACGCCCTCGCGCTCGCAGAAGTCCTCGGCGCGCTCGCAGGCAAGCAGTGCAGAGTCAACGCGGTTGGGCTGACCCGGGCCCATGCCAATGCCGGCCTTACCCTTGGAGACCAGGATGGCGTTGGACTTGACGCCCTTGCAGACCTTCCAGGCAAACTCGAGCTCGGCCATCTCGGCGTCGGTGGGCTTGCGGTCGGTGGGGAACGTAAAGGTCGCAGGATCCTCGGTCACGTGGTCGACCTCCTGCACCAGCATGCCGCCGTCGACGGAGCGCAGCTCCACCTGGGCGCCGTGGTCCACGCCGCCGGTGGCCAGCACGCGCAGGTTGGGGCGCTTGGCCATGCGCTCGAGCGCCTCGGCAGTGTAGCTCGGAGCGATGATAACCTCGACGAACTGCTTGTTCTGATCGGCAAAGTGCTCAACCAGCTCATAGGGAACCTCGCGGTTGCAGGCGATGATGCCGCCGAAGGCGCTCTTGGGATCGCAGGCGAAGGCGCGGTCGTAGGCGGCCGTGATGTCCTCGGCCACGGCGGAGCCGCAGGGGTTCTGATGCTTGAGGATCACGCAGGCCGGCTCGTCGAACTCGCGGACCAGGTTCCAAGCGGCGTCGGCATCCAGATAGTTGTTGTAGCTGAGCGGCTTGCCCTGGATCTGCTCGGAGCCCACGAGCGGGAACTGCGAGCTCGCGGTATTCTCGCAGCCCTCGGCAAAGCGATAGACCGTGGCCTTTTGCTGCGGGTTCTCGCCATAGCGCAGGTCGTCGACCTTCTCCAGCGAGATCTCGAGCTTGGCAGAGGTGTCCGCCACGTCGCTTGCCTGGGCGGCAAGCCAACGGGAGATAGCCGTGTCGTAGGCGGCGGTGGTCTGGTAGACCTTCACCTGCAGGCGACGACGGGTGGAAAGCGTGGTGCAGCCACCGGTCTCGCGCATCTCGGCCAGGACGGCATCATAGTCGGCCGGGTCGGAGATGACGGTAACGCTCGCGGCGTTCTTGGCGGCAGAGCGCAGCATGGAGGGGCCACCGATGTCGATGTGCTCGATGGCGTCCGCGAAGGTGACCTCGGGGTTGGCGACGGTCTTCTCGAACTCGTACAGGTTGACGACGACCAGGTCGATCAGCTTAATGCCGTGCTGAGCAGCCTCCTGCATGTGCTGCTCGGAATCGCGGCGGGCCAGCAGCGCGCCGTGAACCTTGGGGTGCAGGGTCTTAACGCGGCCGTCCATCATCTCGGGATAGCCCGTGAACTCCTCGATGGGGGTTACGGGGACGCCCGCGTCCTCGATGGCACGAGCCGTGCCGCCCGTAGAGATGATCTCGACGCCAAAGTCATCGACCAGCGTCCGTGCGAAATCGACGACGCCCGTCTTATCGGTAACCGAGATCAACGCGCGTGCGATCTTCACATCAGATCCCATGCAGTCCTCCTGTCTGGTACGCCGCCGTGCTCTGTGAGCCGGTGATACGTCGATCTGCAGCGCTCGCGCAGCGGCATTGAAAATACTGATTCAATGTAGCGCATCGAGCGCATCGATGCACCCCGCAACGGGCGCATATGCAGAAAAAGTTTGCGAGCGGAGGGGATGGGCACGGCACCGGGCACGGTGAGTTCATGGAACACAGGGGCACCATAATTAGATGCCAATAGCGTGGTAGAACTGTGCTCGATATGCATCCGCAAAAGAAAGAGGCACCATGGTCTCGCGGGTTCTCTACCGACCGTTTGATACCGAAGACTTCGACGCCATCGCGTTGATTCTGCAGCAGCTTTGGCATAACAATTCGGATAACGATGAGTACAACCGCCTCGAGGCCGCGTGCGACCTCGCCTATTGCCTTTCGTCTTCGACGTTTTCGCAGGTTGCCGTAATCGACGGTCAGGCGCGCGGCATTGCGCTCGCGCGTGCGGGACAGAGCTCCGGCGCCACCGTTAAGGAACATTGGCTGGATACCGAACGCGCACTGCTATCGCAAATGCGCGAGCTGGAGCCCGATGCCTGCGCCGAGTATCTCTCGTTTGTGCGCGCAACCATCCGAACCAACAACCGCCTGCTCGAAAGCAGCCCGTTACCACACGACAACGAGGTCACGCTGCTTGCCGTAGATCGCGACGTCCATGGCCTGGGCGTTGGCTCGGTGTTGCTCGACGCCGCAGTCTCGTACCTGTCCTCGCGCGGGGCGACGAGGGCGCACCTGTACACCGACTCCAACTGCTCGTGGAAGTTCTACGAACTGCACGGCTTTAAGCGCACGGCCACGCACCGCGCCAACCGCGAAGAGCGCCGTCACGACATGCCGCGCGAAAGCTTCCTCTACGAACTCGACCTAACAGCCTAGGCCCAGCAGCCATACCTAGTCATTTAGGAACGTCCCCAGTGACTAGTCGTTGGGGACAGTCTTCGTAGGTAGCGCATAAAAAGGGATGGGCTTTCCCCGACGGCTGTCGAGAAAAGCCCATCCCATAATTTACGACCGCTAGAACGTTCCGCCGCCGCCTCCGCCGACGCCGCCGCCTCCGCCGCCCGAGAAGCCGCCACCACCGCCGCCGCTCGAGCTATCGGAACTCGAAGCCAGCTCGCGGATGGTCTCGTGATACACATCGTTGAACGAATCGAGCGGAGACTCGTTGCCGTAGTGATGGTAATACCACCAGTAGCAGGGGTAGTTGTCGTAGAAATCGTCGCTGTTGCGCAGATCCGCAGGCACGGCCTCGGCCAGCTGTCGCAGCACTTCCTTGGAAACACCCAGCGCCACGCCCATCACCAGCAGCTTGTTCCACAGCACCAGATCGCCGGGGACGGCTTCCTTTAGACGAGTGAAGTCCTCGAGCCAATGCTTAAGTGCCTTGCAGCGAGCCGCCACCTCGGCGCCCTCCGGCGTAAAGCGGCGGAACGTAAGGCCCACGCCGATACCCACCAGCACAATCGGCACCGAGATAATCGCGGCGATAATGCTCGCCTGTGCGCCGTCGGTAAAGAAGATGGATCCCGCGGGAACACAGGCGATCAGAATACCAAGAACCAGGCAAAATACCATTGCGACAATACCGTCCGAGGCAACGTACTCGCTATCGGCCAGCTTGCCCTTAACGGTATTCTGATAGTCCTCGAGCTTGTCGCCCACGGGCGTAGTGTGCTGCTTGACGTAGTGCTGCAGCTCGTCAAACGTGCGCGAGCGATCGCCGTTCTCGTCGGGCTTAGCACCGGCAAAGAAGACCTTGAGCACCATGCGGTCAATGCCCTTGGCCGACTTCCAGCCCGCATCACTCACCGTCACGCGATACGTCTGCTCTTCTTTTTCACGCCCCAACAGACCCTTCTTGGCCTTAGCCACGGTCGCCTGCTCCAGCTTGATCACACGGTCGTCAGTGAGTTTCATGAGCGTGGCGATATATGCCTGATCGGGCACCTCGTTCCAGCTCATGAGGGCCGAAAGCACGGCGGGATGGTCGGCCGAAGGCACATCGCGGAAATATTCGTCCTGGAAAAGCGGCTTGGGCTTGCGGCGGCGCAGCTTGAGCACAACGATTGTGCCGGTAAAAGCCACCGCCGCGACAACACTTAGCACGGCAAGTGCATTGGCAATCATGCGAGCGTGAGCGCGGCGGGCGTTAGCTTCGTCGGCCCATTCCTTCTCTTCGCTCATGATCGTTGACATGCGTTCTTCGCCCGAGGCGGCAAGCTGCGGCACCCAGTCGCTAGGGAAGGCGATGCGTGCCTCGGCGAATTCGCCCTGATGCACGCAGGGAATGGTATAGGTGACCATGGGTTCGTCCGCATCGAGCGACACGTCGCCCGTCAGCGGACCATGGCCCCATGCGCGGAAGTTATCGCCTTTGACGGCCGCCGTCCCGGCAGCGGCATTTGCGAAGCGCACTTCCATCTCGACATCGTCAGAATCCGCAGACCAGCCGTCACCCACAAACTTCCAATAGAGCTCGGCGGTATCGGCCCAGTTCATGACCGCACCGGTCATGGAATAACTCACGTAGTAGATTGCGCTGTCGCCGCTCTCGTGAGGGCTGAACACCTTAATCCTTACGCCGTCACCGGTCTGCTCGACCGTGTAGACGCCAGAGTCACCCTTGTTCGCGCTATCGACTTTGTTAAACGCGGTGTCTTCTTCCTCGACACTCAGCACGTCGACGCCCGCCGAGCCACCCTGCTGGTTGGAGCCCGTATTGATCTCCCAAAACACGCCGTTGATGTCGTCGTCAAAATCAAACTGGCGTCCCTCGACAACGGTCAGCGATCCATCGGCCTCAACCGTGACACCGATATAGGTTTGGGTCATGGAGTAGCCGTCGGCGTGCGCGGCGACAGGCAGCAGCAATAACGAAAGCGCGACGAACGCACAAACGGAAGCGAATCGCGCAAACAGGTGGCGCTGCCGACTGACTTTGGCGGCGAGGGTGTTCATGAGCACATCCTTTATCTGTGGTACCAACAGCGTTATTGTCCCACGTTTGCGAGCGTGCGACACGACCGTCTAGGCAAGCGGGGCGTCAATTGGGACAAAAGTCACGCCCTCCGCCAGCAGCTAGTCATTGGGGACGTTCTTAAATGACTAGTCATTAGGGGCACCCTTTGGCATGGCCTGCGCCAGCAATAGATACCACTTCACAGCTCCGTCACAGGTGTAGCGGCTTTGTGTGGGCGCGGCATGCGCTGATTGAGCCGCCAGTCGAGGGGCATAAAGCAGTTGAGCGAAAACGGTTTGCCCCTTTGCCGTTCGCTCGAGGATCATGTCCCCCTTTTCCGCGGAAACCCCGGCAGTTGCGAAGAGCTGCCGGGGTTTCTGTTGTCTAAGGTACCAAGTTGATGGACAGGAATCAAAGTACCGAGTCTGCGGCCCGCCATACGCAATGCGGGGCCTCGACAACTTGCGGACCACAGTGACGCCTCCCCATCGCGCCCCGCGCTATACTCGTCCGCATGGATATCAACGCACGCAACATAGCAACGCCCACCGCGGACGCGCCAACGACGACTCCCTCTCCCGCGCCCATCGTGGGCCGTTTTGCCCCGTCGCCATCGGGCCGCATGCACCTGGGCAACGTGTTCAGCTGCCTGTGCTCGTGGCTTTCGGCCCGCAGCCAGGGCGGCAGCATTGTGTTGCGCATCGAGGACCTGGACGATCGCTGTAAGCGCCCGGAACTTGCCGCCCAGCTCATCGACGACCTAGCCTGGCTAGGGCTTGAGTGGGACGAAGGCCCCTACTACCAGCACGATCGTCTCGACCTGTACGAGAGCGCCTTGCACCAGCTGCAAGACGCCGACCTCACCTATCCCTGTTTTTGCACGCGCGCCGAGCTCCACGCCGCGAGCGCGCCGCATGCCAGCGACGGCACGCCCATCTACCGCGGCGCCTGCAGAGGCCTTTCTGCTGAAGAAATCACCCGCCGCAGTGCCCTGCGTGCTCCGGCCACGCGCCTGCGCGTGCCCAGCGTCGACGACCTCGCGAGCGACGTGATCGAATTCGTGGACCGCACGTACGGCGCCCAATGCGAAGCACTCGCCACCGAGTGCGGCGACTTTTTGGTGCGTCGCAGCGACGGCGTGTTTGCCTATCAGCTAGCCGTGGTGGTCGACGATGCTGTCATGGGCGTCACCGAGGTCGTGCGCGGATGCGACCTGCTGGGCTCCACGCCGCGCCAAATCTACCTGCAGCATCTGCTGGGACTTCCCACGCCGCACTACGCACACATTCCGCTGCTCATGTCGCCGGACGGCCGCCGCCTTTCCAAGCGCGACCGTGATCTGGACCTGGGCGAGCTACGCGCCCGCTTTGGCACGCCCGAGGCACTGCTGGGCTGGCTCGCCGGGCAAACGGGCATCGCGCCGGACACCACACCGCGCTCTGCCGAGCAACTGGTCGAGCACTTTAGCTGGGACGTCGTCCGCGCACACCGGGAGAACATCACCATAACGGCCGAGTAGCCAGCCACCCCGCCCCTACGCAACATCCCAGGGCTGGAGCTCGTCGCCCAGGCGAACGATGCAGTCGTAGAGCACGGTATGGCGCTCGGCCGGGTTGGCATCCCGATGAAAATGTCCGTAATACC
>CAUCCR010000039.1:0-13087 GCA_958441355.1 uncultured Collinsella sp. | reverse complement strand
TGCGCAGCATCGAATGGATCGTATTGGTGATAGATGTGATACGTATCACCGATCTGCACCAAACCGTTGGGGTCGTTGAGCCAGCCAAGCTCAGGCTCCACATGGAACAGGAGCCTATCGGGGTCGGACGCGATGCGAGCCGCCGTCTCGTCCTGTCCAGCTCGCCACTGCTCATAGTCCGCGCGTGTCACCTTATTTTTTTGATTAAACATCGCCGTTGACTTTCTCGTCTATGGGGAAGGACGCTCGACTCACACGAGTCGAACGCCCTTCCTCAAATGGACTTATCCTCAGATTACACTGAACGGCTCAACTAGAAGCTAACGTCGAAGCCAGCGCCAGCGCCCTCTTCATCGGTGGTCGGCACGCCCTTTGCCTTGTTGTAGGCAAAGATCAAGACGATCGGCACGATAAAGGCGATGAGATTGCCAGCCACATACCACACGAGGGTCTCGGGCGTGACGATGAGCAGGCCAAGCACGCCGGTCAGACCCTGACCGATAGCGCGCACCTCAAAGAGCTTGACGAAGGCACCGCCGCAGCCTGCACCGATGCATGCGCAGATGAACGGAATGATCGAATAGCGCATGTTTGCAGCAAAGATAGCGGGCTCGGAGATTCCGACCAGCGTCGGGATAAAGGACGACATGCAGATGTTGCGCTCTTTGGAGTGCTTCTTGTGAATGAGGTACATACCGATGGCGCCGCCGCCCTGGGCGATGATGGAAACCGACCAGATGGCCTGGATGTAGTTGAAGCCAGTCGTGGCAACAAGGTTTGCCTCGATACCCTGGATGAACTGATGCGTACCGGTAACGACGAGCGGCTGCAGGAACGCGGCGAAGACAAAGGCACCAAAGACGCCCATCCTGTTGTACAGGATATCGATTACGCCGGCGAGGACGTCACCGATCAGGTTGCCGAGCGGGCCGAACACGGTGAACAGGGCGACGTTAGCAAGAATCAGGGTAACGGTCGGGACAAAGACGAACGAAACGACCTCGGGGATGTACTTCTGGGCAATCTTTTCGACCTTGGCCATAAACCAGGCAGTCAGGATTGCAGGGAATACGCCGCCCTGGAAAGCAACCATGGGAATGGATAGCGGACCGAAGTTCCAATACTCAGCACCCGTCGGGTCCATAACGAACGTGTTGCGGTTCATAAGGCTCGGGTGAACCATGACGATACCGACGAGGATGCCCAGGATCGGGTTACCGCCAAAACGCTTGACCGCGCTGTACATAACCAGGACAGGCAGGTAGTCAAACGTGGTGGCGATAATGGCAAAGAAGCTTGCGAGGTTCTTGAGGAACTCGCTGTGATCGGCGAGGCTGCCTTCCATGCCAAAGAGGCCGTTGGCAACGATCAGCGACTTAAGGCCGATGATGATTGCAGCGCCGACGAAGGCGGGAATGATGGGGATAAAGATGTCCGAGAATACCTTGAGGACCGAGAAGAACTTGCCCTTCTTGTCCGCCTCAGCGCCCTTGACCTCGGAAGCACTGATCTCCTTAACGCCCGTCAGAGCCATAAACTCATCGTAAACCTTGTTGACGGTACCGGTACCGAAGATGATCATGAGCTGGCCGCTGTTGTACAGCACGCCCTTGACGCCATCGATGTTCTCGAGCTCGGCCTTGTTGTATTTGCTCGTATCCTTGAGCACCAGACGCAGACGGGTCACGCAATGCGTGGCGCCCTCGATGTTCTCCAGTCCGCCGACGTTGTCGACGACTTGCTGGGACACTGCCTTGTAGTCCATGTTCCTCTCCATTCCTTTTCTAAATCATAAAACGGTTCGTTGCCGCTACAGAGACGCGATCGTTGCGTTTGCGCACTTGAGCGCACCGTCGGTGACGGTAAGCGCCACACCCTGGCCCTGCTTGTTGCAGAAGCGAGCGTTGAGCGCAACATCATCGACAAAGATGGTCGCGATGTCGTCGTCGACGACCAGACGCACATGGTGAGTGCCCTCGCCCTTAAAGAACAACGGACGCTCGAGGCCCATGTTGTTGACCTGGAACCACGGGTACTGGGGAGCCGGCGTGAACTCGAGCTTGCCCTCGCGCAGGTTGGCGCGGAACTCATAGGCAAGACCGGTCTCGGCGTCCTCGGCGAACTTGACCGAGAAGCCGGCAGCGTTACCGCCGAGCTCAATGTCGGCATCGAGCAAGTAGGTGGAGCCGGCATCCGCGGCGAGCACCTGCTCGACCTTGCCCGACTCGCAGGAAAGCTCAAAGGTCTCGACTGCCTTAGCCTCGCCAAAGGCGCCAAGCATGCTGTCGGGGAGCTTGGTGCCGAGCGTTCCGTCGGCACGCTGAACGATCTCGAGGGGCATAAAGGTGCCACCCCATAGGTAAGAGCTGGGGTCGCCGCCCTCGTCACGCGTAGGAACCCAACCAAAGAGAACGCGACGCTCGCCATCGAATGCGGTGCGAGCGGCGTAGTACGCGCGGCCGTCGAAGGAGTCGTCAGCGGGGGTAATCCAAGGACCGTTGATGGACTTGGACATGCGGTAACGGGTCTTGTTGCCGTCGCTGTACTCGGAAAAGACGAGGTACCACCAGTCGCCCATCTTAAAGAGATCAGGCATCTCAAACATGGTGTACAGGCCCGGGTTCCACCAGTCGCCCTGGAACTCCCAGGTATCCAGGTCCTTGGAGGTGAACTTGACCAGACGACCGGTCATCAGACGCTTGTCCTCGCCCACACGCGTGCCGAGGATGAGCATGTACTCTTCGTTCTCCTCATCCCAAAGCACAAAGGGATCGCGCCAGTTGCGGTCATCGTAACCCTCCTGGGGCGGAAGCAGCGTCTCGGCGATGTTCTTCTCCCACTTGACGGCGTCGTCACTCGTTGCGTGAAGAAGAACCTGCTTCATCAAGCGTGCCTTGACCATATCGCGATTGCAACCAGTGTAGAGCGCATGGTACTTGTCGCCCACCTTAAACACCGTGCCGGCATAAACATACTGGTCGACTTCCTCGTCGCCGCCACGCTCAAGGCTCTCGCCAAAGTCTTTGTAATTGACGAAGTCCTTGGTTGTCGCGAGTGCCCAGCCAAACGGCTCTCCGAAAGGTCCGGGGTTTCGCGTGTCACGCTGATGATAGAGATAGAACGTGCCGTCCTCGCCGTACGGCATGATGTCGCCTACCCAAATTCCCTCAGGCTGGTAATACACCTTGTGCATCCGAGACTTCCTTTCTCACGAGATACTAACTCGGTACAACTGCAAGATATGTCAATCGTTTTCATATGTCAAACGTTTTCACACCAATACGTCTTTTCGCAGTTCCAGTCGTCGGCAAACGGTTGACATATGCCGGCGAACGGTCATCAGAGGTGTTTGAGGAATTCTTTTGGCACGGGATGAACTACGCGGTTTTACCCTCAATGAGTTCAACGGGGAGCTTGATATTCGATTCGGGCTTTTCGCCGTTAATAAGAGCAATGATGGATTGCGCCGCGAGCTCTCCGATGCGATCGATATCTTGGCGTACGGTTGTTAAGTCAGGCATAAACGTCATAGTGCGGCGGGCACCATCCGCGCCCACGACCTTAATATCGCCCGGAGCGCTCAAGCCGCGCTGCTTCATCACGTTAAGACAGATAGCCGCCATCGTGTCGTCTCCCGCAAAGATGCCGTCAATATCGGGGTTCTCATCGAGGATCTTCGCAACGACCGCGCTCTTTTCGTCGTCGGGCTTAACGAACTCGACCTCACGGACAAGCGCGGGCAAACCGGCCTGCTCAACAACATCGAGGTAGGCATCGGTACGCTTATTGGCAGGCATGCGCATGCGGCTATTGCTGCGCAGGCACAGGATGCGTGAACATCCGTCATCGATCAGGCGACGCGTGGCAAGTTCGCCGATGCTATAGCTGTCGCTCGCAATCTGAACAGAGGCTTCGCCAAGGTCGCAGTCGATACCAACCAGACTCAAGCCCATCTCGGCATACGCCTCGGCACCGATATTAAGCGAGTTGACGATGACGCCATCAACCATATTGCGTCGAAGCATGTCGATATAAGAGCGCTCAAGCTCGGGTCGATTGGCGCTATTGCACAGCAGCATCTTAAAACCGTTTTCGGCCAGGGTATGCTCAATGACTTGAACCACTTGGGCATGAAACGGACTGCTGACATAGGGGACGATCATACCGATAAGATTCAGGCGACCGTTGAGCATGGCACGGGCGATATCGTTGGGCGTATAGTTGATGCGCTTCATCGCGGCATGGACCTTATCGCGGGTCTCTTGGCTAATATAGCCGCGATTATTAAGCACGCGAGATACCGTAGTAGGCGAAACCCCCGCCACCGCTGCAACTTCCTTGATGCCAGGCTTAGCCGTATCCTTAGAACGAGCACTCTCGCGAGCCATAGCACCCTCCCCCATCAACATGTCATACGTTTACATACGAACAAAGCATACCCCAACAACAGCGGGAAGACGGTAACAGCACAAGTAAGTAAACGACTCATCCAAATAATTAGGAGAGTTCCGCCTAAAGGGTGACTCCAAAGGACCCCACATGGCCGGTTTTGGGTTATTTCCCAAAACATCCCGCAGGACGCAAAGAGGCTCCGCCGCGCAACGCGCGCAGCAGAGCCTCTTTGCATGTCCGAGGACGTTTTGGGAAATAACACAAAACCGGCCCCAGTAATCCTACAGGAGTTGAACCCTTTAGAACTTGTCGTGGAAGGTACGCGCAATGACCTCGTCCTGCTGCTCCTTGGTGAGCGTGTGGAAGTTCACGGCATAGCCGGAAACGCGGATGGTCAGCTGCGGGTACTTCTCGGGGTGAGCCTGAGCGTCGAGCAGCGTCTCACGGTTGAAGACGTTGATGTTCAGGTGGTGGCCACCCTTCTCGGCGTAAGCGTCGAGCATGTGGACCAGGTTATCGGCCTGGGTCTCGGAAACTTCAGAAACCTTCATAATGTGTCTCCTTCGATTAATAGGCGCCGGCCGAAACCGGCGCACTAATCAGTAATCGTTATTGTTAGTATAGCACTAACAATAGTTACTCGCCCAGCTGATCAAGGTCGATATCGCCAAAGAACACCTGGTCCTCCTTGCCGAGCGCACTCGGGATGATGGAGAAGGTGTTGGAGATGCCGTCCTGAGCATCGCGGAACGGGAGCTTGGAAACCGAAGACAGCGAAGCGATGGCGCCGTGGCTATCGCGCTTGTGCATGGGGTTAGCACCCGGGGCGAACGGCTGGCCAGCCTTGCGGCCGTCGGGCGTGGAGCCGGTCTTCTTACCGTACACGACGTTGGAGGTAATGGTCAGAACCGAGGTCGTGGGCACGGAGTTGCGGTAGGTGTCGTTCATGCGGATGTACTCCATGAACTGGTGCACAACGTCGTGAGCGATCTGGTCGACGCGGTCGTCGTCGTTGCCGTACTTGGGGAACTCGCCCTCGGTCTCGAAGTCGACGATGATGCCGTTCTCGTCACGGACGGGGTGGACCTTGGCGTACTTGATGGCGGACAGGGAGTCAGCCACGACGGAAAGGCCAGCGATGCCCGTAGCGAACCAGCGGTGCACGTGCTTGTCGTGCAGAGCCATCTGGATGCGCTCGTAGCAGTACTTGTCGTGCATGTAGTGAATGATGTTCAGCGAGTTGACGTACACGCCAGCGAGCCACTTCATCATGTCGTTGTACTTGGCCACAACGTCATCGTAATCGAGCGTATCGCCCTCGACGGCGCGATACTTGGGGCCGACCTGCTTCTTGGAGACCTCGTCAACACCGCCGTTGAGTGCGTACAGCAGGCACTTGGCCAGGTTGGCGCGGGCGCCGAAGAACTGCATCTCCTTGCCGATGCGCATGGAGGACACGCAGCAGGCGATGCCGTAGTCGTCGCCGTGGTAAACGCGCATGAGGTCGTCGTTCTCGTACTGGATCGAGGAGCTGGCGACAGAAGTCTTGGCGCAGAACTTCTTGAAGTTCTCGGGCAGACGGGTCGACCACAGAACGGTCATGTTGGGCTCGGGGCTGGTGCCCATGTTCTCGAGCGTGTGCAGGTAGCGGTAGCTCATCTTGGTAACGAGCGTACGGCCGTCAACACCCATGCCGCCGATGGACTCGGTGACCCACTGCGGATCGCCGGTGAACAGGGCCTGGTACTCGGGGGTACGGGCAAACTTGACCATGCGGAGCTTCATGATGAAGTGATCCACGAACTCCTGGATCTGCTCCTCGGTGAAGGTACCGTTGGCAAGGTCGCGCTCAGCGTAGATGTCGATGAACGTAGAGGTGCGGCCGATGGACATGGCAGCGCCGTTCTGCTCCTTGACGGCAGCAAGGTAGGCGAAGTACATCCACTGGATGGCCTCCTGCGTGTTGGTGGCAGGGTTGGAAATGTCGAAACCATAGGTCTCGGCCATCATCTTGAGCTCGCCGAGGGCGCGGATCTGCTCCTGCAGCTCCTCACGATCGCGGATGTTGTCGGCGGTCATGACCGTCGGGGTGGAAGCCTTCTGGGCCTCCTTGTCCTTGATCAGGTAGTCGACGCCGTACAGGGCGACACGACGGTAGTCGCCGATGATGCGGCCGCGGCCATAGCCATCGGGCAGACCGGTGATGATGTGAGCCGAGCGGCAAGCACGCATCTCGGGGGTGTAAACATCGAAGACGCCAGCGTTGTGGGTCTTACGCTCGAAGGTGTAGCGCTCGACAACGTTCTCGTCGACCTTATAGCCGTGCTGGCTGGCAGCCTGGCAAGCGATGCGGATACCGCCGTTGACGTGCAGCGCGCGCTTGAGCGGCTTGTCGGTCTGGAGGCCGACGATGGTCTCCTTCTCGCGGTGGGCGTTATCGATGTAGCCAGCGGGGTGGCTCACGATACCCGTGACGATCTTGGTGTCCATATCGAGGACACCACCCTGCTCGCGCTCCTTAAGCAGCAGGTCGAGAACCTCGCCCCACAGCTCCTTGGTACGCTCGGTCGGACCGACGAGGAACGACTCGTCGCCCTCGTAGGGGGTGTAGTTCTTCTGGATGAAGTCTCGGACGTCAACTTCTCCCGTCCAGATGCCTTCCTTGAAGCCTTCCCATGCCTCCTGCATTGTGTAACCACGCTCCTAGTTACGTGTAATGCGGCGCTCTCTCACACCGCTGCTTATTGAATTCTTGAATGTTCGGCTTGCACTACCGGCTTCTTCCGTTCTTCACCACACGTCGGTGCAGGGAAAAACGTTTGTCCACCTTGGAACTACAACCCAAAACCCAAGATTTCACCCGTCTGAGAAGGATAACATAGCGACCCTCTCCATCTGGGCTGTTATATGTTTCTTTTTTTATATCATAAAGGCGTTTTTTACAAACCCGCAGGAAATGCGAGCGCGAACAACTACCGTTCACCGATTTGTATGTTATTTTTCCTTGCCTTTGTACGACGTTCGCTCTAGCTGTTATGCCAGCTTTAGCAGGGTAAAGTGTCCCAGAGACCCTACAGAAACTGCAGGGCGGCCACGGGATTTCCTTCCCATGGCCGCCCTGTGGCATGGCTAGTTTTTTAGCTTTGATTGCCGCTTGGCATTAGGCGGCTGAGGCGGCCTTGTCGGTCGCCGCCTTGCTATCGCCGTTGCCCTGGCCCTCAAAATGCTTGTAGCACCAGCTGGTGACCAGCGGGGTCAAAATAGCCGTCACGATTGCGCAGGCAGCAACCTGTGCCGTAGCCGTCGCGAGCACCGCACCGCCGTACAAGGCCTCGTTGACGCTTGCCATGGCAGCAGGCGTGGCCACATTGGCTCCGGCGCAGCTCGAAATGGCCGCACCTGCGACACCCGTACCGCCCGTGAGCTTATCGACCGCAATGACGGGAATTGCAAAGACCACCGAGCAGATCACGCCGAGCAGAATACCGGGGAGACCGCCATTAATGAGCTGGCCAAAGGTCATGGTCGAGCCCATGGCAAAGAAGACGAGCACGATGACGGCGGAAAGTGCCGGTGCCATCATCTTCTTAAAGCTCGGGAAGAGGTTGCCCAGAATAATGCCGACGACGATCGGCAGGATGGCGCCCACGAGCGACCAGCCGATCGGAGCCTGACCGGCAGCGCCGAGCACGATCATCGTGACCGGAGGGCCGACAACCAGCGTGGTGATGGCGACGGCGCCACGCTCGGCCTCATTGCCCATGGTGCCCATCAGACCAGCGTACATAGCGTTGTTGGCGCCGGTGCAAGCCGCCAGCATCACCATGGCAGAGATGCCAAACAGGTTGTCGTTGAACACATAAAGGATGAGCAGCGACACGGCAACGACCACGATCTGCTTGACGGCGATGATGATGGCGCCGCGTGCAGCGGCGGCAGGAGCACTCTTAAACGAAATCGTCGTACCGACGATGAGCAAAAAGGCGCCAACGAGCGGGCCTGCACCCTGCTGGGTCATGCCAAGCGTAAAGCTACCGAGCGTTTTAAACAGGTCGGGGAATAGCGTGTTGAGCAGGCAGCCCAACAGAAGCGGCACCAAGATATTGGCGCCCGGGATGGAGGACATCTTAAAGAACGGCTCCTTTGCCGCCGGCGCCTCCACCGCAGTCGATTCACTCATATATATCTCCTTTGGATGCATGCGAATCGTAGCCGCACGCGCCTATGTCAGAAAGAAGGCGACAACCCCGAGTCGCCAGGGTCGCCGCCAAACGATCACCGCGGGGTATTACCCGTCCAGGACGATGCCGCCGTCGCAGTCACCAATCTCGCCGTTCACGAAGCTGGCGAGGTCGGAAGCGAAGAACAGCACCATCTGCGCAGGCTCGCTGGCCTGGGCGGCGCGGCCCAGAGGAATACCGTTGATGATGCGCTGAGAGTTCTCGTCAGAGAGAATCGAGGTCATATCGGTCAACGTGAGCGACGGGCACACGGCGTTGCAGCGAACGCCAAACTTGCCGCCTTCCTTGGCGACTGCCTTGGTCAGACCGTTAACGCCTGCTTTGGAGCTCGCGTAAGCCGCGGTGCCGAGCAGGCCGCCACCGATCTTGCCCGCAACGGAACTCACGTTGACGATAGTGCCGGCATGGGCCGCCTTAAAGTGCGGGTAGACGGCGTTCATCATGGTAAAGGTACCGTTGAGGTTGATGTCGATGGTGCGGCGCCACTCGGTGTCATCGATCTCGTCGAACTTCTTGGTGCTGATGACGCCAGCGCAGTTGATCAGGATGTTGGTTTGCGGCAGGTCCGTAAAAATCTGCTCGACGGTCTCGCGCGCCTCGGGCGCATCGGCGACATCGAGCTGATAGAACTTGTTGCCCTCGCCAAGCTCGGCCACAGCGGCCTCGCCCTTAGCAGCGTTCCTTGCGATGAGCGCGACGTGTCCGCCGCCCGCAACGATACCCTTGGCGATCTCGAGGCCAATGCCCTGAGTGCCACCGGTAACGATCGCGGTTTTACCCGTGAAGTCAAATGCCATGACTCCATCCCCCTTTATGTAAGGTGTCTCCTTGCGGGAAGTTGGAGCATCGCACGTGGCGATTATATGAGTCCCAGTCGTCATGGTGGTGACAACCCCTCGCCTAACCGCGTGCATAATAGTTATTTGAAACGCTTCATCAATTGAATGATTTTAAGTCTTAATGAGCTCTTAATATTGCCCACTGTATGAGGCCCGCGTATGGGGGTATCATCTTTCACCGAAAATAGTTTCTAGTGTTAGGAGTTTTCGGTGGAAGATACCGATTTCCGTGAACTTGGGCGTCAGCTCCTTACCGAGTTTGGCAGCATGCATCAGCGCATTTCGCGCTTTGCGGACAAAGCCCTCGGTGGCGAGATGGCCGTCATGCGCGCCCTCATACTCGCTGGCGGTTCGCTCACGCCGAGCGAACTCGCTGATCGCGCCTGGGTCTCGAGCGCCCGCATCGCCAATATTCTGCGCGCCCTCGAGGCCAAGGGCTGGGTTGAGCGCGAGCACTCAAAAACCGACCGTCGTCGCGTACACGTCACAGTGACCGACAAGGGATTCCAGGACCTCGAAATCAAACGTCGGGAATTCGAGGACCGCACCACGGCTTTCCTCGAGCAACTCGGCGAAACAGATACCCAAGAGATGGTGCGCCTTCTTAGACGTGCCAACGAAATTATCGACCGCAATCAAGAAAGGAGGGATGCCGAGTGAGGATTCTCAAGCTCTTTAAAAAGCATGTCCCGGCACTGTTCACAGCTATCGTACTTATCGTAATCAGCTGCAACGCCGATCTGGCGCTGCCTACCTACATGAGCGACATCGTCGACGTGGGCGTACAGCAAGGCGGTATCGCCTCGCCCGTACCCGACACCATCCGCGCCGAATCGCTCGACGACCTCGAACTCTTTATGAGCGCCAAGGACGCCAAAGCTGTGGAGGCCGTGTTTAGCAAGGCGGACAATAACGGCATTCGAACGTACAAGGGCACCGAGGAAGAGCGTGCCGATGGCAGCAAGCTCGCCGACATTATGAGCCTGCCCGAGACCGTCGTCCTTTCGCTCAACCAAGGCATCGACGCCGACTCCATGGGCGACATGACCGGCACATCCACCGAGGCAAGCGATGGCGGCGCTGCCCAGGCCATGCCCACCCCCGAGCAGATGGCTGCCATGACGCCCGAGCAGCTCGCCGAGATGCAGCAGAAGGCCGCAGCCGCGCAGAGCATGCAAAAGCAGATCGACGCCGACGGCGGCAAGATCACCATGAAGACCCTGCGCCTGGGCGTTGAAGGCGGCCTAATCGATCAGGGCAAGCTCGTCGAGGGCGCCAACGATATGGCAGACAAAATGGGCTCCATGTCGGGCTCCATCGTCACCCAGCGCGCCGTGAGCTATGTACAGGACGAGTACAAGGCACAGGGCATCGACCCCGCCGACGTGCAAAACGCCTACCTGAGCCGCATGGCGACCACGATGTTTGGCCTGTGTCTGGTGTCGCTCGTCGCCACCATCCTGACCGGTGCCGTGGCTTCGCGCACCGCCTGCTCCATCGCCCGCGACCTGCGCCGCGAGACCTTCAACAAGGTTATGCACTTCTCGCCGGCCGAGGTGGGCAAGTTTAGCCAGGCCTCGCTCATCACCCGCTGCACCAACGACATTCAGCAAATCCAGATGGCCGCAACTCTGTTTATCCGCATGTGTCTGATGGCCCCCGTCATGGGCATCGTCGCCGTCATGCGCGTCCTGGCCAACCATACCGGCCTGGAGTGGACCATCGCCGTGGCCATCATCGCGGTCTCGGCCGTCGTCGGCGTGCTCATGGGCCTCACCATGCCCAAGTTCAAGAAAATGCAGAGCTTTGTGGACCGCGTGAACCTTACCGCCCGCGAGCTGCTCGACGGCCTTATGCCCATCCGCTCGTTCAACCGCGAGGAGCATGAGCTCGAGCGTTTTGACAAGGCTTCGCTCGACCTGATGACCACGCAGCTCTACACCAACCGCGCCATGAGCTTTATGATGCCGCTCATGATGCTCGTCATGAACTGCATCACCGTGCTTATCGTCTGGTTTGGCGCGCAGGGCGTGTCCGACGGCGTGATGCAGGTCGGCAACATGATGGCGTTCATCTCCTACACCATGCAGATCGTCATGGCGTTTATGATCCTCACCATGGTTTCGGTCATCCTGCCCCGCGCCGAGGTCGCAGCCGAGCGCGTGGAAGAGGTCATCACTTGCCCCACCAGCATCAACGACCCCGTCTCGCCCAAACTGCCCGCGGCCAGCGCGCCGCGCGGTGAGCTCACCTTCCGCGACGTGAGCTTCCAGTATCCCGACGCCCGCGCCGATGTCATCAGCGGCGTGAACTTCACCACGCACGCCGGTCAGATGCTCGGCATCATTGGTTCCACGGGCTCGGGCAAGTCCACACTTGTGCAGCTGATTCCGCGCCTGTACGACGTCACGGGCGGCAGCATTTCGCTCGACGGCATCGATGTGCGCGATATGACCCTTTCCGAGCTACGCCGCCGCATTGGCTATATCCCGCAGCAGGGACGCCTGTTCTCGGGCACCGTCGAGAGCAACCTTAAGTTTGCCGGCGACATGGTGAGCGACGAGGACATGTACCGGGCGGCACGCATCGCCCAGGCCGAGGACTTTATCGCCGAGCGCGAGGGCGGCTACGACTCCCCCATCAGCCAGGGCGGCTCCAATGTCTCGGGCGGTCAGCGCCAGCGCCTGGCCATCGCCCGCGCCCTGGCCAAAAAGCCCGAGGTCGTGGTGTTTGATGACTCGTTTAGTGCGCTTGACTACAAGACCGACGCGCGCCTGCGCGAGGAGCTGGCCAAAAACGTCACTGACGCCGCACTCGTGGTCGTGGCACAACGCATCGCGACCATCATGCACGCCGACCAGATCATCGTACTCGACGACGGTCACGTAGTGGGCACCGGCACGCACAAGGAGCTACTGCGCAGCTGCCCGGCGTACCTGGAAATCGCACAGTCGCAGCTTTCCGCCGAGGAGCTGGGGCTTACCCAAGAAGAAATTGCAGCCGTTATGGAAGGAGGCGAGCGCTAATGGCAGACGAGACCAAGACCCAAATTCCCAAGCCCACCCGTCAGCGTGGACCCATGGGCCGCATGGGCGGCATGCGTCGCGGCGAAAAGGCCAAGGACTTTAAAGGCACCATGAGGCAGCTGCTCGGCTATATTGGCCAGCACAAGATTGCCGTGTTTGCCGCCGTCGCCTTTGCCGTGTGCTCGGTCATCTTTAACATTGTGGGGCCCAAGGTGCTCGGCCAGGTTACGACCAAGCTGTTTGAGGGCCTGGTTGCCAAAGTCAACGGTACCGGCGATGTCGACTTTAACTGGATCGCCAAGACGCTCGGCTTTTTGCTCTGCCTGTACCTGGCGAGCTCTATCTGCAGCCTCATCCAGGGCTGGCTCATGACCGGCGTCACGCAAAAGATCTGCTACCGCATGCGCAAGGAGATCGCCCAGAAGATCACCGTCATCCCTATGAGCTACTTCAACGGCCACAGCAAGGGCGACGTGCTCTCGCGCATCACGAACGACGTCGACACGCTGGGACAAAGCCTCAATCAGTCCGTGACGCAGCTCATCACTTCCATCACGCAGATTATCGGCGTGCTCGTGATGATGCTATC
>CAUCCR010000038.1:0-13198 GCA_958441355.1 uncultured Collinsella sp. | reverse complement strand
CTCCGTTGTGGGCGAGCCGCGCTAATGGTTTCTTCCGGGGCAGGTCTTTCCGCCGTTGCGATCGTCGGTCCGACGGCGGTTGGTAAGAGTGATGTTGCCGACCGTTTGGCCGCTCGTCTTTCGTCCGAAGTGCTGTCGTGCGATGCGATGCAAATCTATCGCGGCATGGACATCGGTACCGCAAAGATGACGCCCAATGAGTGTACGGCGCCGCTGTGTCTCGTCGACATTGTAGAGCCGGGTGTGGCATATTCTGCTGCGCTTTATCAGGCTGACGCTCGCGCGCATGTTGAGCGCTTGCTTGGCGAGGGCCGCCTACCGGTGTTTTGCGGGGGTACGGGGCTGTATCTCAAGGCCGCCCTCGATGAGATGGACTTTCCCTCGGGTGAACTTGAGGACGATCGCCGTGCGGGCTATCAGGAGCTTGCCGAGCGTATTGGCGAGGAAGAACTGCATGCCCTGCTTGCCGAGCGCGATCCAGAATCGGCTGCTGTTATTCATCCCCATAATGTGCGCCGTGTGATTCGTGCGCTCGAGATGCATGATGATGGTATTTCCTATGCACAGCAAAAAAGTCAGTTTAGTGTTCCGCGCGAGCATTATCATGCTCTATGGTTTGGTCTGACGCGTAATCGCGAGGTGCTCTACGAGCGCATTAACCTGCGTGTCGATCTGATGTTTGAGCAGGGTCTTGTCGATGAGGTTCGCGGTCTTATGGACCAGGGGCTGGGAGATGCCCTGACTTCGATGCAGGCAATTGGCTATAAAGAGATCATTGATGCTTTCAATGGCGTGATTTCTATTGATGAGGCTCGCGAACTCATTAAGATGCGTTCGTGTCGCTATGCCAAACGTCAGCTTTCGTGGTTTAAACGCGATGACCGTATCGTGTGGTTTGATATGGATGAATTTACGGTCGATGAGGTCGTTGAGGATATCCTGCATCGTATTGAGGCTGCCTAATGGACCGTTTCCCCCTTGTTCCCACGGCACCCGAGCGCGAGCGTGCCATATTAGTTGGTGTTGAGTGGCGCGACAATGCGTGGCCGCTCGATCGTTCGCTTGACGAGCTTGAGCGCCTGGCCCATACGGCTGGCGCCCAGTGCGTGGCGCGTTTGTCACAACGTCTGGTTAAGCCGTATCCAAAATCGTTTATCGGCTCCGGTAAGGTTGAGGAGCTTTGCGGGCTCGTGCATCGTATGGATGTCGATGTTGTTATCTTCGACGACGATTTATCGCCCTCGCAGCAATCCTATTTGGAGAAAGCCGTGGGCGAGCCGGTAAAGATTATCGATCGTACAGCACTGATCCTGGATATCTTTGGCCTGCATGCTCAGACGCGTGAGGGACGCCTACAGGTACAGCTGGCGCAGCTTCAATATCTGTTGCCTCGTCTGCGCGGTATGTGGAGCCATCTTGCCAAGGAGCAGACGCGCGGCGGCATCGGTTCGCGCTTTGGCCAGGGTGAAAGCCAACTCGAGGTTGACCGTCGCTTGATTCGCAATAAGATTGCCGCGCTTCGTCGTGAGCTTAAGCAGGTTGAACAGCGTCGCGATGTCCAGTCCAAGAGCCGCATTGAGTCACCGGCGTTTCGCGTCGCGTTAGCCGGCTATACCAATGCCGGTAAATCGACGTTGCTCAATCGCCTGACCGGCTCTACGGTACTTTCGCAGGACAAGCTGTTTGCTACGCTCGACCCGACGACGCGTTCGTATCGCCTGCCCGGCGGTCGCGGCATGACGATTACCGATACCGTCGGCTTTATTCAAAAGCTACCGCATGGTCTCGTCGATGCCTTTAAATCGACGCTGTCCGAGGTGTTGGGTGCCGATCTAATTCTCAAAGTCGTAGATGCGTCTGACGAGGACTATGAGCGACAGCTGGAGGCTGTCGACCGCGTGCTTGATGAGATCGGCGCTGGAGAGCGTTTAACGCTGACCGTATTCAATAAAATCGATCTTCTCGATAGCGTTGATCGACTGAGCTTCCGGCGTCGCTATCCCGAGGCCGTGCTGTTCTCGGCCCAGACGGGCGAGGGACTCGACGATCTCGTCGACCGTATTGCTCGTGAGGCGGCTGCTACCGATGTGTTGCTCTCTGCTGATATCCCGTATCGCGAGGGCGCCCTCATCACGCTGGTGCATGAGCAGGGAACCCTTTTGCACGAGGAATATCTTGAGGATGGCGTTCGTATTGTGGCGAAACTGCCGGCTCGTATCGCGCCGCGGCTCGAGCGTTATCGCACCGAGTAGACGAGCTCCAAAAAGCCCAGAATAATGGGCTGATGCAGTAGATAAAAGGGGAGTGCGTGACGTCCAAGACTGGCGAGCGCCGGGACGGGATTGGCGTAGGCCCAGCTTGGGGCGGGATGTTCACATCTTTGAGCGGTACGTGCAGCAAAGTATCCTGTGAGGTACATGAATATGAACGGGATGATTGGATAATAGTCGCCTGAAACGAACCAGGGGCCGGGAAATCCTAGCCACGCCAAATAGGGAAATGAATAGGTCGATTTCGGGATGCCCCATGTCGCTGCGAAGAGAGCGAGGCATACCCCAATGCCCCACGTACTAGGCGCTTTCTTAAGCATCGGTCGTGCTACGGCTGCCACAGCGGTACACGCTGCCATGCAATAAATGATGCCAAAGTTCACTGAATCGTCGACCGATACGAGCGTTGTTGCAATCCAGACGACCAAAGCTGCGGCAGCGTATTTGGCCGCTCGTTTAGCATTGTTGCGTGAGAGGGTGCACATCCAACCCGCGATAAACAAGAATACCCAGCTGATGC
Organism: uncultured Collinsella sp.; assembly: GCA_958441355.1. GTDB lineage: Bacteria > Actinomycetota > Coriobacteriia > Coriobacteriales > Coriobacteriaceae > Collinsella. The sequence continues at coordinate 10,408 of CAUCCR010000038.1, read as the reverse complement.
TGGCACGCCAGATGTCTTGAAAGACAGTCTGTGTAAACCAGGGCATATCCCAACCGTACAGGTAAGCGAGATCGTAACAAGCGTGAAAACCTGCCATTGAAATCATCGTAAACCCGCGGACGGTATCAAAGATGGTGATGCGTTTTTGCATTACGAGAAACGTCGCATCAAGCCGACGACTTTGCCCAAGATAACGGGATTCGTTGTATAGATAGGCTCCATGGTGTCATTCTCGGGCTGCAGGCGTACGCGTCCCTGCTCCTTGTAGAACGTCTTGACGGTCGCTGAACCATCAATCATGGCCACGACAATTTCGCCGTTCATGGCACTCTTTTGTTCACGGACGATGATGTAATCGCCATTGAAGATGCCGACATTGATCATTGAGCTCCCATGCACCTCAAGGATAAAGGAACCCTGATCGGTGGCGATTTCGGTTGGGATAGTAAAAGTGTCTTCGATATTCTGCTCGGCCAGAATGGGAATCCCAGCCGCGACGCGACCAACGAGCGGTAGCGAGACCGTTCCGCGAGGTGCGGTGGGCTCGTCAGATTTAGAAATTGAGACCGAGGAACCGTCCTCGTTAAAGAGTTCCAGGGCGCGCGGTTTGGTGGCATCGCGCTTGAGTAGCCCGCGCGCCTCCAGAGCAGATAGATGGGCGTGCACGGTGCTGGGGGAGGAAAGGCCCACGGCAGAAGCCATCTCGCGCACGCTAGGCGGATAACCCTTCTCCTGCTGATATTCCTTGATGAAGTCGTAAATTTGCTGCTGACGCTTGGTAATTTTGCGAGCCATCAGGGCATCCTCTCTACCCATGTCAAACAAATGTTCGAATTTTGCTTGACAGGAACAACTGTTCGAAGATAATAATAACCGAACATTCGTTCTCGCGCTAGACATTTTTGTCCGCGCGGCTTGATAAAACTGTTCTCAGCAAAACACGCGAGAGGAGAACATGATGAACGCAACGAATATGGTCCAGGGAAACCTCGCCCTTAAGCTCGAGACGCCTGCCGCGCCCGCTTTTACTGTTGTCAAGGGTGGACGTTCCGGTTATCAGCCTTTGCCCGTAAAGTCTGCTCGCACTCAGTATGCTGTTGCCGCGCCGACTCCCGCTGCCCTGAAGGTCTCGACGATCGTTGCCGTCGCCGTTGCGCTCACGCTCTTTTTTGTCCTCGCTACGTCGGTCTTTTGCGCTCGTCACGCCGCGTATGCCGAGTCCGTTTCCAACGTTACCTACGAGACCATTCGCGTTCAGCCTGGTGATTCTCTTTGGTCGCTTGCCGAGGAATATCCAATCGAAGGCCTTTCCACGCAAGAGACTTCCGACATGATCCGTAACGTCAATCATCTGGAGCATGGTTCGCTCGCCGCCGGTGCGCATCTTAAGGTTCCTGCTCGTTCGTAATCATTATCGCGCTGCGCATGGTACCCTTGTTATCGTTTAAGAGGAGGTACCATGCGCTGTCCCAAATGCGGCAAGGCACATACCCGCGTCGTTGATTCCCGTATGCAGGAGTCAAATAACACCATTAAGCGTCGCCGCGAATGTTGCTCGTGTAACTATCGCTTTACAACGTTCGAACGATGCGAAGACCCAATCGAGGTCATTAAGTCGGACGGAACCAAGCAGCGGTTCGATCGCAATAAGCTGCTCGTCGGCTTGATGCGCGCCACTATCAAGCGCGATATCGACACTAAGAAGCTCAATGAGATTATCGATGACATCGAGGTCGAGCTGCGCTCTCGCACGCTGACGGCCGTTACGTCCCATGAGTTGGGTGACATGGTACTCAAGCGCTTGGCCAAGATCGACAAGGTGGCGTACATCCGCTTTGCCTCGGTCTACCGTGATTTCAAAGACGTCGATGAGTTTCTGCAAGAGCTCGACAAGCTAAGGTGATTCCATGTCCAACATTACCGTCAACATAAAGCGTCTCGACCCCACCGTCGAGCTTCCCAAATACGCCCATCCCACCGATGCCGGCTTGGATCTGCGCTCCAACGAGGACTGCGTCCTGAAGCCCTTCGAACGCCGTCTGGTCTCTACCGGGTTGGCCATCGCCCTGCCCGACGGCTACGCCGGCTTTGTCCAGCCCCGCAGCGGCTTGGCCATCAAGCAGGGCCTGTCTATAGTCAATACGCCGGGCCTCATCGACGCCCACTACCGAGGGGAACTCAAGGTTATCCTCATCAACCTGGACCCCTCCAACAACATCCAAATCAACAAAGGCGACCGCATCGCCCAACTCGTCATCCAAGAAGTCCCCACGGTCAACCTCGTAGAAGTAGAAGAACTAGACGAAACCGACCGAGGCAAAGGAGGCTTTGGCTCCAGCGGCGTCGCCTAGGGGCGCTCGTATCCCGCTTTCGCCTGAGCTCCACACATATCATCCCGTGCTCAAACATTCTCGCGGGGCGCTCGTATCCCTCCCGCCCGCCTCTCACACATATCATTCCATGCTCAAACATTCTCGCTTCGCTTCGCTCGCTGCGAAACTGCGCGTGGAACGATATGTGAGAGAGGCGGGCGGGCGGCTACATGCTTGAAAAAATATTTACATTCTAGTTAGCCCACGCGACAAAGGAATAGTCTCTTTGTCGCGTGGGCTAACTGTATTTATCTTTTCCGGTCTCGCCTTTGTTGGTTTGACTGGAGGGGAATCTACTTTAGCTGCTAGTACGTAAACGCAGCTTGCCTGTGGGGGCCTATATATCGTCCCGCGCGCAGTTTCGCAGCGCAGCGAGAATGTTTGAGCACGGGATGATATATAGGCCCCCACAGGCAAGCGAACATTAAGACGCTAGCGGATATGCGCGGGTTTTTCGCCCCAGTAGAAGCGGCAGAAGGCTCGTTTGCGCTTTTGGGGTTTGCCTACGAGCTCCATGGTGGCGATGGCTATGTCTTCGGCTGCGTGGGGGCGGCGTAGTACTTCGCCGTTGATGAGTAGGGCTTTGAGTGATTCGGGATGGTCGTGCAAGTGACGTAGGGTTACGATGAGTTCACGTGCGGTGGTGACGTGCATGCTGGCGCCCATGCCGGTAAGCATCGTGGTGTTGGCCTTTTCCTGACCGTATGATTTGCCCAGCAGGATCATCGGCAGATGAGCGCACAGGCACTCGGTGACGGTGAGTCCGCCCGATTTGAGGATTGCCAGGTCGCAGCCGTGCATGAGGGCCGCCATGTCGTCCACGTAGTCCAGAACCGTGACGTTTTCGAGCTTCATGGCGTCGAAGAGCGTTTTGAGTCGGGTGGCGTATTCCTTATCCTTGCCCGGTAAAAAGACAAAGTGCATGTCCTCAAAGCTACGTAAGAAGGGGAGCGTGTGGTCCATCGCGGCGCGGAAACGCACGTATGGTTGGGGCAAGCTGGCGCCGGCCATCACCAATACGACGGTTTTGTCTATGGGGAGATTGAACTTGCTGAGCTCATCCTCGCGTTTGTAATCTGAATCGAAACCGGCTCGGATGGGGATGCCCGTTATGCGGATCTTTGACTCGGGAACCTTGCGCGGGCGCAGCGTTTCGGCCATAAACTCGTTGGCTACGCAGAATAGGTCGGTGTCCTTGTGAGGCCAAAAGCCTTCGACTTCATAGTCTGTTGGTACGCAGATGACCGGATAATCGATACCCGTGATGACGCGGGCGCCCACGGCAACATTGGCTGCTGTGATGTGCGTTGCGACCACGGCTATAGGTCTGCGGGTGCGGACGTATTCGTTGAAGGCGGGGAACATAATTCGTGACCATGCCGTGCCGCCGCCCCAGAGCAGATGTCCCGTAAACGTATATCGCCAGGTTAGGTCATATATGGGACGCGTGGCGCCGGTAAACGACGCTGCTGTTTTATTACCATCGAACCTAATGCGTCCAAAATCGAGGATATCCAAGACTTCGATCTCAACATCTTCAGGGATTCCCTTGGTGCCGCGGATAAGGTCAAATGCCTGCGCAATCGCGTTGGCGGCGGCTTTGTGGCCCGATCCAACCGATGCGTGCACAATGGCTACCAGGGGTTTTTGTGCAGGTAAAACGGTCATTTGCTCCGGTTGGGGAGTGGCTTGCATGGGCAGGGGAGCGCTATTGCCCGTCTGCGTTTGATCCATCGATAACTCCCCTTCAGCTTTGTTACGCGATTTATCATTGTAGTGCATGAGTGTCATGTTCACGTAAATTTGGGTATGAGCGCAAAGAACGTCAATGTATCGACGAGAGGATATTCCATGACTACCGATCAGCCGATTGATGTTGCGATTATCGGTGGAGGCCCCGCGGGCTATGCTGCCGCCATTTACGCTGCGCGTGCCAACCTGACGACGACCGTGATTGAACAGGGCATGTCGGGAGGGCAGATTGCCACAACCAATGAGGTCGAGAACTATCCGGGCATTCCGCTCTTGAGTGGCGCCGAACTCGGCGAGCGTTTTCAGCAGCATGCAGAGGGCCTGGGAGCACAGGTCGCATGGAGCATGGTTACGGGTATCGATTACGATGCCGATGCAGCGCTGTTTACGGTGCATCACGATATGGGCGATACGCTGGCCTCGAGCGTTATCGCTTGCATGGGTGCCACGCCGCGATCTGCTGGTTTCGCTGGCGAGGATACGTATCGCGGTCGTGGCGTTTCGTATTGCGCGACGTGTGACGGCATGTTCTTCCGTGGCAAGCAGGTTTTTGTTATTGGCGGCGGCAATGCTGCCTGTGAGGAAGCCCTGTTCTTGTCAGAAATCGCCAGCAGCGTGACCATCGTCTTGCGTCGCGATCAGTTCCGTGCACCTGATGGTGTTGTTCAGAAAGTACTCGAAAAGGACAATATTACAGTTAGGTACCAAACTAGTATTGTTGAACTTTTTGGTGAAGCGATGCCAACGACGATCGCCTTTAAGGACAATGCATCCGGGAAAATTCATACTGAGTCATTTGAGCCCGGCTCGTTTGGCATCTTTGTCTTTACCGGGACGCAACCCCATACCGAGCTTGTTGAGCATTTAGTCGATCTGGCGCCTGATGGCGGCATTCTGACTGATGAATCCATGGCGACACGCACGCCAGGTCTATTTGCTGCTGGCGACATCCGTTCCAAACGCTTACGCCAGGTTGTGACCGCCGTTTCTGACGGAGCCATAGCAGCAACTAGCGCATACGCGTTTCTCCGCGGATAAGTACGATAATATATCTTATGTAAGGTTGTTATCTATTAACTAAATGGCGGGACGATGCATCAGTGCACTGTCCCGCCATTTTTCTTGCAGGCTATATGGTATGCAAAACTAGATAACCTAGAATACAATATAGAAAATGAACGGAGGACCTTTATGAACCACGTTAAACACGTTATTCCGATGTCTGATTCGTCGGTCAGCATTAAGCCTGAGGATATTCAGCCCACTGTGCTGCCCGATGCATTTATTCAGTCCGATATCGTGCGCAAACTCAATACGTTGAGTCTGCCGCGCTATGACCAGTTGCCCAATGTGACGCTCTACCGCGACCAGGTTATTGAGTATGTTGCGCTGTGGATGGAGCCGCTGTTCATTTGCGTTGAGCAGCCTATCATTACGCCATCGATGATCAATAACTACGTAAAGGTCGGCCTAGTGCCTGCTCCGGTCAAAAAGCAATATGGCCGCGAGCAGATTGCCCGCCTGATCGCTATCTGCATCTTTAAGCAGGTGCTACCTATTGCTGCTGTGCAGGCACTCTTTAACATTCAGCGTTTGAGCTACGATGCCCCGACGGCCTTTGATTATGTGGTCGATCAGCTCGAGGCATCGATTCGTGCGGCGTTTTCCGTCGAGCAGACTCCCGTGCCCGATACGGCGCATCAGGTAACGCGTGAGTCGCTGCTTGTGCGTAGCGCGGTATCGTCCTTCGTTTCGAAGGCTTACTTGATGAGCTATCTCAAGTTCAACGGGTTTAATAGCTAGCCGACGTATAAAACGGGCGGTACAAAGAGCCATCTGTCGCTTTGTACCGCCCGTATTTTTGCTTGATTGGACTTTATTTGCCCGAAGCCACGCCCATGCCGTAGCCGATAATGAGCCCATGCATTTCGGCATAGTATGAATCTAGCCCGTTACAGGGCATGATGATGGTTTTGGAGCCGGGCCAATGCTCGACTATGCGGTCAGTAAGCGCCTGGGCTCCAGCTTCGTTCTCAACGTGATCGATGACGACCTCGCCGCCGGCAAAACCCTCGGCTTCCATGGTATCGATGATCTTGTTGAGCATCTTCTTTTCGCCACGCGTGTGCCCGACGAGTTCGATTTTACCGGCCTCACTCGCCGTGCCCAAAATGCGGATATTGAGCTTGTTGGCAATGACGCCGGCTGCCTTAGGGATACGTCCGGCTTTGGCGAGGTTTTCGTAATTGCACAAACTGAAGAGGATTTTGCTGTTCTGTTCAAGGCTATCGAAGTATGCGCAAGCATCCTCGAATGAGACATTCGGATTGCTTGCAAGATAGCGGTCGAACAGCAAGAAAATGAGGTCCATTTTGCCGCCAGCTGCGCGTGAATTGACTAGATGAATCTGTCGGTCGGGCTCCTCTGCAAGAACCATATCGCGAGCCGTGGCTGCCGCGTTGTAGCTGCCCGACACGCCCTCAGAGATCGGCATGCAGATGGTCTTGTCTGCCAATTTGAAGAGCTCGGCCCACTCCCCCACGCTGGGACAAGCGCTCGAAGAGGCATTCGTCTCCGCCTGAACAGCGCAGTTGAGCTCATGAACATCGAGCGAAAGGTCATCGACGAATTCACGCTCCCCCACTCGAATTTTGAGGGGAGCAAATGCAAAGGTGGTATGGGGTGCGATCGGTTGCCAATCGCGGAGGTTGCAGCTTGAATCGGAGATAAGTGCCCAGCTCATAGAGGGTCCTTTCTAATCGTTCCCATTCAATTATAGCCATCTTGCAGACCGATTGGGCCGCTATCTAGTATTCAAAACTAGATAGCGGACTGCACTAAAGGCAAAAGAATGGACCCCATGACTCAAAGCCACGAGGTCCATATCCGTTTGCTTTATCTGAATACTTAGTAGCGCACGAAAATGTAGTTGTTGTTCATGCCGGCGGCAACGGAGCTGATGATAACACCCGTGTTGTAGTCGGAAGCATGAATCATCTGACCACCACCGATGTAAATGCCGGTGTGGTACGAGTTGACCACAACGTCACCGGGCTGCGGATCGGACACACGCGTCCAGCCCATAAAGGTGCCCGTGGTGCCCAGGCGGCAATAGCGACCAGTGAGGCAATAGCTAACAAAACCAGAGCAGTCGAAACTGTTCGGGCCAATTCCGCCCCAGGAATAGGCGCAACCAAGCTTGCTGTATGCACGCGAGACAACAGAACCGCCATCGACGGACTGGCTCGGAGCAGAAGGCGTCGGAGCCGGGGCAGGCGTGGAGGGCTGCGGTGTCGGAGCAGGTGCCGGCGTAGGAGCCGGAGTGTTGCCGCCCTGGTTGTTGTTATTGCTGGTCTGGCCACCGTTGTTGGTGTTCTCGGTCGCACCGGCAGTCTCGTTGCTCACCGTGGCCTTCTCGGCGGTACTGGCGTTGATGCCGGCCTGCAGCGCGGCGTTGGCCTCGGCCTCAGCGGCAAGCTCAGCCTGCAGCTGTGAATCCAGAGAGTTTACGACGTTCTGTGCTTCAGCCTGCTGGGCGTTAAGCTCGTCGACCTTCTTTTGCGTGGTGGCGACGTTCTTTTCCTGCTCGGCCTGCTTATCGGTGAGCTGCTGTTTGAGCTCCTTGACCTCTTGAATGGTCTGAGCCTGCTTATCGGAAACTTTGCCGTAGTAGAACAGACGGTTGAGCATATCGCTCAGGTCATCGACGCCCGTCAGAACCTGAAGCAGGCTCAGACCGCCGGTTTTGTACTCGCCGGCGACATAGGTCGAGAGCTTGGCCTGACCATCGGCGATCTCCTGCTGCTTTTGCGTGATCTCGCCAGCAGTCTGATCGAGCGCCTGCGTCTGCGTGGCGAGTTCATCGTAAATCTGCTGGGTTTGGGTACCGATCTGCTCGAGCTTCGTACGAGCAGCGGCAAGGTCGGATGCGGTATCGGCGTAGGCAGGAGCCGCGAGGCCCAAGCCCAAAACACAAGCGAGGGTTGCCGTAGCAGCGCAGCGTGCCATGTTTCTATGCGTATTTGCTGTGCGCATGTAGCTTCCTTTCCAGTAACTAAGGGTAACGGCTAGTCCACCGTCACCAGGCTAAAGAGCTCCACATCGTCATCAGACGGCGTGAGCTTCTCGCGCGGGTTGAGAAACGCAAGCTCAAGGATACAACCATAACCGACAAGCTTTGCGCCCATATCTCGCACCAGTTTACCTGTTGCCTCGACGGTTCCGCCCGTCGCGACCAAGTCGTCCAGAATCAACACGGTATCTTTAGAGCTGATAGCGTCGGCATGGATCTCAATTGAATCGGTGCCGTACTCGAGCTCGTAGCTCTGGCTCACGGTCTCGCGCGGCAGCTTTCCCGGTTTACGTGCGGGAACAAAGCCGGCGCCAAGGGCTACAGCCACCGGTACGCCAACCATAAAGCCGCGAGCCTCGGGACCCACGACCTTGGTGATTCCCATGCCGGCAAAGTGCTCGGCGAGGGCATCGGTCATGGCTTTGAGAGCCTCGGGATTGCCAAAGAGCGGCGTGATGTCCTTAAATACGACTCCGGGTTCGGGATAGTCGGGAATATCGACGATATGAGATTCGAAGTCATACATGGCGTGACCTTTCATGGATTGCCGAAATTTCAGCAGCGGTTATTTGCCCGCGGTGGCGGCGCCGGATTGCGAAGGGGCGACGACTTTGAGCGGCTTTACGAGAGAATCCTCGTGCGAAACCGGCGCGGCTGGCTCTTCGTTTTTGGCCTTGGTGGACTCGGAACGCGTGATTTCCTCATCGAGTGCATCGATGTCGGCGTCCTCGACCACGGCGTTGAGCGACTCAAAAACGCGGTTCTTGAGCAGCGCGGTGTGCACGCCCTCCGTCAGGTCGTGAAGCTTCTTAAACGCACGCTCGAGCTTGGCGTCGTGCTCGTCATCGGAGGTATCCATTCCGAGCATGCTCACGAGCACCTGCTCAAACATCGAGGACTCGCGGTTAGCGGAAGACACGTACTGACGCAGGTTGCGTGGCTCGATATGGAAGCGCGACAGCTCGGAGCAGTAACGGATGATCGGAAAATCGCGACCATCGACGAGCTCGCGGTTCTGCGGGCTTTTGATGATGCGAATGAGGTCGTTTTCGGCGAGCGAGCGGATAAACGAAATCTCGACGCCCAGCATATCGGGAATGGTCTCGATGGGATGCAGCTTTTGCTTAGTCTCCTTGGGCTCCGTCTTGAGCGGAACATCGGACAGCAAGCCCACCTCGTAGGCGAGCGTTGACAGGTCCGTGGCGTTTTCCAAGCGCTGCTTAATCACGTTGAGTGGCATATAGCGGGTCTTCTGCAGGTGCAGAATGACCTCCAGGCGATCAACGTCCTCCTTGGAGTACTGACGGTATCCATTTGGCGTACGATGAGGGGTAATGAGCCCCTCATCCTCTAGAAATCTAATTTTTGAGTTCGAAAGATCGGGGTATGCGCCTCGAAGTAGGTTGACGACTTGGCCGATACTCAGATAGTTGCGTTCGGCCATGCCCTACTCACCGGTTTCGATGCGCTCCGGCGTGCTCTCGTGGTAGATGAGCGTAAACGTACCGATCTGGACGGAAGAACCGTCGTGCAGCGGGGCTGCATTGACGATGGCACCGTCGACCCAGGTGCCATTGAGCGAGCCCAAGTCCTCGATGCGAGCGCCGAGGCCCTCGCGAATAATGCGCGCGTGGCTGCGCGAAACGGTCATGTCATTGAGGAAGATGCCGTTCGCAGGATCGCGGCCGATGGTGGTCACGTCGTCCTCGAGTTCAAAAGCGGCACCAGTCTGCGGACCCTTGACGATGGACAGAACGGGGGCGGTGATGCGCACGTTGGCCATGAGGTCGGGAACGGTGACGTCGCTTGAAGGAACGCGGAATACGCAGGTAGCGTCCGCGGTCTTATCATTCTGAGGCATATTGTTAACCATGTTGTCCATGACAACCCCTAACTTATCGCGGACCTGCCGCAAATAATGAACCGTACGTAATCATACCCCAACGAATCAGTCTTCGATTTCAGGGTTCAGAAAGTCGATGTCCTCGTCCTCGGGATGCGCGAGAGCCTGTTTAATGGCCGCTCCGCCCTTAATGGAGTAGATGACAGCCGTGAGCATGGAGAAGATCACGCCGCCGTACACAAAGAAGATGCCGAGGGGCACCGAGCTTCCGTTGAGGCCCGGGAAGGCCGTAAGGGATGAAGGTACAAGATGCAGGCCGTCAATAACGGGGAAACCGAGCAGCATGAGCGAGAAACCAGTCATGAGCAG
>CAUCCR010000037.1:0-14045 GCA_958441355.1 uncultured Collinsella sp. | reverse complement strand
GCGTACCCCACCTGGAGCCACGACACCTTCGCTAGCCTCATCAACCGATTTGGCCTCGATCCCAAGGCAAAGGTCAAGGACCTCTCCCGCGGCATGGGCATGAAGCTGCAGCTTGCCTGTGCACTCAGCCACAATGCCAAGCTGCTCGTTTTGGACGAAGCCACCGCGGGCCTCGATCCCATGGCACGCGAGGAACTGCTTGATGAGCTGCTTGCCTTTGTCGCCGACGGCCAGCACAGCGTGCTGCTCTCGAGCCACATTACGTCCGACCTCGATCGCACCGCTGATCGCGTCATCTGCATCGATAATGGCGCGATTATTTTTGACCTGCCGCGCGAGGACATTACCGACCGCGCCGGCATCGCCCACTGTACCCAAGCACAGGCTGCCGAGCTTATGACTTGCGTCGAAGGCGCCCGTGCCGTCCACCACGCCTATAGCGTGGACGTGCTCGTGCCCAACCGTCGCGAAACGCTCGAGGCCTTTCCCGAGATTCCCTGCGACCGGGCAACCATTGATGACTATCTGCGCCTCATGCTGAAAGGGGCTTCGAAATGAAACGCGCCTTTATGTCCGAGCTCGCCATCGTTCGCACGCTCACCCCGAGCATCGCGGGCGTCGGCCTGTTCATCTTCGTCGTGCTAACCCTTGCCAACGCGTCGGATGGCGATTCCGGCATGAGCGCCGGCGCCTGCGCGGTCAGCGCCATGTCGCCCATCATGGTCATGAGCTCGCTGGCCGGCTTCGACAATCAAAACGGATGGGAGCGTTATCGGGCAACGCTGCCTCTCACGCGCAAAGACATAATTTGCGCACGCTACCTGTGCATCGTTGTCTTCTCGGCCATCATGGCCTGCGCCGCCGTGCTTTTGAACATCATCGCCCTTCCGTTCTTCAACAGCGCGGGCGTGGCCTCGACAGGACAAACCATCTTTGAGATCGCAATTGCCTCGGCAGCATCGATGCTCATCTCCCTCATGATGGTGTTCTTGGCACAGCCGCTGTTCTTCCGATTTGGACACATGGAGGCACTGCGCCTATCCGTTGGCCTGTTTGCCCTACTCGGATGCCTTACCATGGCAGCGCTGAGCTCCTCCAACCCCATCAGCAACTGGCTTATGTCGATTGCCGGGGCGAATCCCGATCCTGCCGTCCTTGGCTGTCTGTGTGCAGGAATTGCCGTACTGGCGCTCGCACTATGCGCAATCAGCTGCACCGTCAGCACCAAGGTTTATCGAGTACGCGATCTGTAGCCACACGAGTCTCAATCCGCGAAGGACGCGATCGCCGCCCCTCCCCGCAAATCCGTGGCAAAGGGCATGTCCCCGGCGTGCGCCACTGTACTACTTGCGCAGCGGCTTGGGCAGTGGAATGCCGGCGGCGATGACGGCCGCGATGATCATGCAGACGATACCCTTGAGTGGGAAGCACATGAGCAGCAGGCCCACGACCATGATGGGCTGGCGCATGACGGCGCCCATCGTCGATGCCGTGCAGACAGCGACGCAAAAGACCGGATCGGCGCCGGTGAGGATGGCAAGGCCATAGCCCAGGCTCACACCCGAGAAGATAACCGGGAAGAAGTGGCCGCCACGCCAACCAAGGTTGATGAGGGCGGGCGTCAGCATGGCCTTAACAAGACCGGTCACAATAAGCACGCCGGCGGGAATGGTCAGATAGGTTTCCATGAGCACGTCGGCCTGCGTCTCGCCGGCAAACATGGTGAAGGGCAGAGCCGTACCGCAGATGGCGAGCGCCAGACCGGCCAGCATGGCCTTAGCGATGGGGTGCTCCCCTATTGCGTGGGCAAGCACTTCGCTCGCGTGCTCAGAGACAAAGTACAGCCAGCCGCAGATTGTTCCGATCAGCGACAGAGGAATGAGCCAGGTAAGCTCCAGGTTGCCCACCTCGGCGGACTCGAACCTGGGCATGCCCATGCCGCCGCCCACAAGCTGTCCAAGCAGCAGGTAGGTGCCCAGACCGCCGGCAATCGCAATACCGTAGACCACCGTCTTTTGCGCCTTGGGCAGCTTGATGGTGATCTCGCCGGACGCGGACTCATCGTCGGCGTCTTCACCCTGGCCGTCGGTGCTACCGGCAAGCGGCGCCACAAAGCCAAAGACGGGCGCGGTAAAGAGCGCCGTCAGGGCAGCCTGGGTGCCCAGCAACGTGAGCTCCCTAAACTCGGCGCCAAAGCGACGCATGCGGTCGCCGACCCAGCTGCACAGACCGGCGATAACGCCGGTCAGGACGGCCTCCGGTCCAATGCTTCCGCCAAACAGCAGCGGCAGCAATGCCGCGAGCGAAAGCTTGCCCAGGTTGTCGTACGGGTAGCGCCCGTCTTGCTTAACCTTAGCCATCACCTGGTTGAGGTCATCGGTCTTGGTGCCTGTCATCTTTTCGTACAGACCGATTAACAGGCCGCCCAGCAGGCAGACAAAAAACGGGTACGGCAGAAAGCCAAACGGGCCGCTGGCAAGCTCGGGCGAAGCGACGCCCAGCGCGTGCGGAATCTCGGTCCATAGATAGTCGATACCGTGATCCATCGCAAAAAAGAACAGCCAGACCGCGGCACCTGCGAACGCACCGGTCACGGCAACGCTAACTAAAAACAGCGCGCGGTTTGTGGGTTTGGCAAGGTTGTCCATCGGGACCTCCCGCGGTCAAAGTCGACATAGATACGTTTTATTGTAGAGCGAGCGTTGCCCGAACGAGCCAACCATCCACGCCGCGAACGGCACCATTGGGAGCCATAGTGGGGCAGGCTCAAGACTTATCCGTTGATAATCGAGGCAATCTCGCGCAAATCGTCGGCAAAGTAGATGCCTTGCTGGCGCCTCGGGCTCGAAAGTCCTTTATCAATCATGTGCCCGAGCAGCGCCTTGAGGTCGTTGTAGTAACCGTCCAGGTTATACAGGATGCACGGCGCGCTCAAGTGCCCCAACGATACCGCGGACATGACCTCGGCAATCTCCTCGAGCGTGCCCGTGCCGCCCGGAAATGCGATGAACGCATCACCGAGCTCGATCATCTTGGCTTTGCGCTCGGCCATGTCGCTCGTCACGATAAGGTCGTCGATTCCGTCGTGTTGAAACTCTGCCTCGATAAAAAAGCTCGGCTCCACACCCGTCACATGTCCGCCTGCCTCGAGTACGCTATCGGCGAGCGCGCCCATCAGTCCCGATTTGGACCCGCCGTATACGAGCGCGTGTCCGTTGGCGCCAATCCAATTGCCCAGCTCCTGCACCGCGGGCAGAAACGCCGGGTCGTTGCCGACGCTCGCGCCCAGGTACACCGTGATGTTCATATGCAATCCCCCTCGTCGTGACGCGCGGCACCCGTTCTATCGTTGCCGGCGACGGTATTCGCGCACGCGGCGCGACAAATCGGCGAGCTCATCGCGGTCGAGTTCTTCCAAATGCTCAAGATCGTCCATAAAGCGCGCCATGGTGTCCTTTTGGCGCATCTTGATAAGCGTATTGCAGTAGTTCACCGCCACGCCCGTAAGCATGGCGATATAGAAGATACTGATGACGCTTAGGATAACGGTAATGCCGCGGGCAACCGGCGTTTCAGCGGGGATATCGCCAAAGCCAATCGTCGAGACCGTCTCAAAGCTAAACCAGAGACCATCGCCAAACGTGAGGGTCGTGGGCTCGGACAGCCAGACAGCCGTCGAGCAAAGCAGATAGAAAATAAGAAACAGGCCCGTAATGCGTGCAAAGCCAGCCTGTCGCAGCACATCGGCAAGCGTCCTGAGCTTTTTCATCGCGACCCCTTCCACGGACAACCAATCACGTTCGCTCGGTATTGTCCCACGCCTCCCCAGCAAACGGAACTAGTCATTGGGGACGTTCTTAAATGACCAGTCAAACAAGAACGTCCCCAATGACTAGTCGTTTAAGAACGTCCCCGATGACTGCCGGGCGGGAGCGTTTAGCGGTACAGCTGCCGACTGGGCAGGCTGAGCTGGTATCCTTATGCGGTATTGCCTCGATTCGTTAGGATTGCATGTGAGAGCTGCCACTGTCCTTCGTTCAGTTATATGTCGCGCCCTGGCCATTGTGCTTGCCGCGCTTGCCGCACTGAGTTCCATCGCGCCTGTCCAGGCTTTTGCCGATGACTCTAGTCAGCCAGTCAAGACGGTCCGCGTCGGCTGGCTCGTCAGCAACGAGGGCTTCCAGGACGGCACCCCCGGCGAGCGTCTCTCGGGATGGGGTTACGAGTACCTCCAGACCCTGTCGTACTACACGTCCGGCTGGCGGTACGAATACGTCTCCGGCACCTTCACCGAGCTTATGGACATGCTCGAGGCAGGCGAGATCGACCTCATGCCCAACATCTCCTACTCCGAGGAACGTGCCCAAAAGCTGCTCTTTTCCTCGAACCCCGAGGGCACCGAGCGCTACTACATCTACGCCAGGCCCGACCGTGACGACCTTGCAAAGGGTGACCCTCAAGCACTCCAGGGTCTCACTATCGGTTGCAACCCCGACGTCATGCAAACCTTCGTTGGCCAGCAATGGCTCGCCAGCGAAGGAATCGCCTGCACATACAAGGAGTATGACGGAGGATCCGATCTCTTTGACGCGCTCGCAAACGACGAAGTCGATGCCGTCATCATGAACGACACAATCTCGTCGCCCATTGGTTCGAACGACTACTACTTTGCCGTTCCCAAAAGCCGCCCCGACCTGATGGACGACATCAATGCTGCCATGACGGCAATCGCCCGCGTCAACCCACGCTATAACGACGAAGTAAAATCTCACTACTCGACCCAAAACAGCGGCTCATCATCGCTCAACGGACCCGAACGTTCCTGGCTCAAAGCAAATGACAACACCATCACGCTCGGCTACATTACGGGCAAACTCCCCTACTGCAACGAGAACGAAGACGGCGAAATGGAAGGCTCGCTCGCATCGCTTGCGACGACGCTACACGATAAATTTGGCATTACGGTCAAAACCGTCGCCTTTGATAGCTACAAGATGATGTCAAAGGCCCTGTCAAAGGAAAGCATAGACGTTGCGCTGCCGGTATACCGAGATTACTGGTTTGCCGAGCAAACAGGCGTTGTGCAGTCGGTATCGTTGGGAACCATATCCCTCACCGCTATCCACACCGGCAGCAACCTGAACAAAAACCTTCAGAACATCGCCTGTACCAAATCATCGTTTGTCAACAAAAATGCACTTGAAAGTCTGTTCCCCACAGCGACCGTAACCGAATACCAATCCGACGATGAAGCGTTCGACGCCCTCAGGAAGGGAACGGCGCACTGCATCGTCGCTCCCAGTTCACGCGTAAAAACCATCGGTGACCGTTACGATCTCGAGGACTGCGAGACGACCGAGCTCCCTGACACCTGTGAGCTCTCGTGCTGGATTTCGCGCGGAAAACCCGAGCTGTTGGGAATCATCAACAAGGGCATCATCAATGCCGGAGAATCGCTCTCCGCAAGCAATTTCTCCTCCACGTCGTACACGGCCCAGGAATCCAACACGCTTCAATTCCTTTATCGCAACCGCACCGCCATTGCAGCTACCCTCATCGGTATGTTGTCGGTCGGCATCGTCCTGCTCATCTGGGCGCTCGTGCGCGCTCGAACCGAGCGCAAAAAAGCCGATGCTGCCAACGCCGCTAAGACGGCATTCCTCACGCGCATGAGCCACGACATCCGTACGCCGCTCAACGGTATCCTGGGCCTTATCGAGATCGAGGAATTGAAGGAAGGCGATATCCAGGTCGCCCGCGAGAGCCGTGCCAAGGCGCGCGTTGCCGCCAATCACCTGCTCTCGCTGATCAACGACATCCTCGAGATGGGCAAAATCGAAGACCGCAAGCTAACACTGGAACATGTGCCTTTTAACCTCAAAGAGCTCTGTGACGATACGCTGGTGCTGTGCAAGCTCCGCGCGTCCAGTAACGGCATCACAATGCAGGACAATAGTCTGCCGTACGCCACGGGGCCATACATGATCGGCAGTCCCACCCATATCCGACAGATTATGATCAACCTGTTAGACAACAGCATTAAGTACAACAAGCACGGCGGCTCCGTCACCTTTAGCTCAAAGACCAAGCCACTCGATAACGGGCGCGCGCTCTTTTGCTTTAGCGTTTCGGATACCGGCATTGGCATGGCTCCCGAGTTTTTAAAGCATATCTATGAGCCGTTTGCCCAAGAAGGTGACGATGCGCGCAGCAAGTTCCAAGGAACCGGCATGGGCATGCCAATCGTCAAGTCGCTTATTGAACTGATGGGCGGCACCATCGAAGTCACCAGCAAACTCCATGTGGGCACCACGTTCTACGTGGAAATTCCGCTCGATATCGACAAGAACCCCCGAGCGCGGGCGAATACGGTCGAGAGGGCGCTCGACTGCTCACTCGCCGACATGAACGTGCTGCTCGCCGAAGACAACGAATTGAATGCCGAGATTGCCCAGACGCTGCTAGAATCCGAGGGCGTCGTGGTCACCCGCGCCGTCAACGGCAACGAAGTCGTCGATCTGTACCTGTCTCATCCCGCCGGCAGCTTCGATGCGATCCTGATGGACATTATGATGCCGGAGATGGACGGTTACGAGGCAACCCGCGCGATTCGTCTGAGCGAGAAGGTCGATGCAGCCGATATCCCCATCATCGCGCTCACCGCCAATGCCTTTGCCGAAGACGCCAAGGCGGCACACGACGCCGGCATGAACGCCCATCTGTCCAAACCGCTCGACTTTAACAAGCTCAAAAACATACTCGCCCGCATCAAGAAAAACGGATCCGTTTCGCTATAGTTTGTGCTCAACCACCACGCACGACCAGAAAGGAAGCCAACGATGTTTAGGCCCTTACGTCGAAAGAAACGCGCCATCACCGACGAGGAAGCGCGCGAACTGCTCGCTACCTGCAAGCGCGGCGTCTTTGCCGTCAACGGCGACGACGGCTACCCGTACGCCATTCCCGTCAACTACTTCTTTGACACCGAGCACGACAAGATTTATTTCCATGGCGCCAAAGCTGGCCACAAGGTCGATTCACTCAAGCGCGATGACAAGGTCTGCTTTACCGTTTACGGCAACGAGTGGTACCAGGACGGTGACTGGGCTCCCTACGTTATGAGTACCGTGGTCTTTGGCCGCTGTCGCCTGGCGAATGACACCCCCGCGTTTATCGAAGACAAAGTCCGCCAGCTCGCCCTTAAGTACTACCCTTCCGCCGAGGAAGTCGGAGAGGAAATCGCCAAGGACATTAAGGGCGTCCAGCTCTACGAGATTACGATTGAGCATCTTTGCGGCAAGCAGATTCAAGAAAAGTAAGCCTCAAAAGCAAAACTCACAAATAGCAATATGGCCCGGTTCCAACCCACCTTGGAACCGGGCCATATGCTTATGAAGCGTCGGCAGCTATGTGCGCAAGCGCCTCAACGAGCTCCTGCGAGCTCACGGGTTTACTCAGGTGCGCGTCCATGCCCGCCTCGCGCGAAAGTCTGCGGTCGTCGGCAAAGGCGTTGGCACTCACAGCGATAATCGGCGTGGTCGCGGCATCCTCGCGATCGAGTGCTCGAATCCGACGCGTGGCCTCAAGGCCATCGATGCCAGGCATCATGATGTCCATCAACACCACGTCGTACTCGTGCGGTGCGCTCGCGGCAAACGCCTCAACGGCAGACTCGCCATCCTTAGCATGCGTCACGACGGCACCGGCACGGCTGAGCGTAAACTGCGCGATCTCAGCATTCAGATCGTTATCCTCTACGAGCAAAACGTGCAAGCCCTGGAGCGCATCGCCATCGCCCGCATCCGCGCGAACTGCCTGAGGAATCTCGGAGCGCTTGCATTTCTCAAACGGCAGGCGGATGGTAAACGTCGTCCCCTGCCCCAAGACGCTCATAAAACTCATGGTTCCGCCCATAAGCTCGACTAACTGTTTTGCGATAGGCGCGCCCAGGCCAGTTCCCGATGAGGCGCCTTCCACCTGTTGCTCCTCGCGGCAAAACGGCTCGTAGAGGTGCTGTTGGAACTCCTCGCTCATGCCAATACCGTTGTCGGCGATCGTGTATTCATAGACGGGGGCGCCATCCGCTGGCTCCACCTCGCGGCACACCAGGCGAACGTATCCGCCCTGGCGGTTGTACTTGACGGCATTGCCGGCAATATTGAGCAACAGGCGCTTGAGGTGCGTCACGCTCACCCGAGCATAGGGATGATTAAGGGTCTGCTGGTCGCAGATAATTGTCACCAGACGCTCCTCGGCCTGGCGCTCCAGAATATCGCGCACCTCGTGGTTGAGGGTCGCCAAGTTTGTGGAAACAAGCTCCAGGTCGACCTGCCCGCTCTCCAGGCGACTCATATCCAGGGCCTCGTTGGCAAGGTCGAGCAGCAGTCCCGATGCTGTCCAGATTTTTGAGCGGCACTCGGTCTGCTTTTGCAGATCGTCCGCATTGGCATCGCCGACCTCGACCATGCCGCGAATGCCGTTGATGGGCGTGCGCAGATCGTGGCTCATGCGGCGCAAAAACTCCGTCTTTGCCGAGTTGGCAGACGAGGCCTCACGCGCCGCCTTTGCCAGCTTGTCGCCATAGTCGCGCTCCTGCTGCAGCAAGTCCGTCAAACGTCGACGATCAGCGCGGCGGCGCACCATCACAACAACGGCTACAGCACCGCTGTAGAGCACCAGCACGCCGGCAGCAACAGCCGCGACGACCTCGAAGTAACGCCGCGCCGGAGCATAGGTGTACACATAGAATTTGTGCGCTTTTCCAAATGTACCCAAATACCACTCGCCGTCGGCGTTAATCAATTTGACCTTACCGGCCAGGCATCGATCCTTAATACCGTCGACAATGAAGACGTCCATCGCAGGCAGATCGAATACGCCCAATACAGTGGGTTCAACGGCATTGGTCGCAACGACCTTGCCGTCGCTTTCGATCACGATATTGCCGCTATCGATAGTTTCATAGCCTTCGAGCAAACTCTGCAGTTTGAGCGTATTGCTTGCAACTGCCTTCGCGCTCTGATGCCTTACTGCGACAACGATGCCCTCGTCATCCTGCCGGGTTACGCAGCCAATGTCTGCGACCGAATCATCCGAAAGCGTAATGCGGGCGGTATAGGACTTAAGCGGATGGGCTGCCACCTCCAGCACGGGTGCTTCCTTGAGATACGTAGCGAGTGACTCGTAGCCCACGCCATCCGTCGAGGACTCGGACACCAAATTGCCCGATGCGTCCGTCACGATCAGTGCACTCACGTTGAACTGGTCAGCATATTGCTCCAACATGGCGTTATCCACCGAACCGTCGCGCTCCATATCGCGCGCCGTCTCTCCTGCGATCTCCATAACGCGAATCAGGTTTTTGGTCGTATAGGCGCTATTGAATGCATCGTAGGAAAGGCTCTGCGTCGCCACGTAATCGACAACGTCGGCAAAGCGCTGCTCGGCTTGGGCCGTCGCGTAACCGTAGCTCATCATGCCGGCAACAACCGAGAGCGCTATCCCCAGCAGAGCGACAAGGAGCCATACCCCTGCCGAACGATTGCCCCGCTCCTGAGCGGCGTGGTCGGGTGCATCGATCATGACAGGCCCTCCATATTCAAAAATGGCGAAGGGTCATCAAAGTACTTTGACACCAGACGTTCCATGGTGCCATCGGCAAGCATTTCCTGGTAGGCATGAGTGAGCTTAACGTCGATGCCGCGCGTATCGTTGATATCGAAAGCGGTGCCCAAACCGACCTCTAGCAGCGGCTCATCCAGAATACGATACGTCACACCATAGTCTTTTTCGTAGGTGAGGAACGAGGACTCATGCGCGGCGATAGCGTCGACCAGGCCCTCGACGAGCGCCGGGTTCAGGTATGAACCGTCCGAAAAGCTGTAGAGTTCCTTGATCTGCGGAACGTTTTCATTTGTACGATTGAGCAAAATGTCCTCGGGCTTGGTGGTGGACTGAACGGCCACGACCTTGTCCTCAAGATCCGCAAGCGTGTAGATATCGCTCTGGGGATCGACCGCGACCACCTGGCGGCTCGCAAGGTACGGGCCGGCCCAACGATACTCGTTTTCGCGACCCGTCATGCTAAAGCTGCCCATGACGCAATCGAGTTCGCCGCTCGCCAGCAGCTCGTTCTTCTTTTCCCAATCGATCAGCTGGTACTTTGGTTTGTAACCAATGCGGGCCAAAGCCTCGGTCAATATCTCAACATCCAGGCCAACGATATCGCCGTACTCGTCGGTATACACAAACGGTGGATAGAGGTCGCTGCCGACGTTGAGCGTCTTGAGGTCGTCGTCTTTGACCTGCGAGGCGTCCAGACCTTTTGATGCAGACGTCGAGGCTTCGCCATTACGCCCAGAACAGCCAGCTATCGCTACGACAAAGGCACTCGCCACCGCAAGCGCAACAAACAACGATATGGCAACCGAGCGACGGGGTCTTTTCATCGAGCTCCAGACGATCCTGTTTACAGACTAAAATGGTAAGAAATAATAGCAAACAAAACCACACAAGTGCCCAATGGTTACAGACGTTTTACCATGCGGGGCCTTCCAGCCGACTTGGCAGAAGGCCCCGCATGCAGTGCTCACTTACCGTGCATTAAAAACGTAGCGGTCCAGGCGGTCGCACGCTTCCTTTACGCGCGAAAGCGGCAGCGCCAGATTCACGCGAATGTGGCAGGACCCGTGGAACGGGCGGCCGTCCTGATACCCCACGCCCACGCGCGCCCCCTCGTCGAGCAGCCACTGAATATCGCGGCCATGCTCGCGGCACCACTCGGTGCAGTCCAGAAACACCATGTACGTGCCCTGCGGACGCGAATAAGACACGCCCTCAAAATGCTCGTCCACGTAATTGCAGAAGTACTCGATATTGCCGGCAAGCACCTGGTTGAGCTCGTCCAGCCACTCGTAGCCTTGCGGCTGGTAGGCACCGATAAGCGCGTGCATCGAGAGGACGTTCATCTCGTTGTAGTGAGTCTTGTTGGACACGGCACACACGCGGTCGCGCAGCGTCTCGTTGTAGATGATGTGGTAGCTGCCGACCAGACCCGCCAGGTTAAACGTCTTGCTCGGCGCATAGAGGGCAACCGTGCGCATGCGGGCATCCTCGCTCACCGACTGCGTCGGGATATGCTTGTGTCCCGGCAGGATGATATCGGACCAAATCTCGTCCGAGATCACCACGCAATCGTGCTGGCGATAGATGTCCATGGCGCGCTCGATTTCGTCGCGCTCCCATACGCGCCCGCAGGGATTGTGCGGCGAGCAGAACACCGCGGCATGGATGTTGTTTTGGGCGAGTTTGCACTCCATGTCCTCAAAGTCCATGCGCCACACGCCCCGGTTGTCGAGTTTAAGCGGGCTGTGGACAATGCGATAGCCCGCGGCCTCGATGGACTTGGTAAAGCCGATGTAGGTGGGGCTGTGGACCAGCACCGCATCGCCCGGCTGGACATACGCGCGCAGCGTCGACACGACGCCGCCCAGCACGCCGTTTTCGTAGCCGATATGTTCAGGGCTCAAACCTTCGACGCCATTGCGGCGATTCTGCCATTCGATGATGCGGTCGAAGTACTCGGGACGCGGATTGAAATAGCCGAACATGGGGTGCTGGGCACGCTGAATGATGTGTTCCTGGACCGTGGGCACCGTGGCAAAATTCATGTCAGCCACCCACATGGGAATGCGGTCGAAGCCCTCGTCGGGTGCGTTCGGAGCCATACCGGGGATCTCACCCCAGGAGTCAACGGCTATGGAGTCCATACCGTGGCGGTCGATAAGCGAGCTAAAGTCGTATTTCATGCTGAGCCCCCGTGCAGAGTGATTGTTTTGGTAGGCGTTATTGTCCACCAGCGTGGGCGGTTTTGGCGCGGGGTTTGGCGCTTAATTTGACGGGTGCGGACGAATGGCTGGTTAGTCTCGTGCGTCGTTGACGGCGACTACGGTTAGCTGGGTTTCGTCGACCGTAAAAGATATGTCGAGCCCGGCGTAGGCCAGGTGATAGACGCGGTTTGGCTCGTGTTTGCTGCCTGCACGGCGCGGATCTTGGCGAAGAACCTCGACCAGACCGGGGAGCTTTGCGGGCGGGACCATGTCTTGAAGCGCTTGCGGGAACTCGACGTCAAGCTCTTGCCAGGGAGCTCCCTCGATCCAGCCACCCGTCGCATCCGGGTGACAATCCGCAAACGGAATGTAGGGCTTGATATCGTAGATGGGCGTGCCGTCGCGCAGATCGGCCCCCAGCACATGGATGATGGGGCCATCGTCGGTGGGCTCGACACGATCGAGC
This sequence comes from uncultured Collinsella sp., assembly GCA_958441355.1. Lineage (GTDB taxonomy): Bacteria > Actinomycetota > Coriobacteriia > Coriobacteriales > Coriobacteriaceae > Collinsella. The sequence continues at coordinate 1,751 of CAUCCR010000037.1, read as the reverse complement.
TTGACGCAGGTAAGCCCGATGGGATTAGGGCGAAACGGACTGCGCGTGGCAAACACGCCCACATGTGCGGCTCCGCCCAGACGCGGCGGGCGCACGGTCTTCGACCACTTGACGTTGGTGCCGGACCTGTCCTGCGACTTGGCATCGGTAGCTATATCCTTAGCCGTGCCGCCGGGCGTTCCGTTTTCGAAGCGCCACAGCAGCCACAGGTGAGAGAAGGAGTCCAGGCCCTCAACTGCTGCATTGGAGGCAAATTCCGGCTCAAAAACGATGCGTCCCTGCAGATGGGGCGCCAAAAAGCTGTTGCGTGGAATGCCAAACTTCTGCGGCAGATCGGTATGTATGTGTGCAATAGGTTCCATGCCGGTCATTGTACGGCATGGAGGTGTGGGGCGTTGCGCGCAATTCTTCGCCGCGGTCCCCCGTCGCGCAACCAACGGTTGCTTGGAAGGGCACCTGCTGCCGCGTATGCTTAAGCCATCAACCAGCAGAAAGGAGCCGCTATGGCCTTTGCAGAAAAGCTCATCGCTGTCCGTCGCGCCCATCACCTTACCCAAGAGCAGCTCGCCGCCAAACTCTTCGTCACACGCCAAGCCGTCAGCCGTTGGGAGCGCGGCGAGGTCACACCGGGCATCGACATGATGAAGCTCATCGCCGCCGTAACCGGCGAGCCCCTGTCCCACCTGCTCGAAATGCCCGAGCATTATTGCCAGAGCTGCGGCATGATACTCACGCCCGACGACTGCGGCACCGATGCCACGGGCGCCACGACCGACCATTACTGCAAGTGGTGCTACGACCACGGCAAGTACACCTACGCCACCACCATGGAGGCGATGATCGAGGATTGCGCCCCGCGCCTGGCGCAAAACACCGGCATGTCGCTCGACGAAGCCGTCTCGCTCATGGGCGCCGTGCTGCCGCAACTGGAGCGCTGGCGCACCGTGCAGGAAAACGAGGAACGCTACGGCACCGAAGCCCGGAAGCGCTACGGAGACGAAGCAATCGACACAGCAAACGAAGCGCTGCTGGACATGGATCCTCAGACATGGAACGACATGAAGGAACTTGAACGCGCCATTCTGGGCCAACTCTCGATTGCCATGGGCGACGGTGATGCGGATGGAAGCGAGGCTCGCAAGCTTGTCGCGATGCATCGTCGCTGGATTGCTCTCAACTGGGGACGCAAACCCCAAGACGAAGCATACCTGGGCCTCGCCCACGGCTACCTCGCCGACCAGCGCTTTGTTGACTACTACGACAAGCCCTGCGGCACCGGAGCTACGGCGTTTCTGGTCCAGGCCATCGAGTCGTCTTTGGCGCGTGCATAGACCGCGGCGGCTTTGGGTATTTCAATCGAAACCTCAACCGATTGGAGACCTATGGCTACTAATCATGAGCTCACGCTGTACGTTATGACCGGCTGCCCGTATTGCATAAAAGTCAAGCGATTCCTTGCCGATAACGGTGTGACCATTCCCGAGCGCAATATCTCGACCGATACCGAAGCCGAGCAGACACTCATCGCCGTCGGCGGAAAGCGCCAGGTTCCCTGTCTGCTCATTGACGGAGAGCCGCTCTACGAGTCGAGCGACATCATCGCATGGCTGCAGGAGAATCTGCTCTAGTACGCACGCTCTGTCCGTCCAGGGCCCCAGCCCATACGACCCAAACATGTACACCAGCATCCAAAGTCGACCTTTTTCGACATCTTTGGATGCTGGCGTACAGCTTTTGGGTAGTCATGGACG
>CAUCCR010000036.1:0-14406 GCA_958441355.1 uncultured Collinsella sp. | reverse complement strand
GGCTACGTGCTCGAGACCGGCAAGATCACCATGACCGGCACGGGTCAAGAGCTCCTGCACGACGATAACGTCCGCAAGGCTTACCTCGGAGGCTAGCCAATCCAACAAAAGGGGCGCTGACTATCCCGGTCAGCGCCTCTTTTTTAAGTTGCGGTGAAATAGGGACTAATTGGGGGTTCCAGACGCCAAAACAGTCCCTATTCCACCGCAACTTCATGGGGATGTGTGACAATGCCCGTCGGAAAACATCTGTTGTCTTTGGGGGTCTATCTATGGTGTACGAGTTTTGTGCCGAGAACTTTGAGCGAGTGCCGGCGGCTATCGATGCCGGTGCAAGGCGTATTGAACTGTGCGACAACCTTGCCGTTGGTGGCACTACACCCTCGGCCGGTGTTATCAGCGCTACAGTCAGCTATGCTCACGAGCATGACGCGCGAGTGGTGTGCATGATTCGCCCGCGTGGCGGCGACTTTCACTACGACCAGGACGAGCTGCGTATGATGGAGATGGACCTGGGCCTTGCCGTAAGCGCCGGCGTTGACGGCTTGGTCTTTGGCTGCTGCAAGCCCTGCGCTGGCGGATGGGCGCTCGACGAGCTTACGTTGGGCGCCCTCGTGATGGCCGCGGGCTGCGCGACCGAGGAATGCAAGCGTGAGCCCATCGACATCACCTTCCACATGGCGTTTGACCAGCTCTCGCCCGAGGCTCAGCTCGATGCGATTGATACACTTGCCGACTGCGGCGTTACGCGCATCCTCACGCATGGCGGCGCTGCCGGTACGTCGATCGAGGATAATTTCGATTACCTGGCTCGTTTAATCGAGTATGCGGGCGATCGTTTGACCATCCTTCCCGGCGGCGGCATCACTACGGCAAATCGCGACGCGGTCGCGGCGGCGCTAGGCGTCTTCGAGCTCCATGGCACCAAGATCGTGCCGCTGGAGGTATAACCCGTGGCGCTGGTATTTGACGTTCAGCAGGCGAGCGGTAAGCCCGACGATAATCGTCGCCCTGGCACCGCGTGCCCCTTTTGCGACACGGAGGGACTTGCCAACATCATCCAGCGCGATGGTGACTGTATCTGGCTCGAGAATAAGTTCAAGACCTTGCGGGCCACACGTCAGACCGTATTGATCGAGTCTGCCAATCACGACGCCGACCTGGTGACCTATGAACCGGATGAGCTGCATCATGTGATGCGGTTTGCCCTGGGCTGTTGGCAGCAGATGATCGATTCCCAACAGTACCGCAGTGTGCTCATGTACAAGAACAAGGGTCCGCTCTCGGGCGGCAGCCTCGTCCATCCACACATGCAGATTGTGGGCCTGGAACAGGAGGACGGCTATGCGGCGCTGACCTCAGCCAACTTTGAAGGCATCAGTGTCTGGCAACAGGGGAGAATCTCGGTCGACATCTCAACCGAACCGATCATGGGGTTCTTTGAGGTCAACGTTTCAGCCCCGCAGGGAATCGCCGCCAGCGATGACACGAGAGACCAAGCCGAGACGGACCTCTTCGCCGATGCGATTCAGGTAGCTCTGCGCTATATCCTGAACGAGCACCATGGTGGTCGCGCAGAGTCGTACAACTTGTTCTTCTACCACATGGACGGTCGGACCATTGCCAAGGCGCTGCCGCGTTGGGTGGTTTCGCCCTACTTTGTCGGGTATCGGCTGGCTCAGGTCAATGCTGAGACCACGCTCGATGTCGATGCAGAGCGACTCCGCGCACATCTGGAGGCGCTCACATCGTAAAGTGAGCGCCCGCACACTGCGGACGGTTTAGCGCGCCATTGCATCGCGGCCGGCCTCGACGCGCTTGCGCTGGGCGGCGCGCTCCTCGCCGGTCAGACGCTCAAAGAAGTGCCCGATAAGCGAGGCGAGCACCTGCTGAAACAACGTTCCACACATGACGGGAAACACAACTTCGCCCGGAAAGTATTGCGTGGCGATGACGGCGCCCGAAGAGATATTGCGCATGCCGCAGGTAAAGCACATGGTGGTCGTTTCGCTATATGGTAGATGCAGCGCGCGGGCGACCAGAATGCCCACGACAAAACCGCTGATGGCGAACACCAGAATAAAGAGGGCGACTTCCAGGCGCACCGCGTTCATGTGCAGCACGTACTCGCTCATGGCGGTGGAGTTGGAGGCGATAACGCCCATCATCATGAATTTGCAGGCGGGCGAGAGCGCGGGGGAGAGCTTCTCGTGTCCCCATCCACGCGTGAGCTCGTTGATCACGATGCCGAGCACGGCGGGGATGGCGATCATAAAGGCCATGTCTTGCATCATGCTCGGCACATCGATCGAGACGGTGGCACCCAGCAAGAGCTTAAGCGTGAGCGGAATCGTCACAGGGGAGATAACCGAGGACGTCAGGATGATGGTGAGCGCGAGCGGGCCGTTGCCGCCGAACATGCTGATCCACATAAATGCGGTGACGGCCACGGGCACGCTGTACTCGAGCACGATGCCGCAGACAAGGTTGGGGTTGGAGCCAAAGAAGAGTGACCCCATGGCATACGCCGCGATGGGAATAAGCGCCGCCGAGACCAACAATGCCACAATCAGGTGCAGCGGACGGTGGAACACCTCGGCTACCTGGTGAAAGGTGTTGCTGAGCGCACCCTGAAACGTCATAAAGGCGAAGAGGGCGGGAACAATGGGCTTGAGCACGCCGATCTGCTGGGGAAAGAGTACACCGAGCGCCACGCAAATCGGAACGATGATCTGCATATGCCCCGCGAGAAATTTGCCCAGTCCAACCCATTGCTTCATATGCTCTTGTGACTCCCTTTGCTCGTGAATCCGTTTTGACTGGATATGCTAGACGCTCACATGTGTCCGTGCGTCAGAAACGCTCGATTATTTCGAGGGTATTACCGGCATCGTTTACCGAAACCGCGGCATGCTGCGGCGATTTGCGTCCGCGCCGCACGGTATAATAAATCCGTTCAACAGATCTGCCTGCCGAAGCGGGCATACACAGAGGACTCATCGCTATGAACCGTGAGAGGTATCGCGGCGACCTGCCCCTATCGGGGGTGGGTGCCTATGTCATCGCTTAAGACGACGCATCGCTGGGCGGTCGCTCAGCAAAACCCCGAGCTCGAAAAGGAGCTTTCGGCTGGTCTGGGCATTCCCGGGCTGGTGGCGCGCATTATGGTTGCGCACGGCATTACATCCATCGAGGAAGGCCAGCTGTTTTTGACGCCTTCGCTCGATCGCGACTGGGCGGACCCACTCGTTATCCCGGGCATGGTGGTCGTCGCCGACCGCGTCGAGCGTGCTATTCGCAACCACGAGCACATTGCAGTCTTTGGCGATTTTGACGTTGACGGTATTACCTCGACCTGCCTGTTGACCGAGGCGCTGCGCACGTTTGGCGCCGATGTCACGCCGTTTATTCCGCATCGCTTTGATGAGGGCTACGGTCTTTCGCGCGCGGCGCTCGACCGCGTTAACGAGCTCGCTCGCCCCCAGCTGATCGTGACCGTCGATAACGGCATTGCCGCCAAGGAAGAGGTTTCCTATCTGGAGAGCCTGGGGATCGATTTGGTGGTCACGGACCATCACGAGCCCTCCGACCAGGTGCCGCAGGGTGTGCCCCTGACCGACCCCAAGCTCGAGGACGAGGGCCCCTCGCGCGAGCTTGCCGGTGCCGGCGTGGCGCTTAAGCTGGTGCAAGTCCTGGGCGAGCGTCTGGGCAAGCCGTCGTATTGGCGTTCGCTAATCGAGGTCGCGGCGCTGGGCACCGTGTCCGACATGATGCCGCTCACGCCCGAGAACCGCGCGCTGGTTGCCGAGGGCATCCAGCAGATGCGCGTAACCGCTCGCCCCGGCTATATCGCGCTTGCCGCGCTCGCCAAGGCGGACCTTTCGAGCATTACGGCGGATGGCCTGTCATTCTCGCTCATTCCCCGCTTAAACGCTGCCGGTCGCATGGCCGATCCCAAGCTGGCGCTCGACCTGCTGCTTGCCCGCGATCCCATCGAAGCAAGCGCACTGGCGGCTGAGCTCGAGGAAATCAACCGCCAACGTCGCGAGATCGAGGCGGAGCTCACGTGCGATGCCATGGCAAAGGTCGAGGAGACCTATGACGGCGGACGCGCGATCGTCGTGGGCGGCGAAGGCTGGCACGAGGGCGTCAAGGGCATCGTGGCAAGTCGTCTGACCAACCGCTACCACGTGCCGGCGCTGCTGTTCTCGATCGAGGACGGTATCGCGCGCGGCTCTGGTCGCTCGGTGGGCAAAGTTAACCTGTTTGACGCCATCGAGCGCTGTTCCGACCTGATGATTCGTCGCGGCGGACATGCCGGTGCGGTGGGTGTGACTATCGAGGCATCCAAGCTCGACGAGTTCCGCCGTCGCCTTTCGGCCGTGCTATCGGAGCTTCCCGCCGAGGACTTTGAGGACACTGACGAGGTTGCCGCCACGGTCGACCTTTCCGAATTGAATATCGAGACCATCGAGCAGATTTCCCGCCTTGAGCCGTTTGGCCAGGGTAATAAGGTGCCGCTGCTGGCTGCCGAGGGCGTGACGATGTGTGATCGCGCCGTGGTGGGCAAGACCGGCGAGCACATGCGCTTCGTGGCGACGGATGGCGCCGCGAGTGTGCCGGCCATCATGTTTCGTGTACCGCAGATCGACAGGCTTATCAATTGCGACAGCGCCGTCGACTTGGTGTTCGAGGCCGTTGCCGAGCATTGGCAGGGTCGTGTGAAGCCCAAGCTCATGGTCAAGGATGTTCTGGTCCGCGATACCACGCTGCCCAGCGTCGACGATCCGGCATGCGAGCTTCGTCGTGGCGTGCAGCCGGCGGATTCCGGCCTGCGCTTGGAGTCGCGCAAGCGCGAGACGCTCGCCCAGCTTTCCTATACCGAGCTCACGCGCTCGCTTATCCATAGCTTTATCGGCTCGAACCAGCCACATCGCGCGCAGGTCGAGGCGCTCGATGCCCTGGCCGATCACCAAAGTGTTCTGGCCGTTATGGGAACGGGGCGTGGCAAGTCGCTCATCTTCCATGTGCATGCCGCGCGTGAGGCGGTGCTTCGCGGACGTTCGAGCATCTTTGTCTATCCGCTGCGTGCGCTCGTTGCCGACCAGGCCTATCACCTCTCGTCGACGATGGCAGCGCTCGGTATTGGTGTTGGCGTGCTGACCGGCGAGACCGTGGAGGCCGCACGCGATGATGTGTTCGCCGGCCTAGCTTCGGGCCGCACCGGTATCGTGCTCACGACGCCCGAGTTCCTATCTATCCACCGTGACCGCTTCGCACGTTCGGGCCGCATCGGCTTTGTCGTTATCGACGAGGCGCACCACGCCGGCCTTGCCAAGGGCGGCGACCGCAGCGCCTATCTCGACATGCCCGATATCCTCAAAGCCCTGGGCGACCCGGTTGTTATGGCTGCGACGGCCACCGCGACGGCTCCGGTCGTGGCCGAGCTTGCCCGCATGCTGCCGATCACTCGCACGGTGGTCGACGAGACGGTGCGCGAGAACCTGCGGCTCGAGGACGACCGTGATCTTGCAAGTCGCGAGAACCGTTTGGTGTCGATTGTGGCGACGGGGGAAAAGACCGTCATCTACGTCAATTCGCGCGACCAGTCCGTGGCGCTCGCCAAGACACTACGCAAACGCGTTCCCGACTGTGCGACCCGTATCGCGTTCTATAACGCTGGCCTTACGCGCACCGACCGCCATCGCGTAGAGGAGGCGTTTCGAGACGGCAGCCTCAGCTGCATCGTCTCGACATCCGCCTTTGGCGAGGGTGTCAACCTACCCGATATCCGCCATGTCGTGCTGTACCACATGCCGTTTGGCGGCATTGAGTTCAACCAGATGAGCGGACGTGCCGGCCGCGATGGCCAGCCCGCCGTGATCCATCTGCTCTATTCGTCGCGCGACGCCCGCATTAACGAGCGCCTGCTCGACTGCTATGCGCCCGAGCGCGACGAGCTCGTCACGCTCTATCGCGCGCTGCAGACCATGTGGCGCTCCAACCGCGGCAAAACCGGGGACGATTCCTTTAGCGCGAGCGATATCGACATCGCGCAGATGTGCCTTGCCATCGATGCGCGCACGCCGGTCGACGAGCGTTCGGTGGAAAGCGGCCTGAGAATCTTCGAAGAGCTTGGTTTCTGTCGAGTTTCGGGGTTTGACGACACTCGTCGCATCGCGATGGCCGAAAACCCCGGCCGCGTGCAATTGAGCAGGTCAATTCGCTATTTGGAGGGCTTGCGCTCGCGCATGGAATTTTCGGCTTTCCGGAGCTGGGCGCTCGATTCGTGCGCTTCTGATATGCTAGCCAAAGTTAACCGCCCGATCGTACCGCGGGCCTAGGGGAAGGGGACCTCGATGGATGCCGCAGCCCGTACCGCCCATGATTCCACCCTCCAGCCGTTTTCGGAGATGGAGCACTATAAGCATGCCGATGAGCTGCCGCTCGAGATTATGGCGGACAGCTACGACAAGCTGGAGCGCCTGTGCCTCAAATATATGAATGAGGACGACTTTTCTAAGGTGGAGCAGGCCTACTGCTTTGCTGCCGAGAAGCACTGCAACCAAAAGCGCCGCTCGGGTGAGATGTACATTAACCATCCCGTCGAGGTGGCCATCATTTTGGCCGACCTCAAGATGGACTGCGATGTAGTGTGCGCCGCGCTGCTGCACGATACCGTCGAGGATACCGAGACCTCGCTTGCCGATGTTTCCGGCCTGTTTGGCGATACGGTGGCCGAGCTCGTCGATGGCGTGACCAAGCTCACCAACATCGAAGTCGATAGCATGGACGAGAAGCAGGCGCTTACGCTTCGCAAGATGTTCCTCGCCATGTCCAAGGACATCCGCGTTATCATCGTCAAACTTGCCGACCGCCTGCATAACATGCGTACGCTGGCGGCCCTTCGCGAGGACCGTCGCCTGTTTAAGGCTCGCGAGACCATGGACGTGTATGCGCCCCTGGCCGACCGTCTGGGCATGAGCTCTATTAAGTGGGAGCTCGAGGACCTGTCCTTCTTCTACTTGGAGCCCGATGCCTACCAGCGCATCGCGCGCATGGTGGCTGAGTCGCGCGAGGTCCGCGAGCGCTACCTTGCCGAGACCATCAAGACGCTTACCGATGAGCTCAACCGCATTGGTCTGGAGGACTTCCAGATCAATGGCCGCTCCAAGCACTATTGGTCCATCTACCAAAAGATGAAGCGCAAGGGCAAGGAGTTCTCCGAGATCTACGACCTGGTGGCGCTGCGCGTAATTACCCATTCGGTGCGCGATTGCTACTCCACGCTCGGTGCGGTGCATACGCTGTGGCACCCCATGCCTGGTCGCTTTAAAGACTATATCGCCATGCCCAAGGTCAATAACTACCAGTCGCTCCACACGACGGTCATCGGCCCTACGGCTCGTCCGCTCGAGATTCAGATTCGAACCTACGAGATGCATGAGCAGGCCGAGTACGGCATTGCCGCCCACTGGCTATATAAGAAGTCGGGCGGATCGTCTGCTTCCAAGACCAATGACGCTCAACGTTTGGACGACCAGATCAACTGGCTCAAGCATTCGCTCGATTGGGCGGCTTCCGACGAGATCACCGATGCCAAGGAATACCTGCACTCGCTGAAGGTCGATCTGTTCGATCAGGAGATCTTTGTCTTCACGCCCAAAGGCGAGGTCATGGCGCTTCGTGCCGGCTCCACGCCGCTCGACTTTGCCTATGCCGTTCACACCGAGGTGGGAAACCACTGCGTCGGCGCCAAAATCAACGGTGCGGTGGCTCCGCTCACGCACGAGATTAAGACGGGTGACCGTGTCGAGATCCTGACTAACAAGAGTTCCAAGCCGTCGCGCGATTGGCTCAAGATCGTTAAGACACCTTCCGCCAAGTCAAAGATCCGCCGCTATTTTGCCGCTGCGACCAAGGACGACGACGCTGCCGCCGGTCGCGATATGCTGGCCAAGGACCTGCGTAAGCGTGGCTATGGCATTTCTACGCCGCGTTCGACGCGTGCACTCAACGCCGTGGCGGAGCAGTTTAACTTCAAGCAGCTCGAGGACCTGTTTGCCGCCGTCGGCGCCGGCAAGGTTGCCCCGCGCGCTGTGGGCAATAAGGTCGAGCGAATCTTGGACCCCAAGCCCGAGGAACAGCTCACCAAGGCCGAGGCTATCGCCGAGGTCGTGAAGCAGCCAGCTCGCGGCTCCAACCGCAAGCCGCAAAAGCGCGGCAAGAGCGCCAGTAACGGCATTATCGTCAAGGGCGAGAGCAACAGCGGCCTGCTGGTCCGTCTGGCTCATTGCTGCAACCCCGTGACGGGTGACGACATCGTCGGCTTCATCACGCGCGGTCGTGGCGTTTCGGTGCATCGCGCCAACTGCCCCAACGTCAAGGGTCTTATGGAACATCCCGAGCGCATGATCGATGTGGAGTGGGACGGCGCTGCCGACACCCTCTTCCAGGTCGAGGTCGTGGTCGAGTGCCTGGACCGCATGGGCCTGCTCAAGGATGTCACCATTGCCATTGGCGATGCGGGCGGCAATATCCTTTCTGCCGCCACGTCGACCAACCGCGAGGGTATTGCAACCCTGCGCTTTATGGTCGAGATCTCGGACGCGAGCGGTCTGGATCCGCTGCTGGCTTCCATCAGCAGTGTCGATTCGGTCTACGACGCTCGCCGTCTGATGCCCGGCGAGGGTGGAGCCCAGCTTAAGCGCCGTGTGTAGGTGCGAGAGCCTCTCAGCATCATAGATATTGGTTACGTTCGAGGCATCGTTTGGTGCCTCGAACGTATTTTAGAAGGAGGGTATGCGCATGGGCGATATGACTTTGGACCTGACACCCCGAGGTGCAGCTTCGATTGAGGCACTCGTCAACGGCCCGATTCAGACCAACAGTTACGTCGTGATTTCGAATGACGAGTGCTTAATCGTCGATCCGGCGTGGGAGGGCGAGCGTCTTGTGGAGCATATCCGCACCGCGCATCCCGAGGTTCGCGTACTCGGCTCTGTCTGCACGCACGGTCATGCCGACCATGTTGGCGGGGTCGCCGGGGTTCGAGCTGTCGTTGGCGACAGCGCACTATATGAGTTGTGCGCTAAGGACGTGACGGTGCCTCGCGCAAATATCGAGGAGCAGCGCGCCATGTGGGGTATTGAGACGCCCGATCCGGGCGAGCCGACGCGGCTGCTTGCCGAGGGCGATACGATTGAATTGGGCGATATCTGCCTGCAGGTGATCGAGACGCCGGGGCATACGCCGGGCGGCATCGTCCTGTTCGCCGCGACCGAGCAGGGGAACATCGCCTTTGTGGGCGACACGCTTTTCCCGGGCAGCCACGGTCGTACCGATCTTTCCGGCGGTGACGAGGCGGCGATTATGCGCTCGCTCTCCAAACTTGCCAAGACGCTTCCGCCCGATACCGTTTGCTTGACGGGCCATGGCGATTCGACCACGATGGCGCGCGAACTTATGCAGAATCCGTTTATGCAGATGTAGGCTCGAAGTCGTCTTTCGAACCACGAAGACCGCTCAATCGTCAAGCTATTTTCCCCAGTGGGTCGATTCTGTGGGGCAAACGGTCAAAAATTGTCCAATCGGATGGTATTCGTGAACAAACGAACGTTTATGCTCGGGTATGTCGTGGTAAAATCTCAGGCGTTATCGGAGCAACCTTACAGGAGGTTTCTTTTATGCTCGTCAACGCAGCAGACATGCTCAAGAAGGCCGAGGCCGGCAAGTACGCTCTCGGTGCCTTCAACACCAACAACCTCGAGTGGACCCTGGCTATTCTCCAGGCCGCCGAGGAGGCCAAGTCTCCGCTGATCCTTCAGTGCACCGCTGGTGCCGCTAAGTGGATGGGCGGTTTCAAGGTCTGCGCCGACATGGTCAAGGCTGCCGTCGAGGCCACGGGCGTTACCGTCCCCGTCGCCCTTCACCTCGATCACGGTTCTTACGAGGACTGCTTCAAGTGCATCGAGGCCGGCTTCACGTCCATCATGTATGACGGCTCTCACGAGGAGACCTTCCAGCTTAACCTCGACCGCACCAAGGAGCTCGTTGAGCTTGCCCACTCCAAGGGCATGTCCATCGAGGCCGAGGTCGGCGGCATCGGCGGCACCGAGGACGGCGTGACCTCCAACGGCGAGCTCGCTGACCCCGCTGAGTGCAAGCAGATTGCTGACCTGGGCGTCGACTTCCTCGCCTGCGGTATCGGCAACATCCACGGCGTGTATCCCGCCGACTGGGCTGGCCTTTCCTTCGAGCGTCTGGGCGAGATCAAGGCTCAGACCGGCGACCTGCCCCTCGTTCTGCACGGTGGTACCGGCATCCCCGAGGATCAGATCAAGAAGGCCATCTCCCTGGGTATCTCCAAGATCAACGTCAACACCGATCTGCAGCTCGTCTTCGCCAAGGGCGTTCGCGAGTATATCGAGGCTGGCAAGGATCAGCAGGGCAAGGGCTTTGACCCCCGCAAGCTCCTCAAGCCTGGTCGCGACAACATCGTTGCCCGCACCAAGGAGCTCATGGAGGAGTTTGGCTCCGTCAACAAGGCGTAAGCGTCGCTAAACTTCCCACCGGAAGCCCCGTCTCCCTACACTGTTTCCTTTGCGCTCACCTGGCTTCGCCAGAAGTCGCGCCAAGGAAACAGTTCCGGGAGACGGGGCTTCCTTCGTTTAACGCCGCAGGGTTACGAGCCTGAATTAAGGTGGCTACTGGCTTCGCCAGAAGTCGCGCGACGGAATCAGCTCCGGGTGAACGGGGCCTCCTTTGTTAACTCGCTACAGGGTTACTGGGCTGAATTCATTTTTTATAGGTACCGTTTATCGGTGTTGAGGGTTCCTTTATTGGGGCTTTCTTTTTATCTCGCTACAATGGACTTCAAGAGTTCTAATGACTTGGAGTTTGGTATGGCTGTTATTAATGTGCTGCCTTCGGATGGGAAGGTTATTGACGAGGGTCCTGTTGGTTGCTCTGTTGATGTTTGCAATGATGACTTCCGTTTTCTAGATGTTGGCTTGCCACCCGAGATTCTGCGTTTAAAGGACGCGGGGTATCTTTCGCAGGCTATTGAGGCTTGCGACCGCCTACTTGCCCAAGATCCCGATCCCTCGCTTGCTGCCTGCGTTCGTGCCGAGCGGTATCGCATGCTTGAGACGCCGCTTCATTTTTCGGTGTCGCGCGATCGAGCTATTGCGATGATTCGCGAGGAGTGGCCTGAGTTTACCGAGGAGCAGTTGGACGATCTGATTGACCGTAAGCGTATTGACTGGCGCTTTATCGATGGCGAGCTGTTCGTTCTCGACAACTTCCTCGATTCGCTTCGCGTATATCCCAAAGAGGTTCCCGGCATGCGTCCCGATCCTACGGACGGAATTGCACTGCGCAACGAGATGCTCAAGGAGATGGAGTCACAAAACGGATTGACTCGCGTTATTACGCTTAAGGCGTCCTTGTCTGTCCCCGGCGCTCTAGAGGGGGAGACCGTTCGCGCTTGGCTTCCCGTAGCCGCCACCTGCCGCCAACAGTCTCAGGTCGAGATTCTCGACATGACGCCGGAGGGTGCTGTTGCTCCCGCGAACGCTTCGGCGCGTACCGCCTCGTGGTCTTCTTCGAGTGAGCGCTCATTCTCGGTGACTTATCGCTATCAAATCAATGCCGCTTATCGCGATATTTATGGGGGTGCGCTTCCGTCGCATCCGTGTATGGACGCGCCGTTGCCCGAAGATATTTCTGAGGACCGTCCGCACATTGCATTCACGCCGTATCTGCAGCAGCTGACGGCCGGTGTTGTTGACGGACTTGAGGATCCGCTCGATCGCGCTCGTGCTATCTATGATTATCTGACGCAACATATCGACTATCGCTATCAGCCGCCGTACTTGCTTTTGGGATCTATTGCCGATGACTGCGCGCATTCGCTCCGCGGCGATTGCGGAGTTATGGCGCTCACGTTTATCACCATGTGCCGTATCGCGGGCGTGCCTGCCCGTTGGCAGAGCGGCCTGTACGTTGCGCCCGATTCGGTGGGGTCGCACGACTGGGCAGAGTTCTATACGCCGCAGACCGGTTGGCTCAACGCCGACGTGTCATTTGGATCTTCTGCTCGCAGGATGGGGGAGGAGTGGCGCCGCCGTCACTACTTTGGCAATCTCGACCCGTGGCGTATGGTGGCCAACAATCGATTCCAGGCAGAGTTTGAGCCCTCTTTCGACGGCATGCGCGAGGACCCTTACGATAACCAGATGGGTGAGGCTTCGGTCGACGGTCGCGGATGCCGTCAGCGCGAGATGCTCCGCACAGTCGAACTCATCGAAATGCTCGAAGTTCCATTTTCGGACTAATCGGTAGAAAGCTGTGATAAACTAACTCACGCATTACGTGCCCGAGTGGCGGAATTGGCAGACGCAGTGGACTCAAAATCCACCGTTGGCAACAACGTGCGAGTTCGAGTCTCGCCTCGGGCACCATACATGCAAGTGAGCGTTCAAGGGGGTTGCGGCCCCCTTTTTCGTGCCGAACTCGCGTGAGCGCGCGAAGCGTTAAGCAAACAGGCCTGCGGCCTGTTTGTAACGGCGCGTGGCGAGGGCGCCGCGCGTCCGAAGCCCGGGGCTTCGCGAAGCGAAGGCCCTTCGAGTCTCGCCTCGGGCACCATACATGCAAGTGAGCGTTCAAGGGGGTTGCGGCCCCCTTTTTCGTGTACGTAATGTGATAACGCGCTGTACGTGTTATTATTCGCAAGGCGTTGTTCCCGCAATGCCCTAAAGAGGAACCCGAGGGTTCCCACCTTTTGGCGCCAATGAGCAGCTGACTGGTCATACAACTTAGATTCCCTTCCTCAAATCGAGGAACTCTATGTGTACGACCTGGTTGCTGAGAAGCGCCGGGTTATTTTTTTATGAATGGAGGTAGGGAAAATAGCTAAGTCTGATGACACCCGCATCAACGACGAGATCACTGCATCTTCGTGCCGTTTGATTGGCGTCGATGGCTCTCAGCTCGGCCTGTTCGCCATCCGCGATGCCCAGCGCGTCGCCGACGATCAGGGTCTCGACCTAGTCGAGATCGCTCCCAACGCGGAGCCGCCGGTCTGCAAGGTCATGGACTACGGTAAGTTCAAGTACCAGCAGGCCATGAAGGCCAAGGCTGCTCGTAAGAACCAGTCCAAGGTCGAGGTCAAGGAAATGAAGTTCCGACCCAAGATCGACGTTGGCGACTACGAGACCAAGAAGGGCCACGTTCTGCGTTTCCTCAAGAAGGGCGCACGCGTTAAGATCACCATCATGTTCCGCGGCCGTGAGATGGCTCACCCGGAGCAGGGCCTTAACGTTCTCGAGCGTCTCGCCGGGGATCTCAAGCCTTACGCTACGGTCGAGTCCAAGCCTAAGATGGAAGGCCGTAACATGCTTATGCTGCTCGCCCCGATTAAGGGCGCCTTCGATGAGGATAAAGCGGCAAGCGATACCAAGTAACTAGTGTTCTGTAACCGATTAAGGAGTATTTCATGCCTAAGATGAAGTCCCACAGCGGCACCAAGAAGCGTTTCCGCAAGACTGGTACCGGCAAGCTTATGCGCGCCAAGGCTTTCAAGAGCCACATCCTGAGCAAGAAGTCCACCAAGCGCAAGCGTGGCTTCCGTCAGGAGACCGAGATCGCCGCTGCCGACCGCAAGGTCATCAAGTCGCGTCTCGCCTAAGTTCGCGTTCCCGTTTTTCGTTTTACCGTCTAGGAGTTGATAGAACATGGCACGTATTAAGCGCGCTGTTGCCGCCAAGAAGAAGCGCCGTACCGTTATGCATCGTGCGAAGGGTTACTACGGTGCCGCTTCGCGTACTTACAAGCATGCTAAAGAGCAGGTCCAGCACTCCCTGCAGTATCAGTATCGTGATCGCCGCAACAAGAAGCGCGAGATCCGTTCTCTCTGGATCACCCGTATCAACGCTGCTGCTCGCCTGAACGACATCTCTTACTCTCAGTTCATGCACGGCCTGAAGGTTGCCGGCATCGAGCTCGACCGCAAGGTCCTGGCTCAGATGGCTTACGAGGACATCGAGTCCTTCAACGAGCTGGCTACCATCGCCAAGAAGGCTCTCGAGGCCTAATAGATTCTCTTGAATCGCTAGGGGAGTGTCGCGTTGTGCGCGGCGCTCCCTCTTTTTATCTGAAGCGCTGGTTTATATAGCAAAAGCGCGGGTAGATAGACACTTACAGGTGACCGATCTTTATATATCTCTTAAACGAAGGGTCATCATCTGATACGTGCAGTATTTCTGCACCAGCCTTTCTATGACTTATATAGGAAGCAATGTATTGTGTAGGACTTGTGAAGAGTGGAATTGACGTCCCACAGGGCTTCGCGGTCTGGCAATATATCTCCTTGCCGCGCGGCCCGGTGGAACCGGATCGGCCGCG
>CAUCCR010000035.1:0-14569 GCA_958441355.1 uncultured Collinsella sp. | reverse complement strand
CCACATTAAGTGGCCTTCTTTGCGTGCGGAACTCATATCGAGCAAAAGCCCAAGCGGCCCTCTCGGCTCAGCCAAGTTGACGTAGCTGAGATGCGGCATGCGGCCTGCTCACTCCTCGAAGTTCTAAGCGGAAATGAGTTGACTTGCAACAACGCTTTGCTTGCGATGGCGGTTGAGTTGCAACAAGATTTTTATTGGACCTCGAACCCTATACTCGATGTTCTCTTCGTTCATTGAGTTACCCTTTGCATGAGGCCGGGACATATCGTCCCGCCCGCAGTTTCGCAGGCCGAAGGCCGAGAATGTTTGAGGACGGGATGATATGTCCCGGCCTCCCGGGAGAGTTACTTATGAACTACGCGAACATTAAGTATTTCGACATTGCTGATGGGGAGGGCGTTCGTACTTCTCTGTTTGTGAGCGGGTGCCGTCGCGGGTGCAAGAATTGCTTTAATTCTGTCGCGTGGGACTTTGCCGCGGGCGAGCCGTTCGATCGTGCCGTCGAGGACAAGATTATCGAGAGCCTCGATCATCCCTTTATTGACGGCCTGACGATTCTGGGCGGCGAGCCTATGGAGCCCGAGAATCAGGCGGGGCTTGTTGACTTTATCGAACGCGTGCGTGCGGCCTATCCTGCGGGGTCGGGCAAGACCATTTGGTGCTTTACCGGTGACGTGCTCGAGGAGCTTATGCCGGGTGGCCGTCATCATACCGAGGTGACGGACCGTATCCTGGCCTGCCTCGACATGTTGGTGGACGGCCCGTTCGTTCAGGATCTGTACGATATCTCGTTGCGCTTTAGGGGCTCGAGCAATCAGCGCGTGATCGACATGAACGCCACGCGCGCTCGTGCTGCACGTGAGAACGTTGCGCTTTGCGACGCCGTGGAGCTTTGGCGGGACGATCCGGTCTATTCGACCCATACTATGTAGCTTGTGGCCGATGCCGGAGGGCGTGGTACCATAGCGCGAACGCAAAATCGGAAAAGTGAGGCCCAGATGGTCGATCAGGAAAAAGTCGAGGCCGCCATTAAGCTGTTGCTTGAGGGCATAGGCGAGGACCCAACTCGTGAGGGCCTGCTGGAGACCCCGGCGCGCGTTGCCCGTATGTATGGTGAGATCGCCGGCGGTATGGACCAGAGTGCCGAGGAGCACCTGTCCAAAACCTTTGCCGTCGCTTCGAACGATTTGGTTATCGAGCGCGACATCACGTTCTACTCGCTGTGCGAGCACCATCTGCTGCCGTTTTATGGCAAGGCCGCCATTGGCTATATCCCTAACGGTCGGGTGGCCGGGCTTTCCAAGCTCGCCCGCACGGTTGAGGTTTATGCCCGCCGTCTGCAGCTGCAGGAGCAGCTGTGTGCGCAGGTTGCCGACGCTCTCATGGATTATCTCGCTCCCCAGGGAGCGATTGTGCTCATGGAAGCCGAGCATATGTGCATGACCATGCGCGGCGTGCAAAAGCCCGGCACCAAGACCGTGACGCTCGCTCGCCGCGGCGTCTTTGAGACTGATCCCGCGCTCGAGGAGCGGTTCTTTAGGATGCTGGGCCGTTAGCATGAGGGTCGTCAACGACTTTACATCGAAGACCGATGAGGGGACGTCGCGTCGCGGCTTTATGGCTTCGGGCTTGGCTCCCTTTGGTGCCATGCCTCGCATTGATTACATTTGCGCCAACGGGCTGTTCCGGCGGCACCTGGGTAACATTGCACAGTTGGAATCGGGGCGCATCTTCTGCCGCCACGGTATTGACCATCTTCTCGATGTCGCTCGCATTATGTGGATCAAGAATCTCGAGGAACAGCTCGAATTTGACCGTGAGGTCATCTACGCCACGGCACTTCTTCACGATATCGGCAAAGATGAACAGTATGAATCGGGTATATCCCATGATGTTGCAAGCGAACGCGTCGCTGATGCGATTCTCGGCGGCATGCCCGATGATGTGGCGTTTGAGCCGGCCGATGCCGCAGCCATTAAGACGGCCATTCTGGGCCATCGAAAGCTGCGTGTGAACAGCCAACCGCTTGAGCGTCTGCTCTATGCAGCCGACAAAGCGTCGCGCGCCTGCTTTGCATGCCCCGCGCGCAATGCTTGCAACTGGAGCGATGATAAAAAGAACCTGTCGATTCGCGTGTAGTTAGTTTGCGCGGTCGGGGTTCTAAACGAAGGAGACGATCGCGATGAGCAACAAGAAACTGCCCGAGAATGCA
Organism: uncultured Collinsella sp.; assembly: GCA_958441355.1. GTDB lineage: Bacteria > Actinomycetota > Coriobacteriia > Coriobacteriales > Coriobacteriaceae > Collinsella. The sequence continues at coordinate 12,357 of CAUCCR010000035.1, read as the reverse complement.
ACCAAGACTGAAGGCGCCGAGCTCGCCCGCCGTGGAAGGGGCGAAATATCCACCGCAACGGCGGTACCCCACGTGAGCTATGACGATCTGCGCCATGCTGACCGCATTACTATCGACGGTCTCGAGGTCTTTGCCAACCACGGCGTGTATCCCGAAGAGAATGCGCTGGGCCAGAAGTTCATCGTGTCCTTGGTGCTCTATGCCGACCTGCGTGCAGCGGGGGAGCACGATAACCTGGACGCTTCGATTGACTACGGCTCGGTGTGCCACGATGTCGATGGCTATCTGCGCGAGCATACGTTTAAACTCATCGAGGCGGCAGCCGAGGGTGTGGCCCAGATGCTGCTGCGTCGTTACCCCTTGCTGCTTGGCGTGCGTGTTAAGCTCGATAAGCCTTGGGCTCCCGTCGGTCTTCCCCTGGCAAGCTGCGGCGTCGAGATCGAGCGCGTGCGCTAACCGGTTCTAATACGTCTCTATGGGCGGCTGCTTGAGCCGCTGCGATAGAGCTCTATTGTTGGGACAGTACGTGTCGAGCAGGGCGTGAAACCGCTGATTGTGGCTTGGCTCGAGCAAGTGGACGAGCTCGTGGGCGACAACCATGTCGAGGCATTCGACGGGGTAGGCGGCGAGCTCGCGCGCGATGCGAATAGCGCCGGATTTAGGTGTGCATGAGCCCCAACGCGTTTTCATGCTACGTACGGAAACGCGGGAAACGGCGACACCCATTGCGATTTCGTACGCGCGTACCATATCGCGCAGCGCCGTGGTGACCTCGGATGCATAGAGTTGGTCGATGCGGGTCTGGAGCTCATCGGACGTCAGGCCGTCGAGGGTTGCGCGCCGCTTGGCCTGTGGGCGTTCGTTCGATTTGTCGGCACCTATAAAACTTGCGAAGGTGGCCTGCTTGGGCCGCGGTGCGGGGGGCTCAAAGTTGTGGTCGAGTGCATCCTGAACGGTGATGGGTTTGCCCCAAAGCGCAATGATGGACGAGGGGCTGAGCGGCTCTCGCGCCGCCGCCTGACGTTGCTCGCGCTGGGCAAGTCGGCTGATAATCCAGGCGCTGTTGCGCTTCACAAACGCTTCGATACGCTCGCGGCTGGCGCCAAGTGGTGCGCTGGCGTGGACCTCGCCGCTCGATGTGACGCGTAGGTTGAAGTTCTTGACGCACTTTTTGGTAACGACGACGGGGATGGGCGTCCCATCCGGTCGGGATACGGAAATCGTAAACTGCTGCGTCAAAAGTGATCCTTCAGATTGGGGACGGGCCGGCATGTCGACCGTTCGGCATGCCGGCCCGCTCAGGGGATGTGAAATTAATAACGCTCAAAGAAGGCAAGGGCATTATCGCTGCAGAGCTTCTGCATCACGGTCTTGCCAAAGTGCTTGGAGAGCATGTTCTGGAACTCGGGCATCTTGCTGGCATCGGAGAGGAAGGCGGGCACCGTGGCACCGTCCCAGTCGCCGCCGAGCGCGATGACGTCCTCGCCGCCCAGGTCGAGCCAGTGCTCGATATGTGCCGCTAGCTGGTCGAAGGTGACGTCTGCGGCGGTCTTGTCGGTTGCGTCGTTGGAAAGGAACTCGCTGCAGTAGTTGAGGCCGACGATACCGCCCATGTCGCGAATGGTGCGGAACTGGTCGTCGGTGAGGTTGCGCTTGACGCCGCAGACGGTGCGGGAGTTGGAGTGGCTGGCGACGAAGGGGCGCGTGGCGTGGGCGACAACCTCGTCAAAGCACTCATCGTTGAGGTGGGAGACGTCGAGTACCATGCCGGCGTGCTCCATCTGCGTAAGTGCCTCGATGCCGGCGGCGGTGAGGCCGGCGTGGGTGTCGTGGCCGCTCGCGAGCGGCCCCTGCGCATTCCAGCTGAGTGACGACATAAGCACGCCCAAGCTCTTGAGCACCTCGATCAGCGCGGGGTCCTCGGCAAAGAACGTGGCGTTTTCGATGGTGTGGATGCAAGCGACCTTGCCGTCCTTGAGCGCGGGGCGAATGTCTGCGGCGGTGCGCACGTTGACCATACGGTCGTGGTTGAGCATTGCCTGGCCGCTCATATGCGCCATGATCTGCGCCTGGAAGCGCGCGGCGTGGGCGGTGGGAATCTCGTCGGGGACAAACGTGGCGAAGCACTGTGCCCACGGCGTGTTGCCGATCTTTGCGAGCGAGATGGCACAGGCGTTACCCTCGATGAGGTCGAAATCTTGCGGATGCGTTTCGTCGCCGGGGAAATAACCGTCGGTGCCGGCGGTAAAGCGCAGGTCGAGATCGAGCGTGGCCCAGCCGATTCGGTCGGCGGTGTCGCAGTGTAGGTCAAATACGGGATATGCCATGGTTCCTCCGGTTGCAGCGTTTCTTTGCAAACTGTCATTGAATTGTATGACTAGGGTATAGTTAGCGCCATATGTTCACGGCGGCCCGCGTTGTGCGCCGCCCTTATCACGGAGGTTACCATGTCCAACCAGGGCAAGAAGGTCAAGACCCATTATCGCGGCACGCTCGATGACGGCACGCAGTTCGATAGCTCCTACGATCGCGGCGAGCCGCTGGAGTTCACCTGCGGCGCCGGTCAGATGATCAAGGGCTTCGACGCCGCTGTTGTCGACATGCAGGTGGGCGAGAAGAAGACCGTGCACATTCCTGCTGCCGATGCCTACGGCGAGCACAATCCCGAGATGGTTATTACCTTCCCGGCCGAACAGGTTCCCAACATCGAGCAGATCGAGAAGGGCATGAAGCTCTTCCTGTCCACGCCGAGCGGCATGCCCGTCCCCGCCGTGGTCATCGACGTGACGCCCGAGGCAGTGACGCTCGACGCCAACCACGAGTTGGCCGGCAAGGATCTCAACTTTGATATCGAGCTCGTCGAGGTCGAGGGTTAGAGCATGCCTGAGCGCTTGGTTTCGACGACATGCTTGGGAAATCTCAACGATCCGTCCTATGAACTCCTGCTTCGCCGGAAGCTGGGCGGCGTCTTTGAAGTTGACGAGCTGCTGCTCGATTGGGACCAGGCTGATGTATGCGCGTTTGTGGGCGTGACGGAGCTGTGGCGCACGGTCGATGTTCGGCTGGATACTGCCGACGGCGGTTGTCTTGTCGACGGCGACGTGCTCGCCGTCGACCACACGGGTGCGGTGCCCGTGGCGGTTGTCGTGCACCTGCGCAGCGCCGAGGTTTATTTGGTCGAAGTTGACCGCATGGACCCGATTGCGCTCGCGCATGCGTGCTGGGAGATCGGCAATATGCATGCGCCGCTTTTTCGAGGCGATTCGGACGAGCATACCGTGCGCATGTATACGCCGGTGCAGCCTGTTTTGGGCCGCATGCTCCGGGGCGCCGAGGGCGTTCGGCTCTCGACGGTTACCCGTGAACTCGATTCGGACCGGCGCTTTGCGTCGAGTGCGGCGGATGCCGTTGTGAGTATGGCTCCAGACTTTACGATCGTAAAGAAGGCGCGCGGTTAACGTGCGTATAAGTAAGACGGACTTTGAGAGGCAACTATTCAAAGTCCGTCTTTCTGTTGATGAGGTGCTGTGGGGGAACATATGGGTCTTGAAGGAATCAAGCTGATTGCATGCGATTTGGACGGCACGTTGCTGCATCCGGGGGAGCGCGAGCCGCGTTCCGAGGCCTTTGAGCTTATCGATGAGCTGCATCGTCGCGGTATCGTGTTTATGCCGGCGAGCGGCCGTCAATATGCGAGCTTGCGCTATCTGTTTGCCCCGGTGGCCGATGAGCTCGCCTATGTATGCGAAAACGGAGCCCTGGTGATGAGCGAGGGACGTGCCGTTGTCAAACGTTCCATGGAGCGTAGCCTTGCTATGGATATCGCGAATGCCGTGGTTGCATATCCCCATGCCGACGTGACCCTTTCGTGTGAGGGACACCTCTACACCATGAGCGGCAACGATGCGTTCGTCGATCATTTGCGCTATGAGGTCCACTGCGATGTGGCGGTGGTCGACCGTCCCGAGGACATCGACGAGGACGTCATTAAGATTGCCTTCCAGACGCCCGAGGTGGATCAGCCGGCGGCCCTGGAGTATTTCGAGCGCCTCTTTAGCGACCGTGTTGACGTGATGACGTCGGGAACCGAATGGACGGACTTTATCGGTTTCGGTTCGGGCAAGGGCTCCGCGCTTGCCGATTACGGTCGTGCCCTGGGTATTTCGCCCGATGAGATGATGGCGTTTGGCGATAACGAAAACGATCGCGACATGCTCAACGTCGTGGGCCATCCCTATCTGATGGAGAGCTGCAACCCCACCATGCGTGGCGTCAACGACCGCGTCCGTTACGTGCGCACGGTCGAAGAAGAGCTGCGTCGTCTGCTCGCCGAGTAAGTTTTCGGGACATACCTAGAAATCTACTTTTTGTTGCAGAGTGCGGAAAGGTGGATTTTAAGGCATGTTCCAAACGTCTACCGGCAATCGGGGCAGAGACCCTCGAAGATGGTGTAGTGCGACGTGACGTGCCAGCCGATTTGCTCGGATGCTTTGGCGTCGAGCTGTGCATCGAAGGGGAGTGGTACGTCGATGACGCGGCTGCACGAGGTGCAGATGATATGCGCATGCGGCTCGACGGTGCGATCGAAGCGGCTGCCGCCCGGCGTCTTGATGGAGAGGATTTCGCCGGCGTCGGCCAAGAGATTGAGATTGCGGTAGACCGTACCGTGGCTGATTTTGTCATCCTGCGCGCGCACGACGTTGTAGATTTCGTCGGCGGTGGGATGGTTATAGCTTTGGCGCACGGCGTCAAGAACCAGCTTTCGCTGCTTGGTATTCCTTCTTTGCACCGCCATGCGCCTCGCCTCTTTTCTATTAACGGTCGTAGGTAAATGATACCGTATTTAGCACACAATACTAATAATGAGGAGTGAAACTGTCTTCATTGGCAAGTGGGGCTCGGGCCTGGGCATCTACGAGGCGAAAACGCGTTCCCATGCGCTCGTAGGAGGCATGAAGTGCCTCGAGATGAGATAGGATATTTGCCGGAGCTCCCTGTATCTCCATCTCGACTGAGCCGTCTTCCATGTTACGCACCCAGCCGGTGAGTGCGCGTGCCTGCGCGAGGTTGGTGTTGGTAAAGCGAAAACCAACGCCTTGGACTTGCCCCGCCCAGCGCAGGAAATAGCGCAGGGGAGTGTCTTGAGTGGCCTCGTCGCTTGCGAGCACGGTAAGCCTGCGGCGCAGCTCGAGCTCGACGTTTGATGGTTTTTGAGGCTCTCGACTGCCGCCGGTGACGCTGGAGAAGAACGTATCGAAGAGGCCCATCGCTATGCCTGCTTGCCTGCGTCGGCCGGGAAGGTTATGCCGGCCTGCTGACGCACGGCATCCATGATGCGTAGTGAGACGAGCGTGACATCGCGGTAGTGGCCAAGCTCGTGGCGTCCCGCCGGGGTCTCCCAAATCTCTTCCTTGACGTTATCGATGCCGCCGATGGCGGTGATGAAGTCCGTGAGCTCGTATTCCATAGTGTTGCTCGATTTGGGCAGGTCGAGCACGCGGCCGTTATCGCCCTGTTCGCGCGGCGCCTCGGTCGCCGAGCCGCGTACGACGTCGCCGCGATAGTCGATGCGGACGTTGCGGGGCGTGGACAGATGGTCGATCTGGATAGTGCCACGCTCGCCTTCGATCTGCGAGGGCAGTAGGTCATTCGTAATTTTGGAGTGCGCGAGCTCGACGGAGATTCGGCCACCGCCGTAGCTGGCGAGGATGGAACCGCAGCCGTCGATGGGGCCGTGCGTGAGCTGTCGCGTGGTGGGGTCGAGCAGAGTAGCCATGCTCGTAAGGCCGGAGGGCATGCCGAAAATCTCGACCATGGGCTCGACGGTGTAGACGCCAATATCCATGAGGGAACCCGATGCCATATTGCAGTCGAAGATATTGGTGGCGCGTCCCGCGAGAATCTCGTTGTAGCGCGAGGAATACTTGCCAAAGCGCAATGAGGCGCGGCGGATGGGGGCGATCTCGCCCAGGGCGTCCTCGATGGCGTGGAAGGCGGGATCGTGGAGGGGACGCATGGCCTCGAGGGCCACGACACCTGCTGCCTCGGCAGCGCGGAAGACTTCCAGCGCCTGCGCTTCGGTGGCGCAGAAGGGTTTCTCGACGATGACGTGCTTGCCACCGGCGATGCAGGCAAGGGCCTGCTCGTAGTGAAGTGCGTTAGGGCTGCCGATATAGACGGCGTCGACGTCGACGGCGGACGCAAGCTCGTCAAGTGCGGTGAAGTTACGTTCGCCGCCGTGTTCGGCGGTAAAGGCAGTACCGCGATTGGCGTCGCGCGAAAGCGTGCCCACAAACGCGGCTTGGTCGTTGGCGTTGACGACTTGGATAAAGTCGTCGGTGATCATGGATGTGCCGATGGTCGCGATGCGCAGCATACGTCCCCCTTGCGTTGTTTGGTCTACAGGATGAGTGTAGCGCGTGGGGATATAAAGCTGCGCGAAAACGCTATTACAGGTCGCTCTCGTTAAAGCCGGTGTCGATATCGAGGTTGCTGCCGTCGGCCGCCGTGGTGGCAAGCTCGTCGCAGCGCTCGTTGAGCTCATGGCCGGCGTGGCCCTTAACCCAGATGAACTCCACTTTGTGCTTGCTCTTTGCGGTGAGCAGGCGCTCCCACAAGTCGCGGTTCTTGACAGGCTGCTTGTTGGCGGTCTTCCAGCCGCGTTTTTTCCAGCCGTCGATCCAGTGTTTATTGAAAGCGTTGACGACGTACTGCGAATCGGAATGGACCTCGACCTCGCAGGGGCGGTTGAGCGCCTCGAGCGCCACGATGACCGCCATGAGCTCCATGCGGTTGTTGGTGGTCTTGGCGTAGCCGCGCGAAAGCTCGGAGGTGAAGGTCTTGCCGGCGGGGTTGGTGTATTTGAGCACGGCGCCGTATCCGCCGCGTCCCGGATTTGATCGGGCCGAGCCGTCGGTATAGATGATGACCTTCACATGGTTCCTTTCGTTGGGTACGTTTCGTGTGAGTGACCATTGTAGCGCCATGTCCGCCGGGGGCTAGCAATCTACGATTTCTACCCCGTCTTCCGACAGTTAGTTGGCATGGATGATGCGGTTGAGCTCGTCGAGGTATTGCTGCAAGAGGGAAGAGGGCTTGCGCTCGTTGTGCATGATATAGCCTACGTGCATCGTTGGGGCGTCTGCTAACGGGATCGATGCCATACCCCATTGCATTTCATTGGAGAGAACACCGGTCGACAGGGTGTAACCGTTCGACGTGATAAGTAAGTTAGTAAGTGTTCCGCGGTCCGAGATTCGTATGTTGCGGTCGCAAGGGATATAGCTAAAAGGTTCCTCGGCGTAATAGAAGGAGTTTGAGGTTCCCTGCTCAAAGCTGTAGCGCGTATAGGGTGTGAGGTCGGCAAGGGACAGCTGCGGGCGGCGGGCAAGCGGGTGGCGCTCGCTAACGAAGACGTGGACCGTCGCGTCGAATAGGGGATGGAAGCTCGCACGCGCATCGGCAAAAGCCTTCTGCAGAACGCGGGCATTAAAGTCGTCCAGATACAGGATGCCGATGTCGCTGCGAAACGCGCGGACGTCATCGATGATCTGCGACGTGGTGGTCTCGCGCATGATGAACTCGAACTTGCTGTCGCGGCAACGCTCGACCACGTTGACAAAGGCCTCGACCGAAAAGGCGTAGTGCTGGGCGGAAATGGCGAGGCGGGCTTGCGGGGTGCCGCCGTCCTCGTAGCGGGCCTCGAGCATATCGGCCTGCTCTACGACCTGGCGCGCATAGCCCAAAAGCTCGGTGCCGTCGTTGGTGAGCGTGACGCCGCGGCTGGAGCGCGTAAAGATCTCCAGGTGGAGTTCCTGCTCCAGGCTTTTGACGGCGTTTGAGATGTTGGACTGAGCGGTATAGAGGCGCTGAGCTGCGGCGTTGATTGAGCCGGACTCTGCCACGGCAATCAGAAAACGAAGCTGCTGAAGGGTCATCGGCGCCGTCCTTTCGATTGCTATCTATAAAACCGATAACAGGTTAGCGCTTTTAAGTGATTGACCGAGCGAAACAATGCTCGTACTATTCAAAACACACAAAGGCGGTAGGTAATTAAACCGACCACTGAACCGGGATGCGAAAGGAGGCCCGCATATGAATTGCTTACCAAGGCGAATGCCGGGCTCCTGTTTGCGCCCGTCGGCGTGATCAGGAGACAGCGACTTACTTCTCTCTTATTTATTTACTTTTGTTCGATCAAGGAGATCATCATGAGCCAGTTCATCAACAACCCCGAGCACACCTTTGGTTTCGATACCCTGCAGCTTCACGTTGGCCAGGAGAGCGCCGATCCCGCATCCGACTCCCGCGCCGTGCCTATCTACCAGACCACGAGCTATGTGTTCCGCAACTCCCAGCACGCCGCCGACCGCTTTGGTCTTGCCGACGCCGGTAACATCTACGGCCGTCTGACCAACTCCACCCAGGGCGTCTTCGAGGATCGTATCGCCGCGCTCGAGGGTGGCGTGGCAGGTCTCGCCGTCGCCTCCGGTGCTGCTGCCATCACCTATACCCTGCAGGCTCTTGCCCAGGCCGGTGACCACGTGGTGGCTCAGAAGACCATCTACGGTGGCTCCTACAATCTGCTGGAGCATACACTCTCCCAGTTTGGCGTCGAGACCACCTTTGTCGATGCCCATAACCTGGAAGAGGTCGAGGGTGCCATCAAGGACAACACCACGGTCATCTATCTCGAGACGCTCGGCAACCCCAACTCCGACATCCCCAACATCGACGCCATCTCCGAGATCGCCAAGAAGCACGGTTTACCGGTTGTCGTCGACAACACCTTCGGCACCCCGTATCTGTTCCGTCCGCTGGAGCATGGTGCCAACATCGTCGTCCACTCCGCAACCAAGTTTATCGGCGGCCACGGCACCTCGCTGGGCGGCGTGATCGTCGACGGCGGTAACTTCGATTGGAAGGCGAGCGGCAAGTATGCGCAGATCGCCGAGCCCAACCCCTCCTACCATGGCGTCTCGTTTGCCGAGGCTGCCGGTCCCGCCGCCTTCGCAACCTATGTCCGCGCCATCCTGCTGCGTGACGAGGGCGCCTGCATCAGCCCGTTCAACGCTTGGATCCTGCTCCAGGGCACCGAGACTCTGTCGCTGCGCGTTGACCGTCATGTCGAGAACACCAAGAAGGTCGTTGAGTTCCTGGCTGGTGACAGCCATGTCGCCAAGGTGAACCACCCGAGCCTGTCTGAGCACCCCGATCACGAGCTCTATCAGAAGTACTTCCCCCGTGGCGGCGCCTCGATCTTTACCTTTGAGATCAAGGGTGGCCAGGAGGCCGCCTGGAAGTTCATCGATCATCTACAGGTGTTCTCGCTGCTCGCCAACGTGGCCGACGTCAAGTCGCTCGTCGTGCACCCGGCTACCACTACGCACTCTCAGCTCTCTGCCGAGGAGCTCGCCGAGCAGAACATCACGCCCTCCACGATCCGTCTTTCCATCGGTACCGAGAACGCCGAGGATATCATTTGGGATCTGAAGCAGGCCTTCGCCGCGCTGGACGAGTAAGGCGACTTGTGCAAGGACCCCTTGCGACTCGATAGGTATAACTGCATAAAATGCCTGCTCAAGGCGCCTGTGCGAACAATGGTTGCACAGGCGCCTTTTTTGCATAGAGCGGGTGCAAAAACAGGGTTTTTGGCATGTTTTATGCAATCGAGATGTGGAAAACTCCTGTTAAGAGGATGTGAGTTTTACGCAATTGACGTGCGCCTTTTGAGTAAAACCGCAGGTCGCGATTTGCTCGGGGTACTATGCAGCGCGATCGAATCACACGCAGCTCAAACGCAGCAAAAACGCACTACGGAGGTTTCTAGCTACATGAGGATCGATTCACGAAAACCGAAAGCCGCCGCCCTTTCCGCCGCTCTGACCGTGGCACTTTTGGCGGGCGCCGGTGCAACCGATGCCCACGCGGCAACACTATCCGATACGGTTGGACCTACGCTGTCCGAGGCGACGCTGGTGCAGCCCGTTGACTATCGCGGCGATGGTTATGGTTCCATGCAGGAGTGGAACGCCTCGATGGAGGCCAAGCGCGATTCCCTTGAGATGCGCGCTCAGATCATTATGAATATGTATGGCGACTATGCTACCGATGACGAGCGTGCTGTGCTGCAGGGTTGCATCGACGGTGCGGGTAGCCTGTTGACGATGGGGGAGGTCGACGCCAAGTCGACCGAGCTCGATGAGCTGCGCGCTGCGCTTGAGGATGCCAAGCGCGAAGCGCTCGAGGCTGCCGCCGAGGCGGAGGCTGCCGAGGCCGCCCAGGCTTCGTACTACAACGCCGGTTACACTCCGTCCTACGCGTCTGCCGCGTCCTACGCGAACGGATCGGGCCTGACGCGCTCTGCGGGTGTCAATAACTACAACGGGCGCCGCGAGACCTATTACAGCAGCAATGTGCTTTATCACTATCGCACGGGCGAATGGACTCAGGATTCTGAGGGCTTCTGGCGCGATTCCGACGGCTATTACGTTGTTGCCGCGGGCGATATGGCCCAGGGCTCGACCTTTACGGGCTCCAAGGGTGATTGCAAGGTCTATGACTCCGGCTGCGCTGCCGGAACCACCGACTACTACACCGGTTGGTAATTTTTCTGCATCACGGATATTTGGCGGACGGGCGTCTTTACCGAGCTTTAGGGCAACGTAAAGCCGCCCGTTCTTTATGCGCGTCTGAGTTAACAGAGCCCTTACCGTGGCAGTACGCTGGGCGTATGGATGCGGGGCACACTGGTTCTTGAGAAATAAGGTCTTTCTCTTGGAGGAAGTGGTCTTGTGAATGCTCGAGATATTGCCGTTGCCGCCGTCGCGTTGATGCTTGGCTGCCTTGGTCCCACGGCCGCGCTCGTCGCGGGCATGCTGGGGACATGCGGGGCTGCTCCTATCGTGGCCGGCGCGCTGATCGCGGCCACGCTGCTGGGAAGCACCGGTGTTGTCCTTTGTCGCGACGATGAGGACGAGGTTCCGGAGTCGCAACGCTAGCTGTTGTGAGATCGGCCGCCGGTCATAGACGAAGATGAAAGCCGCCGTAAGGGGAGTGCTCCTTGCGGCGGCTTTGCTGTTAAGGCTGTTGAATGCGGCGCGTCGGCGCTACCAACTTTTCTCGATATCGCGAATGCGTCGATAGAGCCATTCGTTTTGCGGTGCCTGGATATCGTGTTTGGCTGCGAGGCGGCAGATGGTGCCCGCGAACTCATCAACCTCGGTTTTGCGCCTTGCGATGCGGTCTTGAGCCATCGAGGGCATACCGGCGGGGTCGATTCCCTCGATGAGGTGCACCATTTGCGTCAGGTCTGCCTCGGTCAGTTCAACGCCCTCGGCGTTGGCGACCGCAAGCGTTTCGCGCATGGCGGAAACAAAGCAGTGACGCTGCTCGGAGCCCGGCTCCGTGGCGCTTCCGTAGGTCCCGCCGTAGGCCATGCAGGTCTGGTTGATGCCGTCGTTGAGCATGAGTTTGGCCCACATGCGGTGGGCGATGTCGTCCTCGACGGTATGGGCGATGCCGCAGCGCGTATAGAGCTCGTCGATCGCGGTGATGGTTGCGGGGTTCGTGCCGGCCGCCGCGCCAAAGCGGATTTCGCCCGCATTGGTAAAGGTGAGCGCGCCGTTGAGAAACACGGCGTCCATGCCCTGGCAGATACCAAGAACGGTATGCTCCCAGCCAAAGCGTTCGGCAATCTTTTGCTCGCTCGTAATGCCGTTGCACAGCGAGGCGATGAGCGTGTTGGGTCCCACGACGCGCTCCATAGTCTTGAGTGCTTGGTCGAGACCGGTGGTCTTGACTGTCAGGATGACCAGATCGGCGGGCGTCGCCTCGCTGGCACGGACGGACGTGAGATCGCAGGGCTTGCCGTTGACGGTGAGCGCGTCGTTCGCATGACGCTCAAAACGGGCATCATCCATGACGTATTCGACGGCGTCGTTGCCGAGCGCCCGGGCGATCATGCTGCCGTAGAGCAGGCCGACGCCGCCCTTGCCGATAAAGGCGACCTTGTTGATCTGCATGTGAATCATCTCCCCATGTAAAAGGCGCCCGCGTAAGGGGCGCCTGATGGATTGTATGCTGCCAGGGTGATTGGTGGGTGCGCGGGGCGGCTGTTATAAAAAAGAAACGTTTACCTGGACGCTACGCTGCAGGGCAGACCGCAAAGACGCGGGCGGGGTATCCGACGCCATCGCGGACCTTGGGGAAGGTGCAGAAGATGACGGCACCCGTGGCGGGAAGCTCGTCCAGATGGTCCATGACCTCGATCTGATAGCGGTCGACCGAGAGGATGTATTGCTCGCCGGGGTAGGGGGTAGGCGTCCTCGCGCGTGGTCATGCCCGGCTCCTTTCATC
>CAUCCR010000034.1:0-14954 GCA_958441355.1 uncultured Collinsella sp. | reverse complement strand
GCTTAAAGTTCCCAATAGGATGCCGAAGGAGAACGAGGCCTACTACGAGTTTAAGCGCTATTTCGCCGACGACTACGATGGTGACACCGAGGGCCTGCTTAAGGAGCTGCGCGGGTATGCACATAGATACGCCAGTCTGTTCCTTGGTAAGGAGAAGGACGACGGACTGCGCCGAGTGTTCGGCAGAATCGTAAGCCTCGACGTGAAGCAGATAAGGCCCCTCTTAATGTTGCTTTATTCGGTTTACGAGGGGAATGGACTTAACCGCAATGCGTTTTTACGTATCTGCGAGACTATCGAGTCGTTTCTGTTCAGGCGAGCGGTTTGCGGCAGACTTACCACGGGCCTAAATAATTTCTTTGCCAGCATGTATCGCAATCTCGAGCAGCAGGACGATATCGAGGAGTACGTTACGGCGATGCTCCTTATCCACAGCAGCGGTATGACCGCATACTTTCCGACAGACGAGCATTTTGTCGAGGAGTTTAAGACGCGTGACTGCTACAACCGCTTCTCTAAAAAGCGCTATTACCTGGAGCGCATGGAGAACTGGCACCACCCGAAGGAGTCCATCTCAGCCGACGATTACCAGATCGAGCACATCATGCCCCAGACGATCGATGATGAGCACGGCTGGAAGGAATCGCTTGGTGAGAACTGGGAAGACGTCCACGACAGGCTGTGCAACAACTTGGGAAATCTTACGCTGACGGGCTACAACCAGGAGTACTCAAACCGGTCGTTCTCGGACAAGCTCAATCTGCCTGACGTCGGATTTAAGTGCAGCCCGCTCTACCTAAACAAATCGATTGTCTCGCATGAAAAATGGGGTGAGGAAGAGATTGGGCAGCGCGCGGACGAGCTGGCGAAAGAAGCGTGCGAGATATGGAAGTATCCCGACCTTCCGGCAGACGTCGTCGACAAGTACCGTCCTTCTCGTGGGGAGTCTGACGAGGCTCCTGTCTGGACTCTGCAGGAGAACCACCCCACTTTTGCCGAAGGTGGGCTCAATCAGAAGCTTTTCGATGAGGTGCGCGAGTCCGTTCTGAGTGGTAACCCTTCGTGGGAGTCCTACATAGCTAAGTACTATGTAGGCTTCAGGTCGGGCAAGCGAAAACTGCATGCCGTGCTAGAAGGCAGGACCAGCAACGGTGGTTGGATTGCCGTTGGCTTGGCAAAGAGTGTGGATGATCTAACGGATCCAGAGGACATGTGCCAGGACAAGCGTACGCAGGGTGGATTTGGCCCGGGCTTACCCACTTACGTTGCGCTTCGGAATGCCGATGACATTCCTGCGGTGCTCGATCTCATAAAGCAGTGCTAGGTTGAAGGCCGGGAATCTAGTTCCCGGCCCTTGCCAGCTCAAAATCGTCGATGGCTCGTCCGCCCGTCTACACCCTTACGATCCTGCGGGCCGCACTCAGCAGCTCGTACTCCCTCTGGCTCCACTGGTACAGCTCGGTTGCGCGTACGGCGTCGCGGCACAGGTCCAGAAACACCTCGGCGCCCTCGCAGAAGCACTCGCGGGCAAAGGCGCCGGATCCGTCTGCAACGCACGCGCCGTCGGCAAAGAGCTTCCAGCTGGACGGCTCGCGCGAGTCGTCTCCGAGCAGCTTGATCTGCAGAACATGTGGGCCGCCAGCGGCACATGGCCCTTCTTCCAACGCCTGCACCGTAAAGCGCATCTGGAGGGACAGAGTATAAAATCCGGAAAAGTGTCGAAATAGGCACCTTAAAACTTCGGAAAAGTGTAGCTGGATGACAAAACAGCACTTAGAAGCTGGTGCTGAATGCGGGATCCTGCGGCTGCCTTCAGCCCTCGCTACTCGTCGTCTCCGTCGTTGGGGTCGCCCTTGAGGGTGTTGATGTCCAGGTACTGGTTATCGTCCTCTTTTTGCTGGGTTTCCGACTCCGCTTGGGTGGGGCCGCGGAACAGCTGGAATCCCTCAAACGCAATGACACCGAGCAGGGCAATGATAATGGCGATAAAGGCAACCTTGACTGCCTGCGGAAATTCTGAGAAACGCAGCGCCTTTTCCTCGGCGTAATAATCGGCGAAGCGCTCTTCGCCCGTGCTTTTGGTATACGCCGGCGCGGACGCGGCCTCCGGGTCATATTCCGGTGCGGGCGTGGCAGCGTACGGATCGTTGAGATAATCGCTCGATGCGGTGCCATAATCCTCGGTCTCGATGCGACCGTTGCCAGCATAGCCATCGGAATAATCGGAATATGCCGCACCGCCCTCATAGTCCGCGGCGCTCGTGTTGGCGGCAAAAAGCGGGTTAACTGGAACGTCGAGCGCCGGCATGCCGGTAGAGGTCTCATCCAGATCGGCTGCAGCCCAGGAATCGTAGGCAACCTGATGGAAAACGGGCTCATCGAGCCTTGCGACCGGAGGCTTGCGTGCCGCAGGAACAGGCAACTGCTGGGCGCTGTACATAACGGTGCTGTCGGCCGATTTGCCCTGCGTCGCTGCAGCGAGAAATGCCGCCGTCTCGGACGGGTCGCTTGCGGGGCGGGGAGCGGGCGTGGGCGCCGAAGTGGGTGCGGGCGTAGGCGCGGGCGTCGAAACAGGCGACTGCGCAGGAGTCGGCGCAGATGCGGGCTTAGGCGCAAGTGCGGGATTGGGACTTGACGGGCGAGCCCCGCCGCCCATGAGTTCGTCGGCGGTCCACGGGCGATCATCCATCACGTCGTCAAGGCTCAGCGAAAACAGGTCGTCTTCACCCTCATCGAACATGCGGTGCACATGTCCACCAATTGCCGGAATCAATCCGCGACCGGTGCATGATGCCTTGCTCAACGCCATTCTGTTCCATCCTTTCGAAATACTAATGACATCGATTATATGGAACTTCCCAAGCGGCTCGGTCTTGGATTCGTGCTTTCCAGAACTCGCGCCCAAAAGGGGAGGGGCAATCCAGGCGAGTGCCTACTTGTCGCCGGCCGCCGCCTTGGCCTCATTGAGGTAGCTATAGAAGCTGTACTTGGAGATGCCAAAGAACTCGCAGGCGCGCTCGCTCGACTTGGAAATGAGGAAGGCGCCGCGACGGTCGAGGTAGCCAATGGCGCGGATGCGCTCATCTTTGGTCATGAGTGCCGCGGGCTTGCCCACAAACTGTTCGCACTCGCGCAGCAGGTCCTCGAGCAGGTCGCCGATGTTTTTGGTGATGGGCTCGGGCTCGGTGTATCCCTTGTCGCCCGTGCCGGTGAGCGCGTCGAGCGAGCGCTCAAAAGCCTTCATGAGCGTAATGTCAAAGTTAATGCCCAAAATGCCGACGGGCTTGCCCTCGTCGTTGCGGATAAAGATGGTCGAGGACTTGAGCAGCTTGCCATCGGCGGTTTTGGTGAGGTATGGCTCGCGGTCGTGCACGTCGGCGGTGCCCTCGTGCATGGACTCAAGCACAATATGGCTGGGGCCGTCACCCAGTTTGCGCCCGCTGACGTGGCCGTTTTCGATCACTACGATGGAGTGGTCCACGTCCTCGGTCTCCAAGTCGTGGACGACGACTTCGCAGTTGGGGCCAAATTGGAGCGCCAGGCCGTGTGCAAGGCGCTTATAAAACTCAATCTGTGCGGGGGTCATAGGTGCCTTCCTAAAAATTAGTTTGGGCTCACTTTGCCATAAACCCCACTTGTTCGCAAATAACGAAAGCGTCGCTGCGTTATGTAACCGTTCGTCGGCGAAAAGGTACCGATTGCGGCAACAAACAATTTGTTAGGTTTTCCAATCAAAAAGTGTGATAGAACAGTGCTAACAAACTTTTTGTTTGGCATCCACATAAAAGTTCAGTCGCATGAATGGGAATGGGCTGAAACGCGTATGCGGGGGCCGACAAGAGAGAACTTAAGGAGTTCACCGTATGGCCGATAAGATCCAGTGGGCGGGCAACACGATGCCCAAGAGCGATGACAAGCACTTGGGAATCATGAGCCTTGACCACGTGAAGAAGGCCCGTGCCTTCCACCAGTCGTTCCCCCAGTACACCGTCACTCCGCTTGCCCGCCTGGATGGCCAGGCCGCGCGCCTGGGCCTGTC
Source organism: uncultured Collinsella sp. (assembly GCA_958441355.1). Lineage (GTDB taxonomy): Bacteria > Actinomycetota > Coriobacteriia > Coriobacteriales > Coriobacteriaceae > Collinsella. The sequence continues at coordinate 10,915 of CAUCCR010000034.1, read as the reverse complement.
CAACCTGTGCGTTAAGGACGAGAGCTATCGCTTTGGCCTCAACGCCTTTAAGGTTCTGGGCGGTTCGTTTGCCATGGCCAACTACATTGCCGACGAGACTGGCAAGGACGTTGCCGAGTGCACCTTCGATTACCTGACCTCCGATCAGCTTGCCAAGGACTTTGGCCAGGCTACCTTCTTTACCGCCACCGACGGCAACCATGGCCGCGGTGTGGCATGGGCTGCCAACAAGCTGGGCCAGAAGGCCGTCGTGCACATGCCCAAGGGTTCCACCAAGCCCCGCTTCGATAACATCGCTGCCGAGGGCGCCACGGTGACCATCGAAGAGGTCAACTACGACGAGTGCGTGCGCATGGCCGCCGCCGAGGCCGACGCCTGCGAGCGCGGCGTCATCGTTCAGGACACCGCCTGGGAGGGCTACGAGAAGATTCCGTCCTGGATCATGGAGGGCTACGGCACCATGGCTTCCGAGGCTGCCGAGCAGCTGCGTGAGATGGCCATCAACCGCCCGACGCACGTCTTTGTCCAGGCTGGCGTAGGCTCGCTCGCCGGCGCCGTGGTGGGCTACTTCACCAACCTGTATCCCGATAACCCGCCCACCTTCGTCGTGGTCGAGTGCGCTCCGGCCGCCTGCCTGTACAAGGGCGCTGCCGCCGGCGACGGCGATCCGCGCATCGTGGACGGCGACATGCCCTCCATCATGGCCGGTCTGTGCTGCGGCGAGCCCAACATCCTGGGTTGGGATATCCTGCGCAACCACGCCACCGCCTTCGTGTCCTGCCCCGACTGGGTCACCGCTCGCGGCATGCGCACCCTGGGCGCCCCCGAGAAGGGCGACCCGCGCGTCATCTCCGGCGAGTCCGGCGCTGTGACCACCGGCCTGGTCGAGACTCTCATGCTCGATCCCGAGTACGCCGAGCTCAAGGAACTCATCGGCCTGGACAAGACGAGCTCCGTGCTCTGCTTCTCCACCGAGGGCGACACCGATCCGGATCAGTACCGTCGCATCGTCTGGGAGGGCGAATACCCCACTTGCTAATACTGGGTGGAGTAAATAGGTATCGCTCCGCCACCTCACAGGTAGATTCCTTCGTTTGAAAGGTTATGAATAATGGCTAAAGAACTCGATTTCGACGCTATCAAGGCTGCTGCTGAGTCTCATCGTGCTGACATGACGCGTTTTCTTCGCGCAATGATTAGCCATCCCTCTGAGTCCTGCGAGGAGGGCGAGGTTGTCGCTTGCATCAAAGCCGAGATGGAGAGTCTTGGCTATGACGAGGTCAAGGTCGACGGCCTGGGCAACGTTATGGGCTTTATGGGCGAGGGCGACAAGATTATCGCCATCGACTCCCACATCGACACCGTCGGCATCGGCAACATCGAGAACTGGGACGCCGATCCCTATGAGGGCTACGAGACCGACGAGATCATCTACGGCCGCGGCGGCTCCGACCAGGAGGGCGGCATGGCTTCTGCTACCTACGCTGCCAAGATGATGAAGGACATGGGCCTTATCCCCGAGGGCTACAAGATCATGGTCGTCGGTACCGTCCAGGAAGAAGACTGCGACGGCATGTGCTGGCAGTACATCTACAACAAGGACGGCATTAAGCCCGAGTTCGTCATTTCCACCGAGCCCACCGACGGCGGCATCTATCGCGGTCACCGCGGCCGCATGGAGATCCGTGTCGACGTTCACGGCACCTCCTGCCACGGCTCCGCTCCCGACCGCGGCGACAACGCCATCTACAAGATGGCCGACATCATCGCCGACGTCCGCGCCCTCAACAACAACGGCTGCGACGAGTCGACCGACATCAAGGGTCTCGTCAAGATGCTCGACCCCAAGTACAACCCCGAGCACTTCGAGGATGCCCGCTTCCTGGGCCGCGGCACCTGCACCGTCAGCCAGATCTTCTACACCAGTCCCAGCCGCTGCGCTGTCGCTGACTCCTGCGCCATCTCCATCGACCGTCGCATGACCGCCGGTGAGACCTGGGAGTCCTGCCTGGACGAGATCCGCAACCTGCCGGCCGCCAAGAAGTACGGCGACGACGTGAAGGTCTCCATGTACATGTACGACCGTCCGTCCTGGACCGGCGAGGTCTACGAGACCGAGGCTTACTTCCCCACGTGGATCAACAAGGAGACCGCTCCGCACGTCAAGGCTCTCGTCGACGCCCACAAGGCCATGTTTGGTGACGAGCGCATCGGCTGCGAGCCCAGCATGGACAAGCGCACCGGTCGCCCGCTGTGCGACAAGTGGACCTTCTCCACGAACTGCGTTTCCATCCAGGGCCGCTACGGCATCCCCTGCGTGGGCTTTGGCCCGGGTGCCGAGTCTCAGGCTCACGCTCCCAACGAGGTCACCTACAAGGACGACCTGGTCACCGCTGCCGCCATGTACGTGGCTGCCCTGAACCTCTACGATCCGAGCCAGGCCGATGGCGATGCCACCGTGTTCCGCGCCGGTCTGACCAACAACAAGATCGATTAGTCCCATTCCTCGATTTTGTTGAGCCGGGGGCCGCTCGTGTCCCCGGCACCCCCTGTTGACTTGGGGCCCGCGGTCGTTATCTCCTATGCTTCCTCAACGGTGGCGGGTCCTCGTCATGGTGCTCTGCATGTTCTAGCCACACGCGCATGCCGGAACACATCTACTCATTGCGATCGTTTCATCTTTAGAAAGGACATTTCCATGGACGCTAAGTTTACCGAGCTCGTCGAGCAACTGAACGGCCTCGATTTTAAGGGTATGTACGGCAGCGATTTCCTGCACACTTGGGACAAGACCACCGATGAGCTCAAGGCTCTCTACATCGTCGCCGACGCCCTGCGCGAGCTGCGTGAGAACAACGTTTCGTCCAAGATTTTCGACTCCGGTCTTGCCGTCTCCCTGTTCCGCGACAACTCCACCCGTACGCGCTTCTCCTTCTCTAAGGCCGCCAACCTGCTCGGCCTTGAGCTGCAGGACCTGGACGAGAAGAAGTCCCAGATCGCTCACGGCGAGACCGTCCGCGAGACCGCTACCATGATTTCCTTCATGGCCGACGTCATCGGCATCCGCGACGACATGTACATCGGCAAGGGCGACGCCTATATGGCCGAGGTCTCCGAGTCTGTCCAGCAGGCCTACGAGGACGGCGTTCTGGATCACCGTCCCACGCTCATCTCCCTGCAGTCCGACTCCGATCACCCCACGCAGTCCTCTGCCGACATGCTCTACCTCATCAACGAGTTTGGCGGCCTTGAGAACCTCAAGGGCAAGAAGGTTGCCGTCACCTGGGCCTATTCGCCCTCTTACGGCAAGCCGCTGTCCTGCCCGCAGTCGCTGATCAGCCTGCTGCCCCGCTTTGGCATGGACGTCACCCTGGCCCACCCCGAGGGCTACGACCTCATGCCCGAGGTCGTCGAGCGCGCCAAGGGCTATGCCGCCGAGTCCGGCACCACCTTTAAGCAGGTCAACACCATGGCCGAGGCCTTCGAGGGCGCCGACATCGTGATCCCCAAGAGCTGGGCTCCGTTTGCCGCCATGGAGAAGCGTACCAATCTGTACGCCGAGGGCGACGACGCCGGCATCGCTGCGCTCGAGAAGGAGCTGCTCGCCCAGAACGCCACCCATCAGGACTGGTGCTCCACGACCGAGCTCATGGAGAAGACTGCCAACGGCCAGGACACCATCTTTATGCACCCGCTGCCCGCCGACATCTCCGGTGTCTCCTGCGAGCACGGCGAGGTTAACGCCGACGTCTTCGACATGCACCGTGTGGGCATGTACAAGGAGGCAAGCTACAAGCCGTACGCCATCGCAGCCATGATGTTCCTGCAGAAGGTTGCCGATCCCGCCGCTACCCTCAAGGCCCTCGACGAGCGCAACACCGCCCGTTGGCTCCAGGCCTAAAGCCGGGTTGAGGTAAGCCATGTAAAGGGGGCGCTCTGCCAACCGGCGGGGTGCCCCTTTTTTGCATCGCGGGCGTGTGGGATAAGCGCTTTCGATGTGGATGCCCGCGGCGCGAGTTATGGGTACGATGGTTTCAGGGGAGGTATCACCATGAAACTTGGATGCGTCATTATGGCATCGGGCGAGGGCAAGCGGTTTGGCTCTAACAAGATGCTTGCCGATATCTATGGCGAGCCGCTGATTGCCCGGACCATCGATTCGGTTCCCCGGGGCTTTGACGTCGTGGTTTCGACGCGTTGGCCCGAGGTCGCTCAGATTTGCGAGGACAAGCATTGCCCGTGCGTGCTGCACGATGGCGAGCTGCGCAGCGATAGCGTCCGTGCGGGCCTTTCGTGGGGAGTCGAACGCAACTGGAAAGGTTGCCTCTTTTTGCCGGGCGACCAGCCGCTCGTGAGTTCGGATTCTTTTGAGGCTATGGTTCGTGCATTTGACGAGCGTGGCCGCAAGCATCCGGTGCGTCTTGCGTGCAACGGTGAGCCTTCGAGTCCGGTGCTCTTTCCGGCGGAACTGTTCGATGCGCTCATGCGTCTTGAGGGCAAGGACGGCGGGGGCTCGATTCTCAAAGGTCGCGTCGACGTTACGCTGGTCGAGGCGCGTGCCTACGAGCTGTGGGACGTCGATACCGTCAAGGGACAGCGACGCATAACGGAGCATATTGCCGCCTGCTCGTATTTTGATCGCGTGGCCAACTGCATCAATCAATAAGGAGCAATTATGATCATTATCAAAAACGGCGCGCTCGTGACGCCACAGGGGCTTCGCCGTGCCGATCTTGCCATGGATGGCGATAAGATCGTGCGGATCGCCGCGGCGATTGAGCCGGCCGAGAGCGATACCGTCGAGGATGCCACGGGCTGCTGGGTGTTTCCCGGCTTTATCGACGGCCACACGCACATGCAGTGCTGGACCGGCATGGATTGGACAGCCGATAGCTTTGAGACCGGTACGCGCGCGGCTGCCTGCGGCGGTACGACGACCATCGTGGACTACGCGACGGCCGATCGCGGCGTGACCATGCCCGATGCCTTGGCCGAGTGGCATCGCCGCGCCGACGGAACCTGCACGGCAAACTACGCTTTTCATATGGCACTCGCCGAGTGGAATGAACGCAACCGCGCCGATCTTTCGGCCATGCGCGAGGCGGGCGTGTCGTCGTTTAAGACCTACTTTGCCTATGATCATCTGCGCCTGGACGATGCCGAGACGCTCGAGGTGCTGGAGGAGCTCAAGCGCCTGGGCGGTATCCTGTGCGTGCATTGCGAGAACGGCACGTTGGTCAACGCGCTGCAGAAGCGCGTGTTTGAGCAGGGTATCCACGGGCCCGAGGGCCATGCGCTCAGCCGTCCGGACGTGTGTGAGGCCGAGGCCGTGAGCCGCCTGCTGTATCTGGCTCACTTGGCCGGGGACGCTCCGGTCAACGTGGTGCACCTTTCGACCAAGCTGGGGCTCGAGGCCATCCGTGCTGCCAAAGCGCGCGGGCAGAAGAATATCTATGTCGAGACCTGCCCTCAGTATCTGATGCTCGACGACACCTGCTATCTGGAGCAGGGCGAGGACGGCTTTGCGGGTGCCAAGTATGTGATGAGCCCGCCGCTGCGCCATGCCGGTGACCGTGCTGCGCTGCGCGAGGCGCTTGTGGCCGGCGAGATCGATACGATTGCGACCGACCACTGCAGCTTTAACCTGCACGGGCAAAAGGACCGCGGGCGCGACGATTTCCGCGCGATTCCCAACGGCGGGCCCGGCGTGGAGCATCGTCCCGTCGCGATCGCCACGAGCTTTGAGGGCCAGCTGGGCCCCGAGGACCTCTGCCGCTTGATGAGCGAGAACCCGGCGCGCGTGTTTGGCATGTACCCGCGCAAGGGCTGTCTTGCCGAGGGCTCCGATGCCGACGTGTGCGTGTGGGATCCCCAGGCGTGCTGGACCATTCGCGCGGCGACACAGCATCAGGCCGTGGACTACACGCCGCTCGAGGGCTTTGAGGCACATGGCCGCGCCAAGGCCGTGTTTGTGAACGGCATGCTGGTGGCACGCGACGGCGAGCCCACCGGAGCCCAACCCGGCTGCTACGTCCCCCGCTAGCAGCAAAGATGCCGTGTCCCCTCCGCAGTTGCGGTGAAATACGGACTGTTTGCGGCCGTCATACGGCCAAACAGTCCGTATTTCACCGCAACTGACGAGATGGGGCCGGCTACTTGAGGCTGGTGGCGATGAGGGGGCGGTTGAGGGCTGCCTCGAAGCGATCTGCCATTGTGGGGTCGCTGAGCGTGTCGGCTTGGTTGAGCATGATGCGGGCATTGTTGAGGTTCAGCATCTGCAGCTCGGCATTGAGCACCATGGCGACGCGTTCTGGGGTGGCAGTGTCGGTGGGCTCGCAGCCGCAGCGCTCGCAGAAGAGCTCGGGGCGGTGGACAACCTCGGCGACGGGCTTGCCCAGTCCCGAGGCGCCGACGACCCAGACAACGTTTGCCGTGGCGGCGGGAATTACCGGCTCCCAGGCGGCATGCGCCTTGAGCGGGAGTCGCTTGCTACCGTCTGCCTCGGCCAACACATAGTCAAAGCGCTGTGCCAGCCCGCCGAGTGGCTCGGCGGGGGCGGAGAGCTTGCCTGTCTCCGGGTCCAAGATGCCTGCCTGGCAGATGCCTCCGCGTGCAAGGCCCGCGCAGGCCTCGCAGGTGCAACCGGGGACATGCGAGGCGCCCGGCTTCCAAGGCGCGGCGTCCAGGCGACGATTCGACCCGTCCCATGGCACGCCGGCAACGGGAAGCATATGCGTGGTGGTGCAGAGGAGCACGCGGCCGCCAGCGCGCATGAGCTCAAGACCCAGCGTTTTGAGCAACGTCGACTTGCCGCCGCTGCCGATAATCGCGGTAATGTCCGGCTCGATCCTGAGCGCCGAGGCAAGATTGCCGCTAACCGTTTCCATCTGTTCACCGCCGTATAATACTGTGATAATAAATAATCATCAGAGTAGCGGTCGAACCGCTTTTGCTCTGCTCAAACCGTAGCATAGGGAGGTGCCCCGGGAATGCACGTTTATGTTCGCGGCGCCGGCGATATCGCCACGGGTGTCGCCGCTCGCTTGGTGCGCGCCGGCGTGTCGGTCGTTATGGCCGATATCGCGGTTCCCACGTGCATCCGCCGCACAATCAGTTTTTGCGAGGCTATTCGCCTGGGCGAGGTCCAGGTCGAGGGCATTCGCGCTCGCTTGGCGCAGACGCCGGCAGAGGCGCTCGAGATTACCCAAGCGGGGAATGTTGCCGTCGTGGTGGACCCTCAGGCCAAGATACTCGATGAGCTTAAACCCGCGGCTGTGGTCGACGCGATTCTGGCCAAGCGCAACCTGGGTACCACGCGCGACATGGCGCCTGCCGTTATTGCCGTGGGACCGGGCTTCACCGCGCCGGTTGACTGCGACGCCGTGGTCGAAACCATGCGCGGGCATTTCCTGGGCCGTGTCATTACCCAAGGTTCGCCCCAGCCCAACACGGGCGTGCCGGGCATTATCGCCGGCTATGGCAGGGAGCGTGTTATCCACAGCCCCGCCGCCGGCGTGTTTAGGTCCGACCATGTGATCGGCGACATCGTGAGTGCCGGCGATGTGATCGGGTATGCGGGCGATTCGCCCATGTGCACGCAGATCGATGGCTGTCTGCGCGGGCTTTTGGCGAACGGCGTGCAGGTGACTGAGGGCTTTAAATGCGCCGATGTCGATCCGCGCGGCGATGCCAGCTATATCAACTACATTTCGGACAAGGCGACGTCGGTCGGCGGCGGCGTGCTCGAGGCACTCGCTATGCTCACCGATATCTTTAGAGGATAGAAGGCGGCAATGGAAAAGCTCGATGTTGTGAATGCGGCGCTTGTCGCCCTGCGTGCTGGCGAGACGTGCGAGCTCGTGGTCGTGGCCGGCACGGCGGGGTCGTCGCCGCGCGGCGTGGGCGCCTGGATGGCCGTCTTTGCCGACGGTAGCCAGGCGGGCACCATCGGCGGCGGCAAGATCGAGCTTTTTGCGCTGGACGAGGCGCGAGAGCTGCTGGCCGCGGGGCAATCGCGTCTGGTCCGCTACACCATGGGCGGCGAGAACTCCGATACCGGTATGATCTGCGGCGGAGCCATCTGCCTGTGCTATCTGCATCTGGATGCGATCCAGGCACCGTTGTTCCAGGAAATTGCCGACGTCTTGACGTATCGACGTATCGGCGACTTCGTCATCGACTTTGAGCCGTTTATCGCAAGCGCGCTCGAAAGCGACGCTACTGAATACCATGGCGAGGAATCGCGCCGCACCATTGCGGGCTGCCCCGGGCTTTCACTTGTGGAGGAGGGGAGTAACGTCACCTACACCAACGCTGCCTCTGAGATTCCCGCGGTGCACATCGAGACGCTCTGCCCCGAGGGCCTGACCTATATCTTTGGCTGCGGCCACGTGGGCGCCGCGACGGCGCGGGTGCTCACGGCGGCGGGCTTTGCCGTCGTGGCGTGCGACGACCGCCCCGGCACGCTGACCCCCGATTGGGTGCCCGGTGTCTACGACCGTCGTCTGGTCGACTACAAGAGCCTGAGCAAGCAGTGCGCCATCGGCCCGCGCGACCTGGTGGTCGTCGCCACGGCGGGTCACAAGTCCGATATCGACGTGGTGATTCAGGCCATGCGCGCCAAGCCTGCCTACCTGGGCTGTCTGGGTTCGCGCCGCAAGACGGCCTTTGTGCGTGCCCGCCTGGAGCAGGAAGGCTTTACGCAGGACCAGATCGACGAGCTGCACCTTCCGATCGGTGTTGCCATCGAGGCCGAGGACCCCGAGGAGATCGCCATCTCCATCGCCGCCGAGATGATCCACCTGCGACGCACCAAACTCGTCCCCCGCAAGCGCTAATCGCATCCCCACCAATTAAGTTGCGGTGAAATACGGATTGTTTAAGCCTGTTAGGCCGCCAAACAGTCCCTATTTCACCGCAACTGCTTTTTGGGATCCATTTGTGCGGGGGAGTTGTGGAGTTGTGCAGGCAGACGAGGTTTTTCTGGAAATACGCTCCCGATGCGCGTATAGTACCGATTGTTTTGTCGGCTCCTGCTGCGTCGAGTCCAAACCGCAAAATGCCATGAGCGGCGCGGATGCAGCCAGGAGGCACGAGGACAACCCATCGTGGCCACGCCCCGTGCTTAAAACCCCAAGAAGGAGTGAACAATGGCAGAAGAGAAGTATGTGCCGCGTCTGAAGACCAAGTACAACAACGAGGTCAAGCAGCAGCTTCAGGACAAGTTCCAGTACGAGAACGTCATGATGATCCCCAAGTTTGAGAAGATCGTCGTGAACATGGGTGTCGGCGAGGCCGCTACCGATTCCAAGGCCATCGACGGTGCCGTGCGCGACCTGCGCGCCATCACCGGCCAGCAGCCGATGATCACCCGTGCCCGCAAGTCCATCGCTACCTTCCGCCTGCGCGCTGGTATGCCGATCGGCTGCAAGGTTACCCTGCGTGGCGACCGTATGTGGGAGTTCTTCGATCGTCTGACCTCCGTCGCGATCCCCCGTATCCGCGACTTCCGCGGCATTTCCGCCAAGAGCTTCGACGGCCGCGGTAACTTCTCCATGGGCGTCACCGAGCAGCTCATCTTCCCCGAGATCGACTTCGATTCCGTCGATCACCAGCGTGGTATGGACATCACTTTCGTGACCACCGCCAACACCGATGAGGAGGCCAAGGCCCTTCTGGACGCCTTCGGTTTCCCGTTCAAGAAATAGGTTCACCTGCCCTATAAGCGCCGTTCCCACAAGGGGGCGGCGCTTGGGGCGAACAATACTCTATGTGAGGAGGATATAAGTGGCTAAGACATCGATGATCGTCAAGTGCAATCGCAAGCAGAAGTTCTCTACTCGTGAGTACACGCGCTGCCAGCGCTGCGGCCGTCCGCACTCTGTGTACCGCAAGTTCGGCCTGTGCCGTGTCTGCTTCCGCGAGCTTGCACTCAAGGGCGAGCTTCCCGGCGTTAAGAAGGCCAGCTGGTAAGTCACTACCAGCGTTTCAAGCATCAGTTTGGAACAGGGAAAACGCGCTAAAAAGGCTTTGCCGTTAAGGGCGGCGAAGAACCAAGAGCACGTGTTCATCAAGAACGAAGGAGAATCTGTATGAACCTTACAGACCCGATCGCAGATATGCTTACGCGCATCCGTAACGCTAACTCTGTGAACAAGGCCACGGTCTCCATGCCGAGCAGCAAGAAGCTCGTCGAGATCGCTCGTGTTCTGCACGAGGAGGGCTACATCGAGGGCTACGATGTCGAGGACACCGTTCCCCAGAAGACTCTGCACATCACGCTTAAGTATGGTCCCAAGAAGGCTAAGGTCATCAACGGCATCCGCCGCATTTCCAAGCCGGGCCTGCGTAAGTACACCGGCGTTGCCGACATGCCCCGCGTCCGCGGTGGCCTTGGTACCGCCATTATTTCCACCAGCCATGGCGTCATGACCGACCGCGATGCTCGCAAGCACAACGTCGGCGGCGAGATCATCGCTTACGTCTGGTAATTCGCTCGGTAGGTAGAAGGAAAGGAGATCACCGTGTCTCGTATCGGTAATAAGCCTGTCCAGATTCCCGCCGGAGTCGAAGTGGCAGTCAACGGCAACAACGTTGTCGTCAAGGGCCCCAAGGGCCAGCTCGAGCTCGATGTCTTTGAGAAGCTCGCTATCAACGTCGAGGACAACGTCCTCACCGTTTCCCGTCCCGACGACGAGCGTGAGACCCGTGCCCGCCACGGCCTCACCCGCGCCCTCATCCACAACATGGTTGTTGGCGTTTCCGAGGGCTTCGAGAAGAAGCTCGAGCTCGCCGGCGTCGGTTACCGCGTGCAGCAGAAGGGCAAGAACCTCGAGTTCTCCCTGGGCTTCTCGCACCCCGTGATCGTCGAGGCTCCCGAGGGCATCACCTTCGAGGTTCCCGACAACACCCACGT
>CAUCCR010000033.1:0-15018 GCA_958441355.1 uncultured Collinsella sp. | reverse complement strand
CAAGTACGCTTCACTCCTCTTTCGCGCCAACCTGGGCCCCTCGTAAAGCCGTCTCCGCGCTTCACCACCAAAGACTGTCCCAAACAACGAGCTTTTGGGGACGTTCTTAAACGACTAGTCATTAAAGAACGTCCCCAATGACTATGAAAGGTATCCATGGAAACGATCATCAACGTCGACGATGTCTCGTTCTCCTATGGCACGCAGACCGAGCAGGCGCTCAGCCACATCTCGCTCAGCGTAAACAAGGGAGATTTCATCGGCATCATCGGGCCCTCGGGCGCCGGCAAGTCCACGCTTGCCGCCTGTCTGTCGGGTGCCGTGCCCCACCACTACACCGGCACGTTCTTTGGGTCCGTCATGGTCGACGGCCACGACACCTGCGAAGTCTCGCTCACCGACGTGTCGCAAATCGTCGGCAGTGTGCTGCAGGATATCGACACGCAGATGGTCGCTTCGGTCGTCGAGGACGAGATGCTCTTTGGCCTCGAGAACTTTGGCGTTCCCCACGACCAGATCGAGCAGCGCGTGAGCGAAACGCTCGAGACCGTCGGCATCAGCGACCTGCGCGACCGCGAGATCGCCACGCTCTCGGGCGGACAGAAGCAAAAGGTAGCCATCGCCGCCATCCTCGCCATGCGCCCGCACGTCTTGGTTCTCGACGAGCCCACCGCGGCACTCGACCCCGCCAGCTCCACGTTGGTCTTCGAGACGCTGCGTGAGGCAAACCGCGCACTTGGAATCACCATCGTCGTCGTTGAGCAAAAGGTCGCCCTGCTCTCGGAGTACTGCAACCGCGTGCTCGTGCTCAACCATGGCGAAATTGCGCTGCAGGGCGAGCCACACGAGGTCTTCGCGCATACCGACGAGCTCCGTGCCATCGGCGTCGATTGCCCTCGCGTCACGCGTATCTTCAATAGCCTCGAGGCCGATGGCATGGTAAGCGGTACCCCCTGCTTGGATGTCGATGAGGCCGAGCGCCTGATTTCGGGCATCGTCGACCCCGCACGCGCGGCTATCGAAGCCCAGGCGCCCGCCGGTTCCCCGCATGCACCGTCGTTGCGCCCTCATGCCAAGGACGCCGAACCCGTACTCACCTTCGACCATGTTGAGTTTGCCTATCCCAATGGCGGCGCCGCCGTACACGACCTTAGCCTGACGCTCTATCCTGGCGAGCTCGTGGGCATCGTCGGCCAAAACGGCGCCGGCAAGACCACGCTCACCAAACTGCTCACAGGCCTGCTTAAGCCCGCCTCGGGCAGCGTGCGCGTCACGGGACTGGATACCGCAGCCGTTCCCACGAGCCGCATCGCTCGCGAGGTCGCGACCCTCTTCCAAAACCCCGACCGCCAGATCTGCAAGGACACCGTGCTCGACGAGGTCGCCTTTGGCCTGGAGCTTACCGGCATCGACCGTGCCGAGGCGCTGCGTCGCGCCCAGCTCGTCATCGACCGCTTTGGCTTGCCGGCCGACGAGGCGCCCTTCTCGCTCTCGCGCGGTCAGCGACAAATGGTGGCACTTGCCTCCGTCGTAGTGGTTGAGCCCAAGATCGTCGTGCTCGACGAGCCCACGAGCGGCCTTGATTACCGCGAGTGCATGACCGTCATGGAAACGGTGCGCACCATGGCCGAGCGCGGTTGCGCCGGTATCATGGTCTGCCACGATATGGAAGTCGTCTCGGATTTTGCCGAGCGCATTGTGGTAATGGCCGACGGTCGCATCCTCGACCGCGGCCGCACGCACGAGCTATTCTCGAACATCGATCTCATGCGGCGTGCCTACGTGGAGCCTCCCCAGGTTATTGAACTCTCGCGCCGTCTGGCATCTTCCGTCTCGCCCGCTTTTGCGCAGGTGAGCGAGGTCACCGATGTCGTTCGAATTACCAAGGAGATGGTCCACCGTGGTTAACGTCATCGACTACATGCCGGGCGATACGCTGCTGCATCGCCTGAATCCCGTCGTCAAACTGGGCCTCGCTGCCGCCATCATCGTCGGCATCTTCTTGTCCGACACCTACGTGGCGCTGCTGGGCTTTTTGGCACTCACCCTTGCGCTGGGTGCCTATGCCGGCGTCGTCGACCGTCTGTTCTCGCTGCTCAAGTTGCTGATTCCGCTCGCGCTTATCATGCTGGTGCTCCAGCTGGCCTTTATGCGCGATGGCAACGTGGTATGGGGTTTTATCACCGACACGGGCCTCATCACAGGATCGAAGGCCTGCCTGCGCCTGCTGGGTGTGGCGTTACCACTCATCCTCATGCTCATGGTGACCAAGCTCAACGACCTTGCCAACGCCTGCGTCGAGGTGCTGCACGTACCGTATCGCTATGCCTTCACCTTTACCACGGCGCTGCGCTTTGTGCCGGTGTTTGGTCAGGAGATGAACGCCATCATGGAGGCGCAGACCGCACGCGGCGTCGAGTACGACACCAAGAACCCCATCAAGAAGCTTAAGCTCATGTTGCCACTGTGCGTGCCGCTGCTCATCTCGAGCGTGGGCAAGACCGATGCCACAGCCTTGGCGGCAGAACAGCGCGGCTTCTATCTGCGTACGCGCGCCAGCTCGTACAAGCGCTACCCCATCAAGGGCCTGGACATCGCCGTGCTCATCGTCAGTATCGCCCTCATCGCCATCGGCTTCCTGTTCTAGTTCACCACCGACAGCAACCGCCCAACGCAAAAGGCCTCGGCTCGCACCAAACGAGCCGAGGCCTTTACTGTTTCACCAGATAAAACCTACCAAAATAAACCTGTCCCTTTTTGGCAGGTCGGAAGCTAGAGGCGATAGAGAGCGCCGCTGCGGATGATGGATTCGCGCACCAGGACATCCATGGCGTCGAGGGTGATCTCGGGCATCTCTCGGTACTTCTGCAGCACCGATAGCTCGGTGCAGGCCAGAATGACACGGTCGCAGCCGCTACGGGCGAACTCCCACATCACGCGGTCGAACTTATCCATATCGGGCTCACGTCCGGCCTTCACATCATCGTAGATAAGCGACATCACATCGTTCTGACGTTTCTCGCTGGGATAGACAACCTCAACACCCGCAGCCTTACATTCGCGGCCGTAGACGCCCGCGCCCACGGTTCCGTCGGTGCCCATGATGCCAATCTTGTGCACTGGCTCGGCCGGCATACTCAGGTTGGGGTCGAACTCGCACTCCCCCATCACCGCACCGGCCAGAGCATAGCGCACCGACTCACGCGGCATATGGATAATCGGCACCTTCGTAAACGACTGGATCTGGTCGTAGAAGTAGTGCGACGTGTTGCAGGGAATGGCAATGTGCGCACAGCCCAGCGACTCGAGTGCCTGGGCACACTCTTTCATGGTCGCCAGCAGCTTGGCATGCTCGCCGGTCTTAATGGCCAACGTGCGGTCGGGCATGGTCGACTTGGAGAGCACCACCATGTCGATATGTTCCTGATCGCAGGCAGCAGCCGTATGACGCACCACCTGGTCGTAGTAATACGACGTGGCCTCGGCGCCCATGCCGCCGATAACTCCCAGCTTTTCCATCGCCGCCTCCTTGGTGACGCTTGCGCAATTGCGCGTATCATACCCGCGCCCGCCCGATGCAAACCGGACGGGCGCCGCGCTCATCTACTTGTAATACGTCTTGAACAGCTTAAAGTGGCGCAGCTTGGTGTGCCACATGCGCAGCCAGCGGTTAAAGACAAAGTCGCCCTTCATAAACGAAGGGTCGGCGCCCTTACCTTCCCTGTCCAGGCGATGCACCTTCGCACGCAACTCGGGATCCTTGACGTACTTGTCGACGACGCCCATGGGGACGACCATCCACAGGGCCTCGTCCTGAGCCGTCACAAACTCCGGCTCAAACGGACGGTTGAACACATACTCGTCCACCACATACTTGGCAACGTTAAAGCCGCTGTTGGTAACGTAGTAGTTGCTGCGGCCCTGGCGCGTGTTGAAATCGAAGAACTTAAACGAGCCGTCGCGCTCGTCGTACTTAACGTCAAAGTTGGAATAGCCCACAAAGTGAAGGTCCTCGAGCAACTTGCGCACGCCGCCCATGAGCTCGTCGTTGGGCTCGGTAATGATACAGGCATGGTTGCCAACACCGTGGGGCTGATGCTCCTCGAGCAGCACATGGCCCAGGCACATCATGCGCACCTTGCCGTTGCGGTCGGAATAGCTGGTGAGCACGCGCATGTACTCGTCGTTGCCGGGCACGCGGTCCTGCAAGATCAGATCGTCGGTGTAGCCGCTGGCATACGAATCGCGAATGACCTGTTCCAGCTCGGCGCGGTCGGCAATCTCATAGGCCTTCTTCTGACCCTCGAACTCATGCTGCCACCACATGATGCCGTCAGAAGGCTTCAGAATCATCGGGTAAGGAAAATCGATCTGGTCGAGCACTTCGGCAGGCGCCTCACCCTGGGCATTAAGCATCGCCTTGGTAAAGGTAAACGTGTGCGGATAGGGCACACCATGCTTCTCGCACAGCTCGTAGAAGATCTCCTTCTTCTGGCACTGCTCGAGCATGCTGTAGGGCGCGTAGGGAGCGACGATGTTATCCGCCAGCTCATGAGCATCTTTGGCTTGAGCCACGAGAGCGACATAGTTGTCGCCACAACCCACAAGGACAATCGTCTTGTCGGCATGCGCTTGGGCAATGCCGTTGACGGTTTTGAGCATCACGGGCATGGTGTCGATATCCACGTTGGGCGTGTAGTCGATAATCTGGCTGCGGTACGCGGGACCCGTCTGATACTTGCCAAAGACCAGACTCTTGACCTGGTACTCCTCGTAGAAGGCGCGCGCCACCGAATAGGCGTTGATGTCGCCACCAAGCAGCACGGGAATGAACTCGCGCTCTGTAAATTGCAATGCCATGGAAACTTCCTATCATGAACTGCCCACACAACGGGCGGTCTTTGCGCAACTGATTTATTCTAGCGTGCCAAGCCGCCGGCGCCCAAAGCTCCACCGTATCTATGGCAATCGACGTAATCGTCCAGCACGAAGGCCAGCACGAAGACGGCGCCCACCGTTGTATGACAATGGGCAATGAACCTACCATTGTTGTAGGATTCAGCGTATTGACATCCTCAAACGAAAGGCGCACACGTGCCCCAAGACCATCCGACCGATAATCCTATCCTCAATGCCGCGAAGCGCGAGCTGGCGGAACGTGCGAAAGCGACCGCTCCCCTGTGCACGGCAAACGACGCCTACAACGGACCCGCCCGCATCGTCTCGATCAACACGTCGGCACACAAGGGCACGCGCAAGTCGCCCGTCGCCGATGGACACGACACCGTTATAGAGCAATTTGGCCTCGCCTCCGACGCACACGCCGGGCATTGGCACCGTCAGGTTTCCTTTTTGGCCGCAGAGTCCATCCAGACGGCGCAGGCCCGCGGACTCGATGTGCGCAAGGGTGACTTCGGAGAGAACTTCACAACCCGGGGCATCAACCTGCTCTCGCTCCCCTTGGGCACACAGCTCAAGCTTGGCAGCGAGGTGCTTGTCGAAATCAGCCAAATCGGCAAGGTCTGCCACACACGCTGTGCCATCTACTATCTCGCCGGCGACTGCATCTTTCCCCACGAGGGCGTTTTTGGCGTGGTACTAAAGGGCGGAGAGGTCTACGCCGGCGACGATATCCAGGTAATCAAACTCGGCGACGGCACCTGTTCGTTCACCCCCGCCGAGGCCCTCGAAGAGATTGAGCAGGCTCGCCAGAAGGGCACGCTGTAGTTATAAAACCCCACGTTGAGATGGCTTTTACAGCCCAAAACCCCTCTCAAACAGAGCTCTGTAACGTTAAAGTTGAACTCTATGGTTTCTCAACAATTCATCATAACTGCAGGTCAAAGCCAAAGCCTCAAGTTCAACTTGACCCTTTGGAACCTTTAAGGTTCAAGTTGAGGTCGAAAGCAGTAGTAGAATACCGTTCGAACCATAACCTACGATTGATTGCAGAGGGACTGGATGCAGCATTCGAATCATCGCACCGCAGCGCTCATTGCGTCGAAGCCGGCTCGTATCATCACGAGCGCCGTGCTCGCCGTTGCGCTGACGGCCACGCCGATGCTCTCCCCCGTTGCGGCGTATGCCGCCTCGCAGGCAACGCAGGACCAGCTTTCCGCAGCCCAGCAGAAGATTGAAGCCGCCACGAGCGCCTACAACGACGCCCGCACCAAACTCGATGACCTGCAAAAGCAGATTGATTCCAATGAGGCAAGCATCGAGGAAATCGAGGCTAAGCTTCCCGAGCAGCAGGCCAAGGCAAGCTCCGCCATGCGCGATCTGTACAAGTATCAGAAGGGCACCAATCCTATCGTGAGCTTCCTGGTCAATGCGCAGAGCCTGGGCGAGTTCATCACGACTTGCAAATACACCAACCAGATCACGAGCTCGAGCGTCGACGAGATCGAAGAGCTCAATAACATGCAAACCGAACTCGAGCAGAACAAGGCTGAGCTCCAGCAGGCCAAGTCTCAGCTTGAGGCAGAGCAGAAAAACGCCGAGGACGCGCTGGCGCAGGCCCAGCAGCTCCGCAGCGAGGCGCAGGCAAAAGCCGAGCAGGAAAATGCCGCCGAGCTTGCCAAGCTTGAGGCCGATAAGGCCGCTGCCGCCGAGAAGCTCTCGGGCGAGGGCGTAAGCGGCAGCAATTCCAGCAGCCAGGCCAACAACGCCAACACCACCATCGACACCACGGTGAACAACGCCAATACCGGTAGCTCCGATTACGATTCGTTCATTAATGAGTGGACGAGCCGCATCGACAATTATCTCGCCGGCTCCCCCATGGCAGGCCAGGGCTATAACTTTGCCGTCGCCGCTTGGAATACCGGTGTCGACCCCCGTTGGTCCCCCGCCATCGCCTGCATCGAGAGCACCAAGGGTGCTTATTGCGCCAATTCTTACAACGCCTGGGGCTGGAGTGCCCGCGGCGGCGGCTGGCGCAGCTTTGGCAGCTGGAGCGAGGGCATCTCCGCTCACGTTGCCTATCTGGGCGCCAACTACGGCTCTACCCTTACCCCGGCTGCGGCCAAAAAGTACTGCCCACCCACGTGGCAGGACTGGTACAACAAAGTCGCCGCTCAGATGAACCGCATCTAAGTGCAACTGCAAAGGGCCCCAATGGGGCCCTTTTCTTTTAGGTAGCGGAGGTATCGACGACGCCGGTCGCATTGGCAACCGCGACTATGACGATCATGCATAGGAGCAGCACACCCAATGCCTTGAGCCAGAGTTTCGCGAGCTTCTTGCCGCGATAGCTGTCGAGCAGTGCGAATCGCCGACGAAGACGGCGCTTATCGAGCAGCGCAAAATGCATAAGCACCATAAGGCCATCGACAAAGAAAAAATACTCGATTATGAGAAGCCACGTCGGGTAGCTTTGGTTTGCTCCGGTGGGGTGAAAGACGGCAAAGTGACTTCCGGCAAAGAACACAAGCAGCGAGAAGCAGACGAGCGTATTCCAAATGCGCCCCAGAGACTCCGGAGCGCGAGAGAGCAGACCGCATGCAACGGAGGCGGCAAGCCTAGGAAGCCCTGCGGGGTTCTGGAACCCTTGGGGCGTCAACGCCGTCTCCGAGTCTGGAGTACGGACAGGCGCAGGCGCAGGAGGCCGCACGGGGCGACTCAGATCGTATGCCGCGCGCGTCGCCCGTCCCAACGCTTCCGCACTCGCAAAACGCTTGGCCGGATCGAGCGCCATCGACATGCAGACGGCATCGGCAAGTGGAGTGGGAATGCCGCGCGCCTCGCATTGCTCGCGCATGTCGAGCCCTGGTTTAGGGTCGACTCCCGTCAAGCAGAAGAACAACAGAGCGCCAAGTGCGTAGACGTCGCTGCGCACACTCGTCTGCCCAAACCCATACTGCTCGGGCGGCGCATAGGGCCGTGTCCCAAACTTGACGGTGTCGGCATCGGCGCCATCGCGCCATACGCGCGCGATCCCCAGGTCGATAATCACCAGCGATGAAAATGTCAGGCCGTCATCAGGCGTATAGTTGGCACCTGTCACGATGATATTCGACGGCTTGAGGTCACGATGGATCACCGGCGCCGACGTCTCCCCCGCCATTGCAAAACCGGCATGGAGCTCGCCCACGGCGTCGCAAAGGACAGGATACAATTCACGCGCATAATCGGGGGTGGCTCCCAGACGGTCCACCAGCGCCCCGAGCGTCTCCCCTTCGATGTATTCCATAACCACGTTGAGCTCGTCGCCCACACGACGACAATCGACGATTCTGGGCAGGTGCTCAAAACGCCTGCCTGCCCGCTGAACGGCAAACAGACGCTCGTATGCCCCGCCGATTTGAGCCGAAGCATCGATGCGTTTACGGACAAAGGGGCCGAGCGAGCCACCGCCGGTTCCTTCAAAGTACACGAGCTCGGTTGTTTCAACGGACGAGCGCTTAAGTACACGCTCCACGCGATAGCTGTCGTCGCAAGCGAGCGACGCCAGGTGCTCGGCAAGCGCTGCGGTCAGCTCGTCATCGGAATATGTTGGGGTCTGAGTATCCATAGCCTCCATCATAGCGCAGGGCGCAGACACCCCATGGCATCCGCGCCCCGTTCGTTTGCATCGTTGTTCGGCAGCTCCGCCGGCTCAGATATCAGCCGCTAACTCACCGTCTCCTCGCCAAAGCGATACAGCTCCTCGTTGACCTTTTGGAGGCTGCACCCGCGATCGATGCAAAAGATGATAATCGCATCGCGGCGGTCCTTGCAGTTAAGGACGCTTACCCCGGCAGCCGTCAGCGCACGGTTAGTCTCTTTGAGCGTCAGCGCCATCGCAAAGGCAATCTGCAGCACCTTATTGCGGCTCGGATGCCGCGCACCGGTAAAAATCTGATAGCCAAAGGTCTCATTGAGATCGGCCATACGAACCACGCGCGAGCGCTCCAAGCCCTTTTCCTGCAGTAGCTGCTTCAGGTAGTTCGAAAGCGACGGGGCGGCAAAGTCGTGTTCTTTGATATAGCCATCGATGTTTGGCGCGTCGAGAAGCTCATTGAGTAACTCGTCAGTCAGCTTTTTATCGGGCATACGACTTCACCTCCCCCAGTGCATACAACATGCTAGAAACCGCTTACGTCCGAA
This sequence comes from uncultured Collinsella sp., assembly GCA_958441355.1. Classification (GTDB taxonomy): domain Bacteria; phylum Actinomycetota; class Coriobacteriia; order Coriobacteriales; family Coriobacteriaceae; genus Collinsella. The sequence goes on along the minus strand of CAUCCR010000033.1, from coordinate 5,931 downwards.
CGCTCCCAACTGGCGACCTGATCGGGAGACACCGTGCCCAGCGCCTCGAACTTCCAGGAGCCGCCCGCCTTCAGATGATTGGTGTTTGCAAGAGCCGTTCCAACCTGGTTGCCATCAGCATCATACAGAACATACTCAATCTGAATGTAGCTCTTTTCCTTGTCCGTGTTATTGGTCAGCGTCCCCGTGATCCTATAGGCAAACTGATTGGAAGTGTCTTCAGCCTCGTCAGCAATGGTATACGGTTCTTGCGGTTCTTTTTGCTCCTCAGCCTGCTGTGTCGTCTCGGCAGGTTTTGCCGAATCGCTCGCAGGCGAATCGGTTGAGTTGCCGCCCATAGAGCCCACGGCACCGACAATAACCAGCACCACGATGACGCCTAGGACAATCTTGCCGATCGGCTTCTTTCCCTCTTTTGCCATTATTCATCCTTCCTACGATCCGGCTACCGTGCCGGCACACAGCACATCGTAGGAAGGATTAAACTTGAATTCATTAGCTGAGAGCTAAGGTTGCGGTAAACGGCCAATGCAGTTATCCAAACGCCGAGCAAACGCACTTTGCGCGACCGTCTGCCGGCAGCGCATCAACCCACCGTGACGGATTCCCCGGTAAAGGCACTGACCATCAACAGGACAAAGAACACCAGGTAGCTGACACTCAGCGGGTACGCAATGACCAGGAATACAACCCAGCCGACATTGGTTTTACCGCCGGCACGGCGTCGCTCGCGATTGCGGCAGAGCCAAATCGTCACGCCGATGGCAGTGATAAACAGTACGAGTGCCGCCGCAGCCAGCCCAGCAAGCGCAAACATCACGCCAATGCTCACAGCAATAACCGGAAGCAACAACAAGCCGCATCCACACCCACCGGGACTATAAACGGCAGACTGTCGGCGTCGTTCCATCGTCACTCCAACCTCAATATCTTTGAGCACTACAACGCAGCGGCCTGCTGGACAGGAACGATCTTATTCAGCTCCGGTTCGATCCGCCTTTTCTCGGCCTCAAGGTCAAACGCCACCTGAGCGCGCAGCCAATAACCATCCGTCAGGCCAAAATAACGGCAAAGACGGAGGTCGGTGTCGGCCGTCACGCGACGTTTTCCCAAGACAATCTGCCCGATACGCTGAGCCGGAATCCCAGTCTCTTTCGCAAGGCGATATTGAGAAATGCCCATGGGAACAAGAAACTCCTCTTTGAGAAGCTCACCAGGAGTCACCGGCGACAGCAAATCGGCCGAAGTCTCATCACTTGTGATAATCGACGATTTCGACATTCCAAGCCATCTCCTGTCTCCACTCAAAACAGACCCGATAGCGCTCGTTAACACGGATGCTATATTGACCGGCACGATCGCCCTTCAAAGCTTCCAGGCGGTTGCCCGGTGGAACGCGAAGATCATCAAGCGAAGCACAAACCTGCAGTTGGCGAATCTTCCTCAACGCAACACGCTCAAAGGGCACGAACCTCCTGACCCGCACACCCATGGCAAAGCGTTCGGTATCCTCATCTTTATACGATGCAATCATAGTATCGCCTTACGTTAGTAACGTCAAACGTTTCTATAGACTTACATCTCTATTATATCGTACATTTGTTCGTATTTTCTAGAACAAATAGTCCTTTGCGCCTTAGTCAAGCAAAAGCAATCGTTTGTAGACATCGAGGCCTTTGAGAAGGATTTCCTCGTCGAAGAGCATGCTATCGGTATGCAGAGCGCTTGTGGCATAGGCGGGACAGCCATCCGAATCACTCGGGTTGTCTTGGTCCTCTGGCATACCCGTGCCCAGCAGGAAAAACACGCCCGGCAGATGGCGTTGATAGAACGCGAAATCCTCGGCGATCAGCAGCGGTTCCTCCACAAGCTGCAGCCCGGGCAAGGCAGGCGCGACGCTGACAAACAACTCGGGGTCGTTGTCGACCGGCGGATAGCCCTCGGCAAAGTCGAGATCATACGTGCAGCCCGTTGCGGCACAGGCATCGTCCAGCACGCGGCGCACGCCTTCGCGCGCCCGGTCGAACATGTCGTCCGTAAACACACGCAGGCTTCCGGCCACATGGGCCTCCCCCGCCACCGCGTTGCAAACCGTACCGGCCTGCAGCAGACCAAACTTACCGATACAGGGCTCGTCGGTGCCCAGCTCGTCCATCAGTTCGCGCTCGGCAACCAAGAACTTGGCAGCCGCCAGCGCCGCATCGTGCGACTCCTCGACCGGAACGCCATAGGTCTTAGCGATATGGATGCTCGTCCCGTGAATATGAATGTGTGTCTCACTCGAACGCGCCAGCAGCGGACCGGAACAACTCGCCAACGTGCCGGCAGGCAGATCGGGCCACACATGGAAGCCAAAAATGCGGTCAGCCCCATAGCGCTCGAACACACCGCTCTCGCATACCGTCTTGGCACCACCGGTCGTTTCCTCGGCCGGCTGGAACACAAAGAGAACGTTGCGCCTAATGGCGCCCGGCTGCTCGCGAATCGTACGGTCGACATACGTCGCGGCGGCAAGTGCCATGGCCATGTGTCCGTCATGTCCGCAAGCGTGCATCTTGCCGGGATGGATCGAGGCAAAGGCCGCTCCCGTCGCCTCCGCGATGGGCAGCGCATCCATATCGGCGCGAATCGCCGTGGCACGCGCGGCACCAACGCCAGCGTCGAAGAAAGCGCAGACGCAGCTGGGACACGGATGGGTCACCTCGCAAGCGAGCGGCGCCAACACGCCCTCGATATAGGCAATAGTCTGCGGAAGATCGAAATCGAGCTCCGGAATGCGATGGAGATCGCGGCGATAGCGACGGAGTTCTTGGAGCTCGGTCATAGAGAATCCCTTCGTGAGGCACATCTGTTGCAACTTATTGTGATACAGGATTGTGGCACACATGTTTCCAGCATATTGCTGCATTTTTTAAACGTTATATACGAATACTCTTGTTTGGTAAAGTGCAACGTGATAGGGTCTTTACCACTTGATAGAGGCGCGGGCACGAAGAGCCGCGGGCGAGCCGGCAGGCTTTGACCCCGTGGGGAGGCGAAACCCGCCGAACTGGGTTTTTCGGGCACGAACAACCTGGTGGGCCTGTGGGAAACACCCACAGGACTGTCTGCAGCAATGCGGGAGCGCTATCCGGACATTGGGTCCACGCTATGCGGATTCGATGCGCAGATGGCGCCGTCTGGATAGCGAGGTTTACGGGACATGGCATTGACCCCCAACGAGGCATATGCGGCCAAGCAGCCGTTTGTGGACAAGGAGACACTCGAGCATATCGTCGAGCAGTTCCCCACGCCGTTTCATCTATACGACGAGGCGGGCATCCGCCGCAACATGCAAGAAGTGCGCGACGCCTTTGCATGGAACCCGGGCTTTAAGGAATACTTTGCCGTCAAGGCCAACCCCAACCCGGCGCTCATCTCCATTCTCAACGAATACGGCTGCGGCTGCGATTGCTCGAGCTATACCGAGCTCATGATCGCCCGCTCGCTGGGTATCACGGGACACGACATCATGTTCTCTTCCAACGACACGCCGGCTGCCGACTTTGAGCTCGCCAACAAGCTGGGTGCCATCGTCAACTTTGACGACATCAGCCACATCGAGTTCTTTGAGCGTGTTGCGGGGCCCATCCCCAAAACGGTCAGCTGCCGCTTTAATCCAGGCGGCCTGTTCCAACTCTCCAACGGCATCATGGATAACCCGGGCGACTCCAAATATGGCATGACCACCGAGCAGCTCTTTGAGGCCTTCCGCATGCTCAAGGCCAAGGGCGCCGAGAATTTTGGCATCCATGCCTTCCTTGCCAGCAACACCGTCACTAACGACTACTATCCCAAGCTCGCACGCATCCTCTTTAAACTTGCCGTGCGCCTGGAGCGTGAGACCGGCGCACATGTCGCCTTTATCAATCTGTCCGGCGGTGTGGGTATCCCCTACCTGCCCGAGCAGCAGGCCAACGACATTCACGCCATCGGTGAGGGCGTACACGCAGCCTACGACGAGATTCTGGTCCCCGCCGGCATGGGCGATGTGGCGATCTGCACCGAGATGGGTCGCTTTATGATGGGCCCCTACGGCTGCCTGGTCACCAAGGCCATCCACGAGAAGCAGATCTACAAGGACTATATCGGCGTGGACGCAAGCGCCGTCGATCTGATTCGTCCTGCCATGTATGGCGCCTACCACCACATTACGGTGATGGGCCAGCCGGGTGGCGACGACAAGACCACAGCGCCCGTCACGGACACCTACGACATCACGGGCAATCTGTGCGAGAACAATGACAAGTTCGCCATCGACCGCGAGCTTCCGCATATCGACATGGGCGACCTGCTCGTGATTCACGACACCGGCGCGCATGGCCACTCTATGGGCTACAACTACAACGGCCGCCTGCGCTCCGCCGAGGTCCTGCTGCGCCCCGATGGCTCGGCAGACCTCATTCGCCGCGCCGAGCGCCCGGGCGATTACTTTGCCACGCTCGACGTGCTGCCGTGCGGCCGCGAGCTGCTGGCCAAATCGCGCACCGAAAGCGCCCGCCGTCGCGCTCAGGACGAGCGCCTAGCAGTCGCCGCCCAATGGAACAAACGCGTCCAGATCGCGGAAGCGAAGGAGAAGAACATGGATATCCGCAATCTCGAGGGCTCAATCGTCGCCCTTGTCACGCCGTTTAAAAAGGACGGCAGTGTCGACTTTGACGCGCTTGAGCGCCTTATCGATTTCCACCTGCAAAACGGCACTGACGCCATCCTCACCCTGGGCACCACCGGTGAGAGTGCCACGATGACCGATGACGAGGACAACTCCGTCGTCGCCGCTGTGGTCAAGCATGTTGCAGGACGCGTCCCCGTTATTGCCGGCTCGGGCTCCAACTCCACGCAGACCATGCTCACCAAGTCGCTCACCTATCAGGGCCTGGGCGCCGACGGTCTGCTGCTCATCACCCCCTACTACAACAAGTCCAATGAAGAGGGTATCTATCAGCACTTTAAGACCGTCGCCGATGCCGTGGACATCCCCTGCATCCTGTACAACATCCCCGGCCGCTGCGGCTGCGGTATCAGCGAGCGCAACGTAGAGCGCCTGGCCGCGCACCCCAACATCATGGGTATTAAGGAGGCCTCGGGCAACGTCGCCTACGCGGCCAAGATCGCCCACCTGCTGTCAGACGACTTCCGCATGTACTCGGGCGAGGACGCGCTTACCGTACCGCTCATGAGCCTGGGCGCCTCGGGCACCATCAGCGTGTGGGCCGATGTGCAGCCGCAGCTCGTACATGACATGTGCCGCGCTTATCTGGACGGCGACGTAGCGCGCGCCCGCGATATACAGATTGCCGGCCAGCCGCTCATCAATGCCCTCTTTAGTGAGGTCAACCCCATCCCCGTCAAAGAGGCGCTCGCTCAAATGGGTATGATCGAGGCAAACTACCGCATGCCGCTGTGCCCCATGGCAGACGACACGCGCTCTGCACTTACCGATGCCCTGAAGGGAGCTGGTCTGCTTGATTAAGACCGTCATTATGGGAACGGGCCGCATGGGCTCGCTCATCCGCACCACCGCCGAAAGCATTGTCGACGCCGCCGGTCAACCCGTTTTTGATATCGTGGCCCAGATTGGCTTCGATTTGAGCGAGCTCGAGAACGCACCGGTCGCCGATGTGATTATCGACTTCTCGAACGTCGTGACCTTCGATGCCGTCGTCGCCTATGTCGAGCGCACGGGCGCGGCGTTGGTCTCGGGCACCACAGGCTACACCCCCGAGCAGATGGACCGTCTGCGTGAGCTGGGCCAGAACACCCGCGTTATGCACTCGGGCAATTACTCCATCGGTATCGCAGCCCTGCGCCATCTGGTAGCGCAGGCTACACGCGAGCTGCCCGGCTTTGACTGCGAAATCGTCGAGACGCACCATAACCAAAAGGTCGACG
>CAUCCR010000032.1:0-15218 GCA_958441355.1 uncultured Collinsella sp. | reverse complement strand
TACTGCTTGATCTTGTCGGCGTCGCCCGCCTTCTGAGCGGCGACGAGCTTGGAAAAGACCGGGTGCTTGGCGTTGAGCTCGAGCACGCGCTGGCTCTTGGGCATACCGTCGGGCGCGCCCTCGGGACCCTTCTGGAGCACCTTCTCCATCTCGAGCGAAAGCGGGCCCTCGGTGGTGATGCACGCGGGAGCATCGGTCAGGCGCGCAGAGACGGCAACCTTCTCGACCTTGTCGCCGAGTGCCTCCTTCATGGCGTTAAAGAGGTCCTCGTTCTCCTTGGTGGCGTCCTCGGCCTCCTTTTTCTCGTCCTCGGTCGCCAGGTCAAGATCACCGGTTGCGACGTTCTTGAGCTCCAGGTGACGATCCTCAACCTCGGGCTCGGCACCATCGGCCACGGCCTTCTCGGCAGCCTCGCGGGCGGCATCGTCCTCGTAGATCTTGGGCATATCGGCGGCAACGTACTCACGCATAGCCTGGAAGGTGAACTCATCCACGTCCTGCGTCAGCAGCAGCACGTCATAGCCGCGGTCGAGCACGCCCTTTACCACGGGCATCTTGGCCAAGCGCTCACGCGAGTCGCCGGCGGCGTAGTAGATGGCCTTCTGATCCTCGGGCATGCCCTTGGCATACTCGGCCAGGGTAATCATCTTCTGTTCCTTGGCAGACCAGAACAGCAACAGATCGGCGAGCTCATCGGCCTTCATGCCATAGCTCGAGTAGATGCCGTACTTAAGACCGCGGCCAAAGTTCTCAAAGAACTTCTCGTAGGCCTCGCGGTCGTTGTCACGCATATCCTCAAGGTCGGCGGTGATCTTCTTTTCCACACGCTTGGCGATGGCCTTGAGCTGACGGTTCTGCTGCAGCGTCTCACGCGAGATGTTGAGCGACACATCGGCGGAATCCACGACGCCGCGGACAAAGTTGTAGTAGTCGGGCAGCAGGTCGTCGCACTTCTCCATGATCAGGACGTTGGAGCTGTAGAGTGCCAGACCCTTCTCGTAATCCTTGCTGTACAGATCGAACGGCGCGCGGCCCGGCACAAACAGCAGGGCATCGTACTCGAGCGTGCCCTCGGCATGGAAGCTGATGGTGCGCGCAGGATCGTCAAAGTCGTGGAACGTGGACTTGTAGAACTCGTCGTAGTCCTTCTGCTCGACATCGGAGCTGCGCTTCTTCCAGATCGGTGTCATGGAATTGACGGTCTCGAGCTCCTGGTAGTCCTCGTACTCGGGCTTGTAATCGTCGCCGGCGTCCTCGGGCTTGGGTTTCTGGCGGCTCTTGGACACCATCATCTGAATCGGGTAGCGCACATAGTTGCTGTACTGCTGAATCAGGCTCTTGAGACCCCACTCGGTCAGGAAGCGATCGTAGGTCTCGGCCTCGCCGTCGGCATCGAGCTTCTCGTTCTCGCGCAGCGTCAGGATGACATCGGTACCGTGCTCGGCGCGCTCACCGTCCTCGATGGTGTAGCCCTCAAGACCGTCGGATTCCCACACATGGGCGACATCCTCGCCATAGGCGCGGCTGACGACCTTCACATGGCTGGCAACCATAAAGGCAGAGTAGAAGCCCACGCCAAACTGGCCGATGATGTCGACATCGGAGCCCTGCTGCTCGGCGTTCTCGGTCTTAAACTCCTCGGAGCCGGAATGGGCGATGGTGCCCAGATTGCGCTCGAGCTCCTCGGCGGTCATGCCAATGCCGTTATCCGAGATGGTAATGGTGCGGGCGTCTTTATCAAAGGAGACGCGAATGGCCAGGTCGCCCTGGTTGATCTTGACGCTCGGATCCTGCAGGCTCTTAAAGTTGAGCTTGTCGACGGCGTCGCTCGCGTTAGAGATAAGCTCGCGCAGGAAGATTTCCTTATTGGTGTAGATGGAGTTGATCATGAGGTCGAGCAGTTTTTTGCTCTCGGTCTTAAATTGACGCATGTGCAGTCCTTTCGCGCTACCCCCGTCCGCAAAAACGGCCCGGTTGCCCGAGCCGCATCGCAGACCTGCTATGTTCAGACTTAGATTTTATAACCCAATAGCGCGCATATATACATACGGAATCGAAAAACTGTATGTCCGAGCGCTCCAATGCGTCAATTGCCAAGGAGTGTCCCCAGCTGCCGGCAGAAAAGGAACGTCCCTATCTGCCATCTACGCGCTTGGCCGTCCAGACATGGGGCTGGCCCTCGTCTTCGTAATCTACCGGGGCAATTTGCGTGTAGCCCGCCTTTACATAGAGCGGCAGCACGTATTCCTGCGCATGCAGCTTAATAAGCTTGGCGCCGGCATCGCGTGCACACGAAGCACTGGTCTCCACGATCGCACTCGCCAGTCCGCGACGACGCATAGCCGGCAGCACGGCGACGCGCCCCATAATGTAGGTCTCCCCCGCCGCAACGCCTTCGTCCATGTCGCATGCCGGCAACACCGGGGCCTCTGCGTCAGCCACGCGCTCAAGCTCTTCGGGAAACACGCGCGAGCAACCGGCAAGCTCGCCGTCTACATAGAGCGTCACATGAATGCAGTTTGGATCCTCGTCGATAGCGTCGAACTCATTCTCGTAGCCCTGCTCGTCCATAAAAACGACGCGGCGCACCAACGCCGCGTCATCAAAGCATCCCGTCTTAAGTTGGATATCCATGGCTGCCCTTTCATTCAATGCGAACGTTAGGGACAGATTTTAGCGAAAATGAGCTCCGCGTACGCTAAACTTCGCGCGAGCCTTCGCCAGGCAGTCGTAATGACCCACGTTATGGGCATCGCTCGCGATGAAGCTGTACAGGTTCTGATCGAACAGGCGCTGTGCCGGCTTTTTCTCGCGACCAAAGCGACCGCCGGCAATAAAGTCCGCCGAAGCCTGCAGCTTGCAGCCCATATCGACCAGACGCTCCGCCACGCTTACATCCTTTTGAACCGCACGATAGCGCTCAGGATGAGCGATGATCACCTGGTAGCCACGGCACTGCAAATCGTAAATCGTGTTCTCGTACTCTCTAAACGCATACGCATCGGCATGCGTCGAAAGTTCGAGCAGAAACTCGTTGGTCCCATCGAAATGCAAGTGCTCCGCGGCATCGATACCAAGCTCAACGAGCTTTCGATGGTTGACCTCGAAGCCCATCTGGAGCGGAAAACCGTCAGCGTTATCACGCAGCAGCTCAAAGGCATCCCACATCTTGTCGTAATCAAAATAGGGATCACGGCAGTGAGGAGTGCAAACGATTCTGGTTACACCGGCCCGCTTGGCAGCCTCGAGCATCGCCAAGCTCTCATCGAGATCGGCGGCGCCGTCGTCTACACCCGGCAAGATATGGCAATGAATGTCACGCATAGGTCAGCCTTAATCAACTAAACGTTTGCTCGGTTGGTGAAGATGCCCTTTTTGGAAGTCCCCTGATCGTCGGAGCCCTTCTTAACCTTCTTACCGTCCTTGGTGTAGTAGGAGTAGTAGTACTCGCTGGTCTCGGTCTCGCAGTAGTTCATAACGGTACCGATGAGCTTGACCTTCTCGGACTTCTTAAGCTGACCGATGGCGTTGAGCGCCTCCTCGCGCTTGGTGAAGTCCTCGCGCACCACGAACAGCGTGCCGTCGGTCAGGCTGGCAATCTCGGCAGCATCGATGAAGGTGCCGACCGGGGGAGCGTCGAAGATGACGTACTGGAACTTAGCAGACAGTGCCTTTACCAGCTTGGCAAAGCGGTGAGAGACGATGATGTCGGCAGGATTGGGAATATGCGGCTCGGCATCAAGGAAGTAGAAGTTCTTCTGACCCGTCTCGACAATTGCCTGGTCAATGGAGATCTGCTCGGAAAGAACCGCATAGAGTCCGCCGCGCGAACGAACGCCGAGCATATCGGAAAGGGACCTGCGGCGCATATCGGCCTCAACCAGGAGCACGGACTTGCCACTCGTGGCAATTGCCTGAGCAAGGTTAATGGAAACCGTAGACTTGCCCTCGTTGGGAATCGAGGAGGTAACGGTGATGGTGCGAATGGGGTCGTCCACGCTCGCAAAGCGGATGTTGGCCAGAAGGGTCTTGGCGGCATTCTGTACAACGAGCTTATCGGTGTTCTTTGCCTTAGCCATGCCTATTTACCACCTTTCATAGCCGGAATTCGGCCAACAACGGGAATGCCCAGGAGCTCTTCTGCCTCTTCGGCACCGCGGATGCGGGTGTTGAGCATGTCTGCCAAAACGACATAGGCAACTGCGATAAAGATGCCCGCGAGGAACGCGACAGCAACGTACAGCATACGCTTGGGGCCGCTGGGGGCTTCGGGGGTCTTAGCCTCGTCGATAACGTTGATGCTCTGGGCAGCGCCGACGTTCTGAGCGACCGTACTCACCGAGCTAGCTATGGCCTTTGCGACCTTAGCCGTCTCCTTGGCATCGGTGCCGGTAACCGAAAGCGTAATGACACGCGTGGTGGTCTCGGAGGAAACAGACACCTTGTAGTCATCCAGATCGGTGAGGCCCAGTTCATTGGCTGCGCCGCTCTTAACGCTATCGCTATCCAGCAGCGTGGCGATATCGTTGGAAAGCATCTGACTCGCCGAGAGATCGTTGTAGCTCATCTGACCGCTATCGTCGGTCTTGGCGAGAATGTACATGCTCGTCGTCGCGGTATAGGTGTTGTCCATCGCAACGAAGGACACGATGCCCATGGCGATCGCGCAGACCACCGGAAGGGTGATGACCAGCTGAAGGTGCTTCTTCAGCAGCTGGAACAGTTCGAGAAGGGTCATGCAGCTTGCCTTTCATTTCCCCAGTTCGGATTGACAAAACTGTCCGTATGTTATCGCATCTTTTTACCGAGACCAAACTCTATACATAAGAAACAGGCTCTCCTGTAAAAATGTCGGAAGCAATCGTAAAATTGCACAACAACGCCGCACCCGAAAGTCAAATGCGGCGTCTACATCAATATCTATGTTGTATCGCTATGCGAATGGCTCGTCCTGCTGTATGGGAAACGTCACCGTAATGGTGGTTCCCACGCCCAACTCGCTCGACAGATCGAGCGTGGCGTGATGATACAGGGCCGCATGCTTGACAATGGCAAGCCCCAGACCGGTTCCGCCGCGTGCCTTGGACCTACTCTTGTCCACGCGATAGAACCGCTCAAATACCTTGCCCTGTTCTTCAGGCGCGATACCGATTCCCGTGTCGGCGACCGCAAGGAACGGATGGCCTTCGTCGTTGGTGCCGCACTGCAGCGTAACCGTACCGCCGGGTCGATTGTAGCGGATGGCGTTGCTTGCCAGATTATAGATGAGCTCGTCAATCAAGCGCGACACGCCTTCGATGACCACAGGCTTGGCCTCATGACTTATCGTCACATTCGCCTGACGGGCAACCTGTTCAAGACGCTGCTCAACCGCATAGACGGCGCGCGAGAGCTCAATAGGCTCCGTGGACCCAATGGGCACCGCCTCGCCCTCAGTTGCGCGCTCGGCCTCGTCCAAGTTAGACAGCGTAAGGATGTCGTTGACGAGCGCTGCCAAGCGGCCTGCCTCACGATAGATGCGACCGCCAAAGTTGCGCAGGTCGTCCTCGCCCTCGACCATGCCATTTGCGATGAGCTCGGCATAGCCCGAAATCGCCGTAAGCGGCGTCTTGAGCTCATGGGTGATATTCGCCGTGAACTCGCGGCGCATACGATCGTTGTCCGCCAGCACCGCCATTTGGCGCTTGAGTTCCTGGCGCTGCGACTCGATACGCTCAAGCATGGGGACCATCTCGGCATAGGCATGCTCATAGCTACGGCGTGGGTGGTCCAAATCCACCTCCTGCAACGGCGCGATGATGGCACGGGACTCGCGGCGCGCCATAAAAAACGAGAGTACCGCACCCGCTGCTGCGATAAGCAGCATCGGCGCCACCATCGACAGCAAAATCGCCGCAACGCCAGGCTGGGCCTGCGCCAAGCGGACAACCTGGCCGTTATCAAGGGCGACGGCGCGATACAGCATAATCTCGTCGAGCGTAGAGCTTGCGCGCTCCGCGGAACCCAAACCACTCTTAAAGGCCTCGATGACCTCGGGGCGATCGCCATGGTTGGGCAGTGTAGAAGGCGACGCCTCGTTGTCGTAGGCAACCGATCCATCCTTGTTAATCAGCGTGATGCGCAAGTCCTCGCGATCGAGGCTACGCAAGAACGGGATGGGCTCCTGCTGCTCGTCGAGGGCGGCAGCAATGAGCTCGGTTTCCTGCGCCAGGTTGGCACTCGTGGCATCCGCCAAGGTGTTTTGCACAAAGAACGCGCCCAGCACCGTAAACGCCACGATAACCGCCATGGCGCAGACAAAGATCGTCACAAAAACGCGGTGCGACAGCGTATGTTTTCCCTGGGGGGCGAAGACCACGGGTTACTCCTCCGATGCGGTGGCCGCGGTGTCGTCACCTTCGGCACCATCACCGGCAGAAGGCTCGGCCAAGCGGTAGCCCACGCCGCGCACGGTCTCGATGGCGCTGGCATGCTCGCCCAGTTTTTGGCGAAGCGTCTGCACGTGCACGTCAACGGTGCGCGAACCGCCGTCGAAGTCCCAGCCCCACACGCTCTGCAGCAACGACTCGCGGGTAAAGACCACGCCGGGCTTGCGCATGAGGTACTCGAGCAAGTCGAACTCGCGCAGGGTGAGCTTAAGCGGCTCGCCGGCAACGGTCACCTCGCGATGGCTGGGCGAGAGCACGATGTCGCCCACGCTGAGCACATCGCTCGCCTGCTTGACCATGCCGCCGCGACGCAGCAGTGCGCGGCAGCGGCTGGCGAGCTCCATGAGCGAAAACGGCTTAGTCAGGTAATCGTCGGCACCGCCATCGAGCGCCATCACCTTGTCGAGCTCGGTGTCCTTGGCGGTAAGCATCATGATGGGCACCGTCGCCGTCAGGCGATCGGCACGCAGGCGACGCATAATCGCCAAGCCATCGGTATCGGGCAGCATGATGTCGAGCAGGACGGCATCGGGTACCCGTCGCGCCACGGCGGCCTTAAACTCGCCGTCGCACGAAAAGCCCTCGGCCTCGATTCCCTGCTTGCGCAGCGCATAGACCGTCAAATCCCTGATGTTGTCATCGTCCTCGACGTAATAGATCATGTTGAACCCCTTTGCGGCCGGCATGACCGCATCTTAACCCTAAAGGTGCCTGTACTAGATGGTATCAGCCAAAACGGCCCGTCAAATAATCCGCCGTGCGCGGATCAGTCGGATTCTTGAAGAGTTGCGCGGTGGGCGCGTGCTCCACCAGCTCACCCAGCAAAAAGAACGCGACCGAATCGGAAATACGCGCGGCCTGCTGCATGTTGTGCGTCACGACCACGAGCGTGCAGGTCTCCTTGAGCTCGCAGGCCAGCTGCTCCACCACCAGCGTCGATACGGGGTCGAGCGCCGAGGTCGGTTCGTCCATCAGCAGAATGTCGGGCTGCACGGCCAGCGCACGGGCGATGCACAGACGCTGCTGCTGGCCGCCCGAAAGACCCAGACCCGATTCTTTGAGCTTGTCCTTGACCTCGTCCCACAGGGCGGCGCGTCGCAGGGAGTCTTCGACCAGCTCGTCGAGCACGACGCGGTCGCGCACTCCCATGCCGCGAGGACCGTAGGCGACGTTGTCGTAGATGCTCATGGGAAACGGGTTGGGGCGCTGAAACACCATGCCCACGCGTTGGCGCAAACGGCAGATGTCGTAATCGCCCAGGATATCTTGACCATCGAGCGCAATCTTGCCCTCGATGCGGCAATCCTTGATGCCGTCGTTCATGCGGTTAAAGCAGCGCAGCAACGTGGACTTTCCGCAGCCCGAAGGCCCGATAAACGAGGTGATCTGCTTGTCGCGGATCTTGATATTCACGTCCTTGAGCGCATGATGGTCGCCATAGAACAGGTCGAGGCCCTCGACGTCGATGCGCGTCGGCGAGGCGGCAAGATCCTCTGCCGTGGGGCGAGTCGCATCCCCAACCTCGCGCTCGTGCGCGGCCTCGGCCTGCGCTTTCATGAGTTCTTCAAGCTCCGTGGGCTCCACAGCCGCAGCAGCCGTCATACCGCATACCTCCACATCGATATCAATTCAGCAGTATCGATAGTAGAAATCGCGGCTCATATGCACGTGAGCGCATTGTCAAGTGTTTGTAAGGGCACGCTGGCTATGCGGCGGGCAGCTCGATGGTGAATATCGTGTGTTCGGGCGTCGATTCACATGCAACGGTACCGCCGTGTGCCGCGATGATCTCCTTGGCAATAGCAAGACCCAGACCGGCACCACCGCGATTGGTCGCACGCGCCGCATCCAGGCGATAGAACTTCTCAAAGATCACCTTGAGCTTAGCCGCAGGGATAGGATCGCCCTGATTGATAAAGCGCACGCGCACGCTGCCATCGTCTTGGCGCCCGGCCTCAATCGTGATAGTCGAGCCCTCATAGCTATAGGCGACGGCGTTTTTCATGATGTTGTTGAACACGCGGGCCATCTTGTCGCCATCCACGAGCACCGTCAGGTCCTCGCGAATATCAACTTGGGCTTCCTTATGCTGCTCGTTGAGGATGGGATAGAACTCATCAGCCACCTGAGCCAGCAGCAACCCCAGATCAACATAGCCGCGCGTGAGCACGATATCGTGGAAGTCAAAGCGCGTGATATCGAAGAACTCCTCGATGAGCGCATCGAGCCGGTGCGCCTTGTCGAGCGCCACGCCCGTAAAGCGCGCACGTTGCTCAACCGGCAGCTCAGGAGTCTCTTGCAGCAGCGAAAGATAGCCCACCACGCTGGCAAGCGGAGTGCGTAGGTCATGTGCCAAGTACGTGACCAGATCGTCCTTGCGATGCGACTCGTCACGCAGGGCCTGTTGCACCTTGCGCTCTCGGTCACGCACGCGGTTAAGGGCGCCCTCGACCTCCAAGAAGTCGCCGTCGATGTTGTCCCAGGTGTCGGGGTGATCGATCAGGCGATCTTGAATACGAGCGGCCAGCACACAATCGGCATGCCGCTCGCCCTGCTCGTAGCCCTGGTAGTACAGGGCGCGGCCGCACAAGAACAGCACGCACACGGCAAGCGCCAGCACAAAGCCAAGCATGTTGAATACAAAGCCGGCATCGAACAGCACCGGCCCTTCAATGCCGCCGAGCGCCATGGCGCCAATCGCCAACGTCATGGCCCACGCGGCGCCGCCAATCACCACGCAGCGGCGAACGATTTCGAATCGATCGATCAGCAAAAAGCCGATAAGCAGCACCGCCAAGATTCCGGCGATGTTATCGATGCCAATCAGCAGCAGGCTCAGCAAAAAGAGCAGCACCGTTGCAAGCGCGCGGTTGTCGACGACCGACCTCACGTATTCAAAGAGCCGATCGGGCACCTCGAACGCTTGCCTATCGTCTTTTGTCATATCAAGATCCTCACAAGCGAAAAGTGTTATTCGATGATGTAGCCGACGCCCCAGACGTTTTTGATAAAGCGCGGCTTTTGTGCGTCATCGCCGATCTTTTCGCGCAGGTGGCGAATGTGTACCATCACCGTATTGTTGGAGCCGGGCATAAAATCCTCGTTCCACACTGCGCGGAACAGGTCCTCCACGGCCACCACGCTGCCGCGATGCTCGACCAGATACAGCAAGATTGAATACTCGGTGGGCGTGAGGCGTACCGGTGAACCGTCCACCGTCACGGAACGAGCATCGCGGTTGATCTCCAAGCCGTCGAGCTGAATGGTCGGCGACTCGGCCGCCTGCGCACGGCTACCGTAGCTGGTGTAGCGGCGAAGCTGAGCGTGCACACGCGCGATGAGCTCCAGCGGGCGGAACGGCTTGACCACGTAATCGTCCGCGCCAAGCGAAAGGCCCTCGATCTTGTCTTGCTGGGCATCGCGCGCCGTCAGCATAATCACAGGATAGGTATGGCTGGAACGGATCGTACGCAGCAGCTCAAATCCATCGATATCGGGCAGCATGACATCCAGCAGCGCCAGATCGAACTCCTGCTCCAAGATTGCCTTGGCAGCATCGGCCCCGCTATAGGCAATCTGGACATCAAAGCCCTCTTTTGTAAGGTAGATACCAACCAAGTCGGCGATGGCCTTCTCGTCATCAACTACCAGTATGCGCTCGTTCATGCGTGCTCCTCTCGCGCTCCATTATGCCCGAGGCGACGCACGCCACACACAACAAGCGTGGGTGATTAAGTCGGCCTTAAGCACCCTTGTGCCCGTTCGGGCGCGGATGTGGGCCACGCACGCACGCGATGATCGCCGACGCCGGCAAACGATATACTCTAGTTCCAGAAGAGACCATCCCGTCGAAAGCGAAATCCGTGAAGTCCCTCACCTCTTTTGCAAAGCGCTCAGCCCAGCTTGCCGCCGGCTTTGTCTGCGCTATCGCCCTTGCCGCTGGCGCGCCCACCGTCGCCGGCGCCCAAGTGCTCACGACCGACAATGTTTGCGGCAAAACCGCCGATGCGCGCGGCATCACGGCCGAAAACCTGCCCGATATCGATGCGACCAATGCCCTCGTCATGGGCAAAGACGGTACCGTCTACTATGCCCGCGGCGCCGATGAGCAGGTCAAGATTGCCTCGATCACCAAGGTCATGACCGCAATCCTAACCGTCGAGAATTGCAAGATGGACGAGAAGGTCACGGTGAGCAACGCCGCAGCCACCGTGGGTAATTCGACCGCTGGCTTGCTCGAAGGCGACGAGCTTACCGTGGAGCAGGCACTGCGCGGCCTGATGATTCCCTCGGGCAACGACGCCGCCATCGTTCTCGCCGAATATGTGGGCAAGAAGATCGACCCTAAGACCAAAGACGCCGAGGCCACATTTGTGAAGGCCATGAACGAGCGCGCTAAGAAGCTCGGCTGCACCGGTACGCTTTTTGAAAACCCGCATGGTCTGGACTTTGATGAGTGGGCTGGCAATATGCACTCAACCGCACACGACGTAGCGCTGATGATGCAGGAGGCCATGAAAAACGACACGATCCGCGAGGTCGTAGCGAGCGAGGATTCCTGGATCGAGGTCACGGGCGCCGACGGCACCGACCATTCGCATTCCATGGACACGCATAACTATTTGCTGGGCCAAGATGGCAACATCGGCGGCAAGACCGGCACCACCGACGACGCGGGCTATTGCTTTACGAGTGCCTACAACCGCGATGGCGACGAGATCTACACCGTCGTTTTGAACTCCACCACCACCGACCAGCGCTTTACCGATACCGCAACCCTTGCCAATTGGTACTACGGTCACAAGGTGACGGTCGCGATCGCCAACACGCAGGAAAAGACCGCCAACGGCAACCCGCTTATGGCGCGCATTGGCCAAACCGACTGGACGGATAAGACGATCGACGCCACACTCGCCGATCCTACGGCGCAAGCGACCGTGTTTTCCCTTGCCGGCGAGGTGACCGAAAAGGTTAGCCACGACGATCTTTCGGGCACGGTGCATGTGGGCGACAAGGTGGGCAGCGTTACGCTCAAGCAGGACGGCACCAAAATCGCCGTTATGGACCTGGTTGCCGACGAGGAAGGGGCAGGGCCGAATCCCATTGAGTGGCTCCTTGTGAAGCTCGACCGCCTGGGCCGCCGCATCGACAACCGCCCACTCACGGCAGAAAGCGAGACCGTCGCCAAGGCGCCCGAGATGTAAGATCGAAGAACAATACACTCGCTGAAAGGAGGTGTCCGAAAGGATGCCTCCTTTTTTTGAGGGTTCGAATCCCCAGCGCCCTTTCTCGATAATAAAAAAGGGCCCCCGATGGGACCCTTCTTTAAAGTTAAACTGGCGGAGAGCTGGGGATGTCCGGACATGCTACGCATGCCCTCCGGCTTCAAAGCCTGGCGGCTTTTCGCCCACGGGCTACAAACGCTTTCGCGTTTGCTTAACGCCCGTGCCCTCTCGGGTTCGAATCCCCAGCCTCCTTTCTCCGCACAAAAAAGGGCCCCAAATGGGACCCTTCTTCAAATTCGTACTGGCGGAGAGCTGGGGATTCGAACCCCAGATGCCCTTTTGGGGCATACTCGCTTAGCAGGCGAGCACCTTCGGCCTCTCGGTCAGCTCTCCGTAACAGCTGTTCTATAGTAACCAAACAGCCAAGGATGGGCAAGAGGAAATTTTCTAATTGCCTAGCATCCTTTCCTCCTTGGAGGCTTCGCCTACCCCAGCGAGCGGTTGAGGGAGCCGAGCTCGTCGTTGCCCATGGTGCGCCACATTTGGAAGATGCAACCGCGTGCCAGGAAAAAGAAGCCGTTGTCGACCAGTTGAACAGCGGCATCTGCCAGCTGATTCGTCACGGCGGACACTGGCGGCAGCTCGAGTCCAGCCTTGCGGATGGTCTCGACCGCTTCCTCGAACGTCGGAGGCTCGCTGACGCCCATCTCGTTCATAAGGCCCTGCATTTCTTCCAGCGCGCTACTGCCCGACTCCTCGCCGCGCGGCACCAGACGGTAACAAGCCAGCGCCAGGTCGAGCTGATCGCAATTCCAATAGGCAAACGCCAAGCGATAGAACAGGTAGCCGATTGCAGAACGATCGCTGGCAATACGTAGGCCGTGGCGCGCCACCTCGATAATCTCGTCAAAGCGCTCCAGACGCGCAAGCACGTTGATGAGCGCAAAGTGCGATTGCATGGACGAGCGCGCCAGATCGTAAAGATGGCGCACCTCGGGCAGTGCTCGTTCAAAGTCCTCTTGCTCGGCGTAAAAGCTGCAGATCTCGTGCTGGGCAAAGTACAGCGCATCGGGCGCACGAAGGATTCGCACAGAGCGGTCTTCTTCCAACACCGGTAGCACCATGCGCACCAGCTGGTTATCGCAAAACTGCGTTTGAACCGGACCTGTCGCCAAAAGCTCGGCGACGGCGCACTTAGCCTCCAACTCCTCGACAAGACGAGAAAAGCCTTCAAAAGCACCTGTACGGTCGACTTTTGGCTGCTCGCGCAATTCAACAACACGGGCCACGTATGGGTCGTCGTCCTCTTCCATGACCTCCAACTCGTCAGCCGTATCGGCAAGCAGCAGATCGCGCAGCGCCGGCGGCAGCGTGCGATGGTCATCACGCGGACGAGCATGAACCTCCGCAGGCTCAATCGTCTCCGGAGCGGTTGACTCATACGCCTCAAGCACACGCTTGCACGGCATATCGTCCATGTCCATGCTCTCAAGATCCTTGGCGACAGGCACGCAATCGGCCAGATAGGCCGCACGCCCAAAGAAATACGTTGCGACAACGCGCTCGCCCTGCTCACTGTCGGTAGCAGCAATCTGCACATAGCAGCGCGTGATGCAGGTGCCCGCGGCAAAACACGCTGCCGCAAGCGTGAGTGCCACGCGCGCATCGTGCTCCGCGGCCCAGATCGCCCGCGTGTCCTCGTCCAGCTCGCGCCAGGCGTCATCCTGAGCGTCGTATTCACGTTGCGGCATGGCATCAACGACAGACTGCCCAAACCGAACGAGCATAATCCCCTCGGCAACGTTTGCCCGATAGGTATAGTCGAGCCGCGTGACCACGTTGAGCGCCTCAACGATTCGCGCAAAACGGGTGCGCACGTCCCACTCGCCGCCCGGTTGGCACGAAACCGTTCCCGGCTTGGCCCACGGGTTGTCATTCGACAGCGTTTCGAGCAAGCGAGGAACGTCGCCTGTCGTCTTGCTGATATGCCATAGGTCAAAGAGCGAGCAGCCCTCAAAGCTTGGCGACGAGGCAACGGGGCCCAACCCTGCCCCAATACGCTCAAGGATGCCCGATAGGCGGTTCAGGCGGCACTCGATGGCAAGCAGGGCATCGATCTCGTCCTGGTCCAGCAGGCTACGGTCAAAATTGAGATAGAAGAGTCTCGAGCGATCGATGCGCGCCAGGCTCATTTCGGTTTTGGCCGCGATGGTGCGCAGGCGAGGCAGATCAACTTCGCCCATCAAAGCGGCGGCATAGCGCTCAATGCCACTTGGATTATCTGTATGGTCAATGCGGTAGAGCAATGTTTCGATTGCATCGGGCAGCGGTGTGGAATCAAAACCCAGCAGCACCTCAACCGGCTCAGGGAGTTTTACAAGTTTGATCTTGTCGACGGCATTTTTCATGCCCTCGTCGAGGCCGTCACCGTCTGCCGTGCCTGAGACAGCGTTTTCAGAATCGGCGAATATCACGTAACGCAAGAACATCGAGGCCATGAACTCGCCGTAGCGAAGGCTGCGCGTCGAATTCCACGTCTCGCGATCGGATTGTTCGCGCATGGGGCCTTCGGGAGAGCCGATGACTCGCGCCCGGGAGTGCATCGTCCCATCGGTACCCCTGACCGCAATCTCACCGACGCTGGAATCGGACTCGTCAAGAATCAGCTGCATGTCGGGATCGTCGGGCAGCGGAGCCTCGCTGACGGGGCGGTCCACCTTGTACACCTCACCCGAAACGCTTACGTAGCCCAAAAGCGACACATGACTTTTGCCAACGAATTCGACGACATAACAAGATTCATGCTGATCCTCGCCAAAGAGTTTCCAGACCACGCCATATGAGCGTCCCGCAGGCTGCTCGGGCATCGCCGGAAAGTGCTTCTTGGGATCGAGAAACCTGAGCTTGTATGTCGGACGCTCTGCCACGAAATATCACCCTGATCGGTCGCTTGAAGAAGGAGTGGTCGCGAATAAGTCGCGACATCTACTCGGAATCTTACACGAGTCGACAGGAAATCGTCCCTTTGGACGAAAGCACTCAAGCCGGCGCAAAAGAAAAGCCCCCGTTGCCGGGAGCTTTAATCTCAAATGGTGCGGCGTATAGGATTCGAACCTATGACGTTCTGATTCGTAGTCAGACCCTCTATCCAGCTGAGGTAACGCCGCGACTTGATGATTATTATGCACATCAACTGAATATAGGTCAAGCATTTTTCGAAAAAAGTTATCAAATTTGATTTTTACTCATTTGTGACCACTTGATGCGATCTTCGACGCATCGCGATATAAGAAAAGCCCCCGTTTCCGGAGGCTTAAAACTCAATTGGTGCGGCGTATAGGATTCCGCGCATCCGCTGCGCGGATCCGCACCGGCTTCGCCCGCCTGCCGGCGGACTCGCCCGCTCGCTAAAAACGCTCCGCGTTTTCTTGACGCTCGCGCCTCGAACGAGGTTCGAATCTCCGCAATGCCCCCGTAAAGGAAAAGCCTCCGTTACCGGAGGCTTAAAACTCAATTGGTGCGGCGTATAGGATTCGAACCTATGACGTTCTGATTCGTAGTCAGA
>CAUCCR010000031.1:0-15469 GCA_958441355.1 uncultured Collinsella sp. | reverse complement strand
CAGCTGCTGCACACCTGGTACGGCAACAACAACGGCGACATCCTGGGCACGGCCAAGGTCATCATGGCCGATTTCTACAACCACATCCCCGCGGGCTGCACCATCGGCCACGTGACCACCACGGGCTACGGTGAGGCGCTGCTTATCGAGGCGCTCAAGGCCGACTCGGGCGAAATCGAGACCGTCGCGCACCTGCGCGGCGCCAAGGCGTTCCTGCCCGGCGTCGAGTTCATTCTGGACATCGGCGGCCAGGACATGAAGTGCCTGCGCGTCAAGGACGGCGTCATCGAGCACATCATGCTCAACGAGGCCTGCTCGTCGGGCTGCGGCAGCTTTATCGAGAGCTTCGCCGTGTCTATGAACATGGACGTGCGCGCGTTCGCCGATGCCGCCATCCATGCCAAGGCCCCGGTCGATTTGGGCAGTCGCTGCACGGTCTTCATGAACTCGCGCGTTAAGCAGGCGCAAAAGGAAGGCGCCACGGTGGGCGACATCGCGGCCGGCCTGTCCTATTCCGTCATCAAGAATGCCCTGTTCAAGGTCATTAAGCTGCGCGACCCCAAGGAGATCGGCAGCCAGGTGATCGTCCAGGGCGGCACCTTTATGTCCGATGCCACGCTGCGCGCGTTTGAGCAGCTCACCGGCGTGCACGCCGTGCGTCCCGACATCGCCGGCTGCATGGGCGCCTACGGTGCGGCCCTGCTCGCCCGCGATCGCGCCGGCGCGAACGGCACCTCGACTATCCTTTCGGCCGAGGACATCGCGCACCTCACCGTGACGCAAAAGCACGTCCGCTGCGGCCGTTGCTCCAACAACTGCCAGCTCACCGTCAACGATTTTGGCGGCGGCAGGCGCTTCATTACCGGCAACCGCTGCGAGAAGGGCGCCGGCCACAAAAAGCAGAAGACCGAGGCCCCCAACCTAAAAAAAAAAAAAAACGAGCTGCTCTTTAACCGCGAGGTGCTGAGCCCCGACGAGGCCCCGCGCGGCACCGTCGGCATTCCGCGCGCGCTCAACATGTACGAGAACTACCCCTTCTGGCACGCGTTCTTTACGCGTCTGGGCTTTAGCGTGCAGCTGTCCGACCAGTCGAGCAAGAAGACCTACCAGGCGGGCATCGAGTCCATGCCGTCCGAGAGCGTGTGCTATCCGGCCAAGATGAGCCACGGCCATGTGATGAACCTCATCGACCGTGATGTCGACTTCATCTGGATGCCGTGCGTGCGCTGGGAGCGCAAGGAGGATCCGACCGCCGGTAACTGCTACAACTGCCCCATCGTCATGAGCTACCCCACGGCGCTGGCGCTCAATATTGACGAGATTCGCGAGCAGAACATCGAGTTCCTGTATCCGTTTGTGCCCTATCACGACAAGACCGAGCTCAAGCGCCGCCTGTACCAGGTGCTCGCCGTCGACCGTGTGGCCGATGCTGAGGCCGGTCGCGGTCGCGTGCGCGGTCCTAAAATCACGCGCTCCGAGGTCGATGCTGCCGTCAACGCTGCCTTTGAGGCCGATGCGCGTTTCCACGAGGACATCCAGACCATGGGCGAGGAGGCTCTTAAGTGGGTCGAGGACCACGGCGGTCACGGCATCGTGCTCGCCGGCCGTCCCTACCATAACGACCCCGAGATCAACCACGCCCTGCCCGAGCTTATCTCGAGCTTTGGCTTTGCGGTCTTTACCGAGGATTCGCTCGCGCATCTCGTGAAGCCCGAGCGTCCGATTCGCGTCGTTGACCAGTGGATGTACCACAGCCGCCTGTACGCCGTCGCCCGTTTTGTGACGATGCGCAACGACCTGGACCTGATCCAGCTCAACTCCTTCGGCTGCGGCTTGGACGCTCTGACCACCGACCAGGTGCAGGAGATCCTGGAGGCCAGCGGCAAGATCTACACCGTGCTCAAGATCGACGAGGTATCCAACCTGGGCGCCGCGCGCATTCGCATCCGCTCGCTCATGGCCGCGCTTAAGGACCAGGAGGCCGAGCGCCTGGCAGAGGCCACGGCCGCGGGCGAGACCTACGAGCAGGGCGACGCCGCGCCGGTGGCGCCTTCCACGGATGCCCCCGCGTTCGCGAGTCGCAAGTACACGTTTGAGGCGCAGCGTGAGAGCGCATCGACCGCGTGGCCCAAGGTTCCCTTTACCGAGCAGATGCGCGAGGAGGGCTATACCATCCTGTGCCCGCAGATGGCGCCGATCCACTTTGACCTGGTCAAAGAGGTGTTCCGCGGTGCCGGCTACAACTTGGAGCTTCTGCCCTCGACCGATCACGACGCCGTCGAGGCCGGTCTGCGCTATGTGAACAATGACATTTGCTATCCGTCGATCCTGGTGACGGGCCAGATTATGGAGGCCATAGAGAGCGGTCGGTACGACCTGTCCAAGACGGCCGTGGTTATCAGCCAGACCGGCGGCGGCTGCCGTGCCACCAACTATATTGCGCTCATCCGCAAGGCGCTGCGCGAGAGCGGCCACCCCGAGATTCCGGTGATCTCGCTTTCGGCAGTGGCGCTGGGCGAGGACAACCCCGGCTTTAAGATTACGCCGGCGCTGCTTAAGCAGGCAGTCTACGCGGTGCTCTTTGGTGACGTGATGATGCAGATGCTCTACCGCTGCCGCCCGTACGAGGCCACGCCCGGTGCTGCCAACGCACTCTACGAGGAATACATGGCGCGTGCCCGCAAGCTGGCGCCTAAGTTCAACAGGCACAACTACACCAAGCTTGCGCGTGAGGCCATCCGCGCGTTCGACACTATGCCGCTTGTGGGCGAGGGCACCAAGCCACGCGTGGGCGTGGTCGGCGAGATTCTGGTCAAGTTCCATCCCACAGCCAACAACCACGTGGTCGACGTTATCGAGCGCGAGGGCTGCGAGGCAGTGGTGCCGGGCCTGCTCGACTTCTTCCTGTACTCCATGAGCAACGCCGAGCTGCAGAAGGACGAGCTGGGAAGCTCTGCCACTACGCGAGCGGGCATGCAAGCGCTTATTAAGCTCGTGGATTGGATGCGTACGCCGGTGGAGGAGATGCTCGAAAAGTCCCGCCGCTTTGAGGCGCCCGAGCGCATCGGTACCATGGCCGACAAGGCCCGCACGGTGCTTTCGGTGTGCAACAACATGGGCGAAGGGTGGCTCCTCACGGCCGAGATGCTCGACCTGGTCGACCACGGTGCGCCCAACATCATCTGCACGCAGCCCTTCGCGTGCCTGCCCAATCACGTGGTGGGCAAGGCCGTGATCAAGGAGCTGCGCCGCCAGCATCCCGAGAGCAACATTGTTGCGGTGGACTACGACCCCGGTGCGTCTGAGGTCAACCAGCTCAACCGCATTAAGCTCATGATCAGCGTGGCCAAGGAAAACATGCGCGCCGGTAAGGGCTTTAAGCTCGAGAAGGTAGCGCCGCTCGCGATGGACGAGGTCACCGGCCAGATGCGTGCCCACGATGGCTGCGTGAGCTGCGGCTCGGTCGACGAGAGTGCCGTGGCGTCGGTCGCTGAGCGCCTGGGACGCGGCATTAAGAAGTAACTGGCCTGCTTAGGGCTAGATATGAGGCAAGCGGGTGGTAGCCGTATCGGCTACCACCCGTTTATTGCTGGACATATGTTGTGCAAATGACCTTGCTACAGCCTTCCGTGGGCTCGCCCGATTTTTGGGCCGGTTCGGGCTTTGAGGACAAGCTGCTGAAAGCCCAGGGCGATTTTTCGCTCAACGCGGGACAGCACAGTGTGACCTATCTGCCAAACGACGAGACGATCGCTATGGACTGCCCATCGCCACCTACGAGATGGAAGCCGATAAGTACATCTACCGCGTGTACAAGTACGAGCTGTAGGACCGCGCTTAGGTTTGACCAATGGAGTATGAAAACACGCCGTTCGCCGATGCCCCCTCCGCGAGTAGCAGCCATATGGTTTGATATCAGAAACATATAGTTGTCGCCAGCCTGCTGGCGACGTTCCCCCTGATATCGGAGGTTCCAGGTATGTTTCGTGCTCCGTTAAACAACTATCGGTTGGGCTAACATGGGTCGCCGTGCTATTTCGATAACCCTTGCAGTGGTCTGCCTGGCTGTGCTCTTGGGCGCTACAGGGCTGTTTGCTATAAGCCGAGAAACGTCCTATATGCAGGAATGTGCTTCCGAAGGGTTTGCCATTGATGGTTACTATCGGGATGACAAAACGAGTCTGGAAACCCTGGCTTTTCTTGAGGAGGACAACTGTCGATGGCAGCTGGTCGACCAAGACGGAATCTGCACAGACGGGCAGTTTAAGCGTACGGATGACCCCAACATCCTGGTATTAAAGAAGGAAAACGGCAAAGAATTCGGTACGGTTCACGTTGCGTATATATCGCGCCGACGCAATCAGGGGCAGATTTACCTAATTAGAGATACTAAGGTGACCCGATTTTATCTTGTGAGCACCGATCCGGCGTTTACGGTGGAGTCTGGCGATGTCGATCTGGACAGTTGATTTACGGCAATAAAACAGCGAGCGGGGCGCGGGTGTGAACTGCACCCCGCTATTTGCTCATGTCCGTATCGCATCTGCGCCTCGTCGTAACTTGCGTCCGTGCAGGCATTCATCCCGCGCCGGCATCACTTCACATCGAACTCCACGCGGTCGAGTTCGGGCACGTTGAGGTCGATGAGCTTGCGGGCTACGTGGCGGTCGTGCGCCCCGAGCGCCTCGCTCGTTGTCACATGGGCGACAACCTCGCGCTCGACGATGCCCTCTTCCTCGCCTTCGGTAGCCGAGGTCTCGACGGCGACGGTGTAATCCTTAAAGCCCGGCAGCACCGCGGCAAGTTCGCGCGTGGTTTCGGTGACGCCGTAGCCGTCCTGTACGCCTGCCTGCGCCGAGCCAATAGACCCCGCCGTCATAACAATGCAGGGGATGGCAAAGATCACCGTGCCCACAACAATGCGGCGGCGTACTTTGCGCGACAGCTCGTCGACCTCGGCATTTTCCTCGGCTGTCACAATGCCGTCGCCGTTGAGGTCGCGCTTGAGCGGTACACGTAAAAGAAGCAATACGGCTTCGGCCGCCAGCGCGATAAAGACCACGTTGATGCCAAACTCATAAAGCGCCGAGAGAAATAGCGACCCGCTTGCGATGGCGATGCCGTAGCCCGCCGCGCACAGGGGCGGCATGAGCGCGGTCGCCACGGCCACGCCGGCGATGAGCGTGGCGGGTTCCTGGTCGCGCGAGTTGCCTAGGCCGCCCGCAAAGCCGCCCGCGAGCGCGACGGCAAGGTCCCACACAGTCGGTGTCGAATTGTCGATGATGGCGGCCGTGGTGGTGCCGAGGGACGAGAGCTTAAAGTACAACGTGGATGTGACCAGGCAAAAGGCCATTTGCAGCGCAAGGCTGGCGACGGCTTCGACGGTAATCTCGCGGTCGAGCGTGGCGATGCCATATGCCATGGCAAGGACCGATCCCATAAGCGGGCAGATGAGCATGGCGCCCACGATGGCGATGTCCGAATCGATATCGAGGCCGATGCTTGCGATGAGCATGGCGATGATGAGGATACACAGGTGAGAGCCAGTCAGACGCGCGCCGTTTACAAAACGCTTGCGGATCACGTGATAGGGCGCGCGTCCCTCGCGAATGTTGAATGCGCGCTTGAGGAAGCGGGTGATGTTTTCCATGGCTTCGCTATGAGCGGGGCGGATGCCGTGACGTCGATGATGACGCTCGCGCAGTCGCTTGATCTGTTGTTTGTCGAGTTCCATGTCCACCTCGTTCCAGCGCGGTCCGCGCAACGCGCCCGTTGTCCTAACTCTACACCGTGGCGGGCGGGGTGTCTGTTGGATGCGGAATCCGATAGGGCGGATGGCGCGGGAGCAAATGCAAATCACAGGCTAAATTCCATCCCGCGAGAATA
This sequence comes from uncultured Collinsella sp., assembly GCA_958441355.1. Lineage (GTDB taxonomy): Bacteria > Actinomycetota > Coriobacteriia > Coriobacteriales > Coriobacteriaceae > Collinsella. The sequence continues at coordinate 9,583 of CAUCCR010000031.1, read as the reverse complement.
TGATGCACCAGCTCCTTCAAATGTGACGAAACTGTGAAGCACGAGAGCGTGAATTTCAAAAATACGCTGGTCGCCAATGTTGCGCAACAGAATTCAAAAATCGACAGCTACCGTTTGATACGTATGGATACATCCGTGTCAAAGGGAGAAAGCCATGGCAAACTACACTCCACAACACTTTGAGCCTCGGGCCAAGGCCGTCAACGTCAAGGGCGTTGCCAACCGCGCCGTCGCAACCGTTTTGACGGCGGGCCTCATCGCTCAGCCGCTCATGTCGCCGCTGGCGGCAATCGCCGCACCGTCAACCGATAACGGCGATTCTGTTCAGGGGGGGGGTAGTTCTGTAGAGAATACCGTTGCCGCCGGTAACCAAGCGGTCGTAAAGACGGCTGCCCAGCTGGCCGAGGAGTCGGCAAAGCAGCTCAAGGACGCTCAGGCCGCCTACGATGCCGCCCAGAAGAAGGCCGACGCGGCGGGCCAGTCTCAAAAGCAGGCGCAGCAGCAAAAGAATCAGGCCTCGCAGGCTGTGAGCGACAACGAAATCGAGCAGAACGCAGCAGAAGTCGCCGCGCTCCAGGAGAAGATTGACGAGCTCAAAGCCGCCGTCGAAAAGACCGAGCAGCAGCAGAAGAAGCTGGGCGACCTGAACGATCAGCTCGATCAAGCCAACAAGAGTGTCGAGGATAAGACCCAGGCGCTCAAGGACGCCAAGGCAAAGCAGGATGAGGCCAAGAAGGCCCTCGATGATGCCCAAGCCAAGCTCGAGGCCATGGGTATGGACGAGTACGAGGCCGCCAAGAAGGCCGTCGAGGACGCGCAGACAAAGCTCGATGACGCCAATAAGGCCGTTACTACTGCACAGGCCAATCTGGACCAGGCCAAGGCTGCCGAGGCCAGCGCCCAGCAGGAAAAGCAGAATACCGAGGCAGCTTTGACGACTGCCCAGGCCAAGAAGCAGGAGACTGCCGCTGCCCTCGCAGCTGCGACCACCGCGCGCGATAACGCCCAGCAGAAGTTCAACCAGGCGCAGGCCGCGCTCGATGCTGCCGTCTCGGGTACGGGTGTTGACCTGAGTGCGCTTGAGGCCGCCAAGAAAGCTGCTGCTGGTGAGCTCAAGACCGCGCAGACGGAGCTCAATGCCGCGACGGATGCCGACGCCACCGCACAGACAAATCTGCAGGCCGCCCAGGCTGCCGTCGCTGCCGCGCAGGAGAAGGCCAACGCCGCCAACGCTGCTGTGGCATCTGCCCAGTCTGCATACGATGCGGCAAACAAGGAGTACAAGGACGCGGCCAGTAAGCGTGACGCCGCCAAGGCCGCATACGAGAAGGCACAGCAGACCGAAGCAGACAAGAAGACCGCGTACGATAAGCTTGTCGAAGTTCGCAAGCAGAAGCGCAGCGAGTGGGAGGTAGCCTGCGCCGCTTCGAACGCCGCGGAAAAGGCTTATGACGCTGCTAATGCCCAGGTTGAGGCTCTTGAGCAGCAGATTGCAGACCTAAAGTCCAACATGACCGTTGACCAGGAAGTCATCAGTCAGGGTATGTTCGGCTTCATGAACTACATCATCGGCGGCAGCCAGTTCACAGCCACGCAGAAAAAGAACGCCCAGGAAGCCGTATCGATGCTGACCGGTGCCGCTGACAAGGCCGAATGGTATGACCAGTACGTCGATCATGACATGTCTCGTGACACCAACCCGCTCTCCCTGAAGCAGATGCGCAACGCCTTGACATATCTCGACACCCAGAACAACCTCCGCAAGGCGAACGGTCAGTCGGCGCTCAGCGTCAGCCTCCGCATGACTGTGGCAGCCGCCCTTAATGCATCATATTCATCGAACATCTGGGGACACTCGGGCTGCTACTGGGATAACGGTGAAAATCTTGCCGGTGGAGGCGGTGCATATACCGGCGGCGAGACTGAGGACACCCTAGGCTGGCCCTACACCGGTCTCTACACTCAGGAAAAAGAGGCATTCGATAAGTACGTCGAGAAGAATAGTGACCTTGGAAACCATCGATATGATTCCTACTATATCTACCAGCACTACAGCAGCATCTACCATGAGTGCGGGCACTATCTCAACATCATCGATGCCGGCACGAAGGCTATTGGCATCGCGACCGGTAGCGGTAAGAACACCGATTCCGAGGTAACAATCTTCGATTACAGCTCTTTTGACAGTGAGGCTGATTTCACTGTCTCCGAGTTCAAGAAGCTCCTGAACGACTACATCGATTCCGCCTACAACGCAGGCGGCACGCAGGAGCAGAAGGCGCAACTCAAGGAGCTTCAGGGCAAGCTCGCCGAGGCGCAGAAGAACTTTGGAACTACTAGGGAAGCTTACTTCGCAGCTGTAAACGGGCAGGATGCCGCCCAGGACGCTTTCACCGCAGCCGATGTGAACATGAACACCGCCAAGGGTGAGTACGAGAAGGCTAAGTCCGGCACCGCCGCCGCGAAGACCGCATACGACGCCGCCGAAGCCAAACTCAAGGGTGTCGACGTCAAGACGCCCCAGACCAAGCTCGACGCCGCCAAGGGCGAGGCCGCTACTGCCCAGGCAGCTCTCGATAAGGCAAACGCCACGCTTGCTGACAGCAAGACGAAGGCAGCCGAGGCCGCTGCTCACAAGGCGAAGGCTCGCAGCGCCCGCGACGCCGCCAAGGTAAAGTCCGATCAGGCCAACGAGGCGTATGACAACGCTACCGCTTCGGTCAAGGACCTTGCCGCCAAGTGCGATGCCGCCAAGACGGATCTTGCGAACAAGCAGGGCACGCTTAACGATGCCAAGAAGGCCGACGACACTGCCCAGGCTAGCGTTGACAAGGCTCAGGCCGCAGATGTGCACGCCGCGACCGCTCTTTCGGGCGCCAAACAGGCAGTTGCCGCCAAGACGCAGACCCTGTCCGACGCACAGGCGAAGGCCAAGGCCGCCGAGGACGAGCTTGCCACCGCAAACAAGGCCTTCGAGCGCTTCGCCGGTGCCCAGAAGGCGGTCGACGACGCCAAGGTCGCCTATGACGCCGCCGTCGCCGGTGTCGCCGATGCCCAGAAGCAGCTCGAGGCCGCCAACGAAGCCGTCGTCGATGCGAACTTCGAGATCGTCAAGGCCAAGGCCGAGCTTGCCAGCGATGAGGCACTCAAGGCCGATCTTGAGGCTGTCGACCACAAGGCCTCTCTTGCCGCGGGCACGACGGGTAACGAGAAGCTGGTCAAGCTGAACGCTGCCTACGCTCGCTACAAGGCTGCCGTCGATGCTGCCGCTGGTCTCAAGGCTGCCCTGAGCGATGCCGATGCCAAGCTGTCCGATGCCAACGACGCCTATGCCGCCGCGCTGGCTGAGCTTGACGATGCCAAGGATGTCCTGGCTGCCGCACAGGCAGAGTACGACAAGTATCATCCCAAGGCTGAGCCGCAGGCCAAGCCTCAGGTTGCGCAGGCTGCTGCAAAGGCTCCTGTCGCCAAGAAGAAGGCAACGTCGGCCGCGCTCGCCCAGACTGGCGACAATTCCGCTCTTGCGGGCGAGGTGTTCGTCATCGGCGGTATTACGCTCGTGGCCGCTGGTGTGACGCTGAGCGATCGTCGTCGCAAGCAGATGTAGCGTTTCGAGCGTAGATTCTGCAACGAACTTCAATTCATAACGGGACCGTCTCGTTAGCCAAACGATAAGGCCGGCGCGCTGTTAAACGCAGCGCGCCGGCCTTTCTTTGTTTCGATATCAAAAAGCCCGGTCAGCAGCCGCAAAAGCTACCGACCGGGCAAGCCGTAGGCAATATGGTTGCTGTCGAGCAGCTGCTCGACTTAGCCCAGCAGGCTTAAGCCCACGGAGACAAATGCCAGGATAACGCCGACGATGGACTCGCCACCGAGCAGGCCGCTGGCGACAACCAGGCCCTGTTCCTGGAAGGCGGCGTCCTTGGCAGCCCTCTCCTCGTCAGAAAGACCAGCGGTGGCGTCGCGGTGAGCGGCCCACTTGTCGTAGGCGAGCTTGACGCAGGAGCCCAGGAAAGCCGTGAGCGACATATAGAACGGCAGGTACACGCCCAGGCCGATCATCATGGCCGGAATGCCGAGCCAGTACATGACGATGCCGGCGATAAAGCCGCCCGCAAACCACGGCACGCTCGGGATGCCCGAGACCATGGTGGCGACGACGCTTGCCTGCGCGGCAACAAAACTCTTGTCGGGGCCAAAGGCGTCCGGGCCATAGGCGGTGACGAGCGCGACCATGACGGCTGCGGCGACCAGGGCGCCCACGATGCCGCCAACGGCTTGGCCGATCCACTGCGCACGCGGGTTGGTGCCCAGCACGGCGCCGGCCTTAAAGTCGTTCATGACGTCGCCCGCAAGGCCGCACGCCACGGCCACGATGCCGGCGATAAAGAACAGCTTTACCTGAGCGATCTGCGCGAAGGCTGCCACGATGAGCATAACGATGAGGCCAAAGATCTCCATGGGGTCGATGCCCGTCTGGCCGCAGCTCTGTGCGCTCATGATGGTGGTGACAAAGGTGAACAGCGTCACGATGACGGCCGGGACGGGACCAAGGTCGAGCGCGATGGCGACGATCACAGAGATGGCGGCAGCGCCCAGGCCGATGATGCCGGCGTCGAGTTTAAGGGAGCCCGAGATGAGCGACTGCTCGTCGGTGTCGGTGGAGCTGTCGGCGGCAAGACCGCGGACGATACCGGCGACCTGTGGCAGGATGTCCTTGAGGACGACGGCGACGCCAAAGCCCATCATGAGGCCCATGCCCAGGGACTTGACGATGCCCTGTGCAGTCACAACGTCAAACAGACCGGCAGCGGTGCCACCCACGATGATGCCAAAGTTGCCCAGCAGCGCGCCGGCAAACCAGAAGGCGACGGGGGCGAAGCCCACGAGGAAGCCGACGGAGAGCAGCATGGGCGAGTTGTAGATGCCAAAGGTCACGCCGGGGATGTTGAGCGTGCACAGCATGCTGGGCACCACGCCCAGGGCGTCGCGCAGCACGCTGTAGATGCCTGCGATGGCCATGGAGCCAAAGAGCTGCTTGCCGGTCTTGCCGCCGGCCTCGGTCGCGCGCAGGGTCTGAGCTGCGGCGTTGCCGGTGGGGAACTCAAGCTCGGCGTCCACGATAAAGTGACGGTGGATGAGTGCCGTGGCCAGCAGGCCCAGGATGGTGCCGGCGAGTGCCACGATAAACATGTCGAGCCAGCTGATCTGGTCGGCATAGCCCAGCATCCAGGCGCCCGGGATGGTAAACGCCAGGCCGCCGGCGACCATGGCGCCCGCGGACATGATAGTGTGGGTGACATTGGCCTCGTTGAGGCTGGCATTGCCCATGAGCTTAAGGAAGAACAGCGAGATGACGGCAGCGAAGACGATCGGCCAGGGGAGTGCGCCCATCTTGAGGGCGGTGTAGGCCGAGCTTGCCGTGATGATCACGCAGCCAAGGACGCCGATGACGACGCCACGCAGCGTGAGTTGCCCGCGCATCGAAGCGCGGTTCGAGGGATTGCTCATATAGAACTCCTTTGCGTATATCCGCTTCCCCCGGGAGCGCCGCTACGGATACGGCGCGGGAAGTCGGGTTACCAAGGGCCGCCGCGTGAGCTCGCGCGCGACCGCGCACCAGTATAGCCGTAAGCTAGTCATTTTGGGATGACTGGTTTAGGTAGGCGATATACTGCTGGGCAGACGAAAGGAGCGCCGACGATGCTTAATGGGTGCGCATATATATTGACGGTCGACGTGGGCAACACGTTCATTCGCTTTGGCCTGTTTGCCGAGGATTCGGCCGCGGCGCAGGAGTGCCCGTTTGCGACGTGCGAGATCACGACGCCGTCGAGCATTACAGCCGACGAAGCGCGCATGAGGCTCGCGCAGGTCATGGGCGCGCTGGCGGCCGATGCGGGCATGCCCGGCGCGCTCGTTCCCGCGGCCGCAGTGCTGAGCTGCGTGGTGCCGGCGCTCGAGCGCCCGTGGAAGGCGGCGCTTTCCCGCACTTGCACGGGGCGAGTGCTCACCGTGGGACCGGGCCTCAAGACCGGTATGCCCGTGCACTACGACGATCCAGCAGAGATCGGCCCCGACCGCATCGCCGACGCCGTGGCGGCCCGTGCCGTCTACGGCTCTCCGTGCATCGTGATCGACCTGGGCACTACGACCAATATCGAGGTCATCGATGCGCGCGGAACCTTTGTCGGCGGCGTCATCGCACCGGGTCTGGCACTTGGCGCCCGCTCGCTTTCGGCCGCTGCGGCGCGCCTGCCGCAGGTCGAGCCCTCGGCGCCGACGCATGTCATCGGCCGCAACACGCGCGAGGCCATGCGCTCGGGCGTGGTCTTGGGCGAGGTAGCCCGCATCGACGGCATGCTCGACATGGTGCTCGCCGAGATGCGCGCGACCAAGGCCGCGGGGGAGGACAGCGTGCCCATCGTCATTACCGGCGACGATGCCGAGGCGCTCGCGGCGTTGGTTGGCCACAGCCTGACGGTAGATGACGCACTGACGCTGCGGGGTCTCGCCGAGCTCTACCGCATCAACCAAAAGCCCCGCCGCGTGTAAAAGTGAGGGCGCCGGTGGGATAAACGCCCCTACCTTTCACCTGCTACAATGGGTCAAACTATTGCGATTACGGAGGTGTCTGCCATGTCGGACGATCTTCATCAAACTTCGTCAGGCAAGCGCCTGGACGTCATTAGCTGGGACGAGTTCTTTATGAGCGTGGCCATCGCCGCGCAGCGCCGCAGCAAGGACCCCAACACGCAGGTGGGTGCGTGCATCGCCAACACCAACCACCGCATCCTTTCGGTAGGCTACAACGGTACACCCTCGGCGCTCAACGACGACTTTTTTCCGTGGGGTACGAGCGACGACCCGCTGCAGGACAAGCACAACTACGTGGTCCATGCCGAGGCCAACGCCGTGCTCAACTACCGTGGTTCGCTCAAGGACCTCGAGGGTTCCACGGTCTACGTCACGCTGTTTCCGTGCCACGACTGCGCCAAGATTTTGGCGCAGGTGGGCGTGGGCGAGGTTGTCTACCTGGACAACAAATACGCCGACACTGATGATGGACGCATCAGCCGCCGCATCCTCGACTCCTGTGGCATCAGCTACCGCCAGGTTATCGTCGATGTTCACATCGGCACCGAGGGGCGGGCTCAGCAGTAGCGCGTGGCAACGCCAGCTGGCAACAAGAGGCAGCCAAAAGAGCCCCGTCCCAAATTGACTACTCGTGAAAGTCGCGTCTGCGCGCATGGACGGCTCGTGAGCGGGTACATGGCTGTAGTAACATAGCTTCTGTCCGCGGGCGTGCCCGCGTTATTGTGAGAAAGGAGCCCCTGTGGCTGTTAACGAAGAGCTGCTTAAGAAGGTTCTTGAGGAGATCCGCCCCAACCTGCAGGCTGACGGCGGCGATATGGAGTATGTGGGCGTCGACGACGAGGGCGTCGTCAAGCTGGAGCTGCAGGGCGCCTGCGCCGGCTGCCCTATGAGCGCACTGACCCTGTCCATGGGTATCGAGCGTATCCTCAAGGAGCATGTGCCCGGCGTTACCCGTGTCGAGCAGGTCAATGCCTCCGGCGAGACCGACGACCTGTACGACGAGTACGCGCCGTTCTAAGATGCGAAAGCTGCGGACGGCATACTCCGCATAAACGTTACGCCCAAATATGCGGCTGCGAGCGCAAGGCCCGCGGCCGCATTTGTATGTAGGGAGTAGGAGGGTCGACATGCTCAACGACTTCTACCATATGCTTGATCCCGTCGCCATCTCGGCGGGGCCCATCACCATCTATTGGTACGGCCTGGCCTACGTGGTCGGCGCCCTGCTCACGGCGGTCGTCATGTACCGCACGCAGCGTCGCTGGGGCTTTAACATCACGATTGACGACCTGACGAGTGTCGTAGTCGGCGTGGTCTTTGGCCTTATCATTGGCGCCCGCCTGTTCTACGTCATCTTTTACGGCGACGGCTACTACTGGGCGCATCCGCTCGAGATCTTTGCTACCAATGAAGGCGGCATGAGCTTCCATGGCGGCCTGGTGGGCGGCATCATCGGCGGCGTGCTCGTGTGCCGCATGTACAAGCTCGACGCCTGGACCATCGCCGACCTTGCCGTTATCGGTGCTCCGCTGGCCTTATGTCTGGGACGCTGCGCCAACTTTGTCAACGGCGAGCTGTGGGGCAAGCCGACCGATCTGCCCTGGGGCGTGATCTTTGGCGGCACCGCGGGCGATATGCCGCGCCATCCCTCCCAGCTCTACGAGGCATTCCTCGAGGGTATTGTGCTCTTTTGCATTCTGCAGGTGCTCAGCCGCAAAAAGCCGCTACTGCCCCAAGGCACGTTTATGGGCGTCTTTGTGATGGGTTACGGCATCGTTCGCTTTTTGATTGAGTTTGTGCGTGTGCCCGATGCGCAGCTGGGCTATCTGCTGGGCGGCGTCATCACCATGGGTCAGCTGCTGAGCCTGCCGCTCGTAATCGCGGGCCTGGCGCTCATCATCTTTGCTCGTCGCCGCAACCAACCCCAGCGCATCTACCTCGACGCTTAACCACCAAAAAGTGAACAGGCACCTTTGTGGTGGTTCGCTGGGCAACGATGACAGAACCGTAACGTTTCCCCAGATAAAACCTGCCAAAATAAACCTGTCCCTTTTTGGCAGGTTTCTAGAAAGGCTTTCGGACTGTGAAGGATTCCGACCTCTCCACAACGGCTGCGCGCGACGCTGCCCGCATCGTCTGGTTTAAGCGCTACCCCGCCAAGCAGACGCTCATCGCATTTTTGCTCGCGCTGTTGGCGACCACGGCGTTTTCCATCGATCCCTCCCCGGTGTCGAGCAACGCAGTCTTGGCGATTGACCCCAAAGCCTCGGGCATGCTGTACGTGTGCTACGAGGTGCTCCTCTCGTTTGCCGGCCATACCGACGCGGTCATGCTGCTTGCACTTGCCTGTCTGCTCACCTTGCCGTTTCGCTACGTGTTCTTTGGCCGTGGCGACACCTGGCGTCCATCGATCATTCTGCCGTCGCTGTTCTTCGCCATCTGCATGGTGTTCGGCCGCAGCTACGACCTCACCGACTCGGCCGAGATTGTCCTTGGCGACAAAGCTCGCATCATCTGCGCCTGGATTGGCGGCGCGGGCTGGATGCTCCTGGCGATCGTTGCCTTCTACCTTGCCTTTGAGTGTCTAGATTGGCTGAGCTCCCGACGCATTCCGTTTTCGGAAGCGCACTTTGGCCGCGTATGGCGTGTGACTCACGCCGTGCTCTCGGTCCATCCCTTTGCCGGGCCCTTCCTGGTGCTTATGATCGCCTGGGCGCCCACGCTCGTCGCTTCGCTGCCTGGCCTTTTTATGGGAGATACGGGCGCGCAGATTCGCCAGTGGTTCAACTATCCCAACGGCACGAGCGACTACCTGCGCCTACTCAACCCCAACGTGCTGCTCAACGGGCATCATCCCGTAGTGCACACGGCCTTTATCGGCTCGTGCGTTCAGCTGGGGCTTTCGCTGTTCAACAGCGCTAACGCGGGTCTTGCCATCTATACCTGTGCTCAGTTCGTCATCACGGCTGCCTGCATGGCCTATTCC
>CAUCCR010000030.1:0-15630 GCA_958441355.1 uncultured Collinsella sp. | reverse complement strand
AGCTTTTGAGCCAGCCCTTTGTTCGTCATAACTCCTCCTTGTATTGGGTATCTCGTCTAGATGTCATATCAGCTCACGCCGTGCACCTATTGGACATCGGCATTGCTCTTCTCATGGCCACTCACCGCAGTACGGACATGGCCGTGCGCCCGTTCAAGAGCTACCGCAGCCTGCTCGGCATCGCAGTCCAACAGCACCGAGACAATAGCGGTTTTTACGTGGCCGCCGGCATCCGCAAGCGCCTGAACAGCGCACTCGCGCGTGCAGCCGGTCGCCTCCATCACGATGTTCTGGCCGCGCACCACCAACTTCTCGTTCGTCTGCTGCACATCGACCATCAGGTTTTGGTATACCTTGCCGATCTTGACCATGGCACCGGTCGAAATCATGTTGAGAATGAGCTTTTGAACCGTTCCCGCCTTGAGCCTCGTTGAGCCGGTCAGCACCTCGGGACCGGGCACGGGCTCAATGGCAAGATCTGCGCTCTCCCCGATCTTCGACCCTTGGTTGCAGGCAATTGCAATGGTCTTGCACCCAGTTGCCTTGGCGTACGCAAGGCCGCCCACCACATAAGGAGTACGGCCGCTTGCCGCCAGGCCAACGACAAGATCCTTGTCCGAGAGTCCACGCTCCCGCAGGTCGCTCGCGCCAAGCTCCTCGCTGTCTTCGGCACCTTCGACAGCCTTGATAAACGCCGTCTCGCCTCCGGCAATGAGCCCGACAATCAGATCGGGTGACACGCCAAACGTGGGCGGACACTCCGAAGCGTCGAGTACGCCCAGACGACCGCTGGTGCCTGCGCCCATGTAAAAGACGCGCCCGCCGCGCTCGAGTGTCTCAGCAGCCCAGTCGATTGCCATGGCAACCTGGGGCAACACTTTCGTGACCGACTGGACGGCACGAAGATCCTCATCGTTCATCGTCGTGACGATTTGCAGCGATGTCATCGTATCGAGGTCCATTGACCTTTGATTACGCTGTTCGGTCGTGAATTTTGTTAAATCGAGCATTTCATTCACCTCATCTTTCCTGTTTCTCGATGTAGTTTTGCTTTATGACATGCGTCGCCCGTTCGTAGTCGCTGACAACGTAAGCAGCGTACAGGGCATCGACAACCATAAGCTGGGCCATACGCGAAGCCATGGCACCGCTGCGGATCAAGGGTTCACTCGCAGCAACGCCGAGCACGGCATCGGCCATGGTGGCAAGCTTGGATGATCCATCTACTTTGGTAACGGCCACAACGGGACAGTTGTGACGTTGAGCCTCGGCGGTGCAGTCCAGCACCTCTTGCGTCAAGCCCGAGTAGCTAAAGGCGATTGCCATATCGCCCTCATGCATGTTCTTGGCACATAAGAGCTGATCATGCCAGTCGTCGTACAGATGGCACTCTTTGTCGACACGCATGAGCTTTTGCGCCAGATCGTGCGCGACCAAACGAGAGGCACCAATACCGAACAGATTGACCGCGCGTGCCCGCTTAAGACGGGCCGCGCATCGCTCCAAGACGGTGTAATCGAGCGTTCGCGCCGTCGCCTCGATCGTGCGCACGTTGCTTTTCATCACCTTCCCCACGATACGTTCGACGCTGTCATCCATGGAGATGTCCTCGAGGGCTACGTCTTTCTTGTCACCTAAGAGCGCCAGCTCGGCAATCAGTTCGCGCTGGAACTCCTTGTAGCCCGCAAAACCCAAACGCTTGCAAAAGCGCAAAATGCTCGAGGGCGAGGAGAACGTGACATCGGCAAGACCGCGAACGGACAGCCCGACCACCTCGTGCGGATGAGCGCTTACATATGCGATGACATTGCGTTCCGCCGGGCTCGCGCTGAGCTCACGCTCGCGAAGCCGCAAAAGCAATCCGTTTGCCATCTCAAACACCTCCGTTGAGAAGAATTAAAGACCAACGAACGATTCGTACCGGATACAAACAGCTTTTGCGGTACATTGTGCCGCATCGTGGCGCACAAAGGGCGAGCGTTCTACCGCTCGCCCCTCAAATCCGACCGCTCGGAAATACGCGCGACACAAAATAATTCAACAAGGTCGCATTATCAGAAACGGGTTTGTTACCGGCTAGCGCCTCGCATGGGCGCCGATCGGCCGAGTCGCATGGCGCACCAACGCCGCTGCCAGCAATACCAACAGCATGGCGATGACATAGCCCGCAGCATCGAATCCTAAATCGATAACGTCGAAATGCCTGCCGGGAACAAAGATCTTATGTACCTGATCGCCAACGGAGCAGGCGGCGCAAAAGAGCAATACGGGCACGCAACGGGAGCATACGCTCCACGGACGCCTGGAAAAGCAAACCACGACCACCGAGGCGAACAATCCGACGAAGAAAAACTCTACGGTATGGGCAACGCGACGGACGTTTGTGCCCACCCACATGCGAATGGAAGCAAGTCGGCCAGACCGGACATTCGAGGCAGCCGAATCGGTGCCCCCGGTCATTCCGTTCTCCGCCTGAGCTTCACCCGTGACATCGACAGCCTGAACGCCCGTAGCCTGACCCTCCACCACACGCGCGGTGGACTCGCTCAGCAACGACGTCTGCACCGCGTTTTGCTCCGTCAGCGCCCAGATGCCCGCCAGCGTTGCAGCGAACAGAACGATCGCGGTCCATCCGATTATTTGTTTTACGCGCGCCAAGGGCCAACCTCCTTTTTTGAATATCAGCGAGTGTAGCCCCAAATGACATCGTCACCGTATCAAAATTTGAATCGCAACAGGAAGCGACAAAGCGACGCAAACCCCTACCCCGCCTCGCGCATCCAGCGATCGAACGTCCCCACACACACGCCCAGGCACTTTGCTGCCTGGCTGCGGGTAATATCGCCCGCCTCATAGCTATCGCGCACCAGCTCAAACTGAGGAGGGCACGGTTTGCGAGGTCGACCGAAACGGACCCCTCGCGCCCGCGCCGCTGCAATTCCCTCCGCTTGGCGCCGATGGATATTCTCGCGCTCCACCTGCGCCACGTAGCTCAGCAGTTGCAGCACAATATCGGCAATCAGGGCGTTGGTCACATCCGGCGCGCCGCTGGCCCTAGCGCGCGTGTCAAGCAATGGCATGTCCAACACCACAATGGCAACCCCGAGCTCCTTGGTAATGCGTCGCCATTCCTCAAGAATCTCGGAGTAATTACGGCCAAGTCGGTCGATAGAAAGCACCACCAGCACGTCCCCGTCTCCCAGGACGTGCAGCAGCTCGCGATAACGCGGTCGATCGAAGTCCTTGCCGCTCGCATGGTCGGCATAAATATTCGCCGAGCCCACGCCATAGGCGCCCAGCGCATCCAGCTGCCGATTCAGATTCTGATCGCGCGAACTCACCCGCGCATAACCGTACACCGTCGCCATCTCATCCCCGCTTTCTTGTAAACCTGCCAAAAGGGACAGGTTTATTTTGGTAGGTTTTACCTCTCAAATAGCAGGTAAGCGGGCGGCCGAGCAGACGACAAGGTAGTCACGATTCAAATGCGAAGGGCGGTCCCGAAAGGCCGCCCTCCGCTCCCCCACCATGAGTCGGGATTTGGCTAATGGATAAGCTTAAAGTCCAAGTGCCCACGCGTGGTATTGACGCGCGAGACCTCGATAATCACGCGCTGGCCCAGTTCATAGCGAGTCCCCGTGTCGGCGCCCGTCAGCGTAAGCGCGTCCTCGTCGAACTCGAACCACTCGTTGCCCAGGCTCTTAATTGAAACCAGGCCCTCGACCTGTGTTAGGTCCAAGCGCACAAAGAGGCCCATGCTGCTAACCCACGAGACGGTTCCGGCATAGCGCTCACCCAGACGGTCCTCATAGTACTGGGCAATCTTGATCTTTTGCGTCGCATGGCTGGCGGCATCTGCCGCGCGCTCGGCATCGCTACATGCGCGGCAGATCTGCGGCAGAATGCGCGGCAGCGACTCGCGCCCCTTGCCGATCAGCCGCGGCGTACGGACCAAGGCGTCCTTGCCGCCGAGCTGCTCATAGGCCAACTGCAGTTTGAGCACGCGGTGCACCACCAGATCGGGGTAGCGACGGATGGGACTCGTAAAGTGACAGTAGCACAGCGCGGCGAGCGCAAAGTGGCCCTCGTTGCGCGGCTTGTACAGCGCGCGCTGCATGCTGCGCAGAAGCAGCGTGTTAACGAGCGGTGCGTTGGCCGTACCGGCGGCAGCATCAACTGCAGCCTGCAGCTCATCGGGGCTCCCCAGGGCAATACCGGCAGCACGGCGATCGTCGATGATGCCTAGCTGCGCCAGCGCAACGGCAGCACCGTGCAGGCTATCGGGGCTCGGATCCTCATGCACGCGATAGCAGGCCTCGATATCACGGTCTGCCAGCCACTCTGCAACGCACTCGTTGGCGAGCAGCATAGCTTCCTCGATAAGCGACGTGGCACACGAACGTTCACGCGCCACAATCTGCACGGGTACTCCGTCCTCATCCAATAGAGCGCGAATCTCGGCCGTGTCAAAATCGACTGAGCCGCGGGCGCGACGAATGCGACGGCGAAGTTCGGCGAGTTCGTTGGCGGCGACAAGGAAATCGCCGAGGTCGACGTTGTAGCCGCGGGCGGCCTCCTCGCACGCAAGACCGCGCTCAAGCGCTTCCTCGCGCGAGGCCTCGGCAGCCGCAACATCCTCGGCCGCACCCTCCAGCACCGAATACTCCACCGCGCCGGCACGTACCAGCAGCGCCTCGGCGCCGTCATAGTCCATACGCACACGCGAGCGAATCACGCTGGGATACGGATCGTAATGCCGCACGCGACCCTGCGCATCGAGCTCGATATCGACGGTAAACGCAAGACGGTCTTCGTCAGGGCGAAGCGAGCACAGGTCACAGGACAGGCGTTCGGGCAGCATGGGAAGCACGCGATCGGCCAGATACACCGATGTCGTGCGATGGCGAGCCTCAAGATCGATATGCCCGTCCCAAGCCACATAGTGTGAAACGTCGGCGATATGCACACCCAGCTTATAGCCGCCCTCGGGCGTGCGCTCCAGCGAAATGGCATCGTCAAAGTCGCGCGCGTCGACCGGGTCGATCGTGATGACAAAGCGGTCGCGCAGATCGCGGCGGAGCGGGTCCTTAAGCGCCGCGGACACATCGAGCGAAAGCCCCTCGGCCTCGTCTAGCGCGGCCTCGGGATAGCTATCGGTATAGCCGTAACGCGCCATCACATATTGAACGCCCAAATCGGGCGCGTCATCTCCGCCAATGCGGCGCTCGATCGTCACAGTGCCCGATTCCAGGCGCGTCGGGTAGGTCAAAATGCGCGCGACAACGGCATCACCCGGGTGGACACCCAGACGATCCGCCGAGGTATCCTCGGGCAAAATGAAGAAGTCGGCCTTCAGGCGCGAATCGAGCGGCTCGATCACACCGAGCGGACCGGCGGTCTGGTACGTACCCACCACGCTTATGGCTGCGCGCTCAACCACGCCTTCGATCACGGCGCGCCGCTCACCGTGCGGGCTGTTCTTAATGCTCACGGCAACGGTATCGCCGTCCATAATCTCGCGCTTGCCACGGCCCATGACCTTGTAGTCGCCATTCTCGGTTATGACATAGGCACTGTGCTCATGGAGCTGCACGCGCCCGGTCAGGCTCGGACGGCGTTCGCTGCGCACCGGCCCGCGCTTATTGCGAGCTCCACGCTTATGCTTGTTATTGCGCCCCATGGCGCCTCCTAACTATCGATTGCGAACTCCAAAGAGTCTACCCAAATGATTCGCTTTCCTGCCGTCCCCTAGGAATCAAAAAAAACGGGCCGCCCCATAAGAGACGACCCGTTGGAAGGGATGAATTCCAGGCGTGCCTACACGCGCAGGTAGCGGCGCATGGCGATGGCAGAACCAAAGAGACCGATAATCACGCCGACCAGAATCAGCGCAGCATAGGTCACCAGGTAATACTGCATCGGTAGGGCAAACGACATCCAGCCGATGCTCTCCTGCAGACGCGGAATCATCAGATTGCGCAGCAGCTCCAGAACGCCGATGGAAAGCAGCGAGCCCAAAATGGCCTGCAGCACGCCCTCGGTGATAAACGGGCCGCGAATGAAGCCGTTGCTGGCGCCGACCAGACGCATAATCGCAATCTCACGACGACGCGCCGTGATGGACAGGCGAATCGTGTTGTTGATAAAGATGAATGCGATAAAGGTCAGAAGGCCAACGAGCACCACGGCGGCGATGCGGATGTAGTTGGTCACCTGGAACAGGCGGCTCACTTCCTCCTGGCCGTACAGCACGCTCGCGTTGACGTCGCCGTCATCCGCGATCTTTTGGAAGTCGGCATTCTTCTTGAGCTTCTTGGCCGTGCTCTCGACCTGAGACGGATCGTCCATCTCAATCGCAAACGAGGCGGGCAGCGGGTTCTGGCCGTCGAGCGCGCTCATGGTGGCGTCGGCGTTACCCGACATCTTGCTCGTATACTCGGCCAGCGCGTCGTCCTTGTCCTTATAGGTCACGGACTTGACGTTATTCCACGTCTTAAGCTCGGCCTCAAAAGCCTGAACATCGGCCTGATCGGCGTCATCACTAATGAACGCGTTGATGACAACCTGATCCTCGACGGTGCCGATCACGGAGTTCAGCATCGCGGAGCCCATGATGAACAGGCCGATGATAAACAGCGAAAGGAAGATCGTGATGACGGCGCCGAGCGAGGTAGTCCAGTTACGGAAGAAGTGGCTGATTGCCTCTTTGAAGGAGTAGCCCACGTTAGTTGGTGCCATAGTTGCCGTAACCTCCCCTCTCCTGGTCGCGGATAACGTGGCCGCCCTCGAGGGCGATCACGCGACGGTGCATGCTATCGACCATCTCGCGGTCGTGCGTGGCGACGATCACGGTGGTGCCGGTGCGGTTAATACGCTCGAGCAGCTTCATGATGCCCAGCGAGATCGCCGGGTCGAGGTTGCCCGTCGGCTCGTCGCAGATCAGCAGCGGCGGACGGTTGACCATAGCGCGGGCGACGGCAACGCGCTGCTGCTCGCCACCGGAAAGCTGGTCGGGCAGCGAGTCCATCTGATCGGCCAGGCCGACCAGACGCAGCACCTCGGGCACCTGGCTGCGAATGACGCCCTTGGGCTTGCCGATGCACTGCAGGGCAAACGCCACGTTTTCGTAGGCGGTCTTTTGCGGCAGAAGCTTAAAGTCCTGGAACACGGCGCCAATCTGGCGGCGCAGGAACGGAACCTTGCGGTTCTTGATCTTCATGAGGTCCTGACCGGCAACCAGGATGCGACCGCTCGTCGGCTTGACGTCACGGTTGAGCGTCGACAGCAGCGTGGTCTTACCCGAGCCGGAGTGACCGACCAGGAAGACGAACTCGCCCGGATAGATCTCGATGTTGATGTCGTCGAGTGCAGGCTTGTTGGGCTGTGCCGGATAGATCTTGGTGACATGCTCCATAAGGATGACGGGCTCGACACCGGCCTGCTTGGCCATCTTCTTGCGGCTGGCCTGCGGATCGATGGGTGCAAACACCGACGTAAAATCGGGGTTGTTGAGCGCGTTATCGAGGCTTGCGACCTCGGCGGCCTGATCGCTCTCGACCACCGGGGCAGCAGGCTGCGTGGGGTCGGGAATAGCGGCAAAGAGACCGGACTGCGCAGGCTGAGGAGCCGGCGTCGCAGGGGCCAAGGGGTCGGGAATGCCGGCCATGGTAGGCTGCGGCGTGGCGGCACCAGCCTGAGGCTGCTCCACGCGAGCGGTCACGGCCTGAACGGGCTCAAAACCCGCCGTGCCGGAAAGCGCGACATCGCTGGTTGGATTGTAGGCAAAGGGATCGGATGCCGGCTGTGCCTGATCTGCCGGCTGAGCGGGGGCCTGAGCAACAGGCTGGCCCTCTGAATCCGGAGTGGCGAAACGACTGCCCTGGACGCCTGCCTGCGTCTTGGGGGCATCATCGCCCGCACCGGAGGTACGGAAGTGGTTACCCACTGGTGCTCCTTATCGTCGTGCGTTTAAACTACATGAGCGCTTTGTATTTTAGCAGCATTAGCTTTGCTGCACATAAGAAGCATGGCGTGCTTAGGGATCCCGTCGGCCGGGCACAGGGTTACTCTCCAAATCGTCCTCGGACATGTCGGAGCCCCCGCTGCGCGCTTCGCGCGGCAGGGGCTCCTCCGTCCTGCGGAAAGATTTGGAGAGTAACCCTGTGCCCGGCCTGCGATAACTAAGGGGTCGCTGCGTTTTGCTTGGGTGCAGCAGCGCCGCGCTCGTGGGTTGTCTGAATTGCGCTTTGCCGATATATGCCCTTTTCCCTGATGGGACCGTGCTTGAGGGGCGTCTTCATGAGTTGCGGTGAAATAGGGACTGTTGAGCCTTTAAGCTGGCAAAACAGTCCTTATTTCACCGCAACTGAAACAGGGGCGCTCTCCAAGAGAGCGCCCCTGCCGGGTTTCCATAGTCCTGGCGAAGCAGTCCTTGAGATCCGCCTTGCCTTATGCCATGAACTCCTTGGTGGTCGCCACGATGTTGGCGGCGTCCAGGCCATACTTGTGCAAGAGCTCGGCACCCGGGCCAGACTCACCGAAGGTGTCGTTGACACCGATCTTCTTGAGCGGCGTCGGGCACTGCTCACACAGGACGTCGGCAACGGCGCTGCCCAGGCCACCGATCACAGAATGCTCCTCGACGGTCACGACGTGGCCGGTCTTGGTGGCGCTCTTGACGATCAGGTCGGCATCGATGGGCTTGATGGTGTGCATGTTGATGACCTCGGCGTCGATGCCCTCGGCAGCGAGCTGCTCGGCGGCCTCGAGAGCCTCGCCGACCATCAGGCCGCAGGCGATGATGGTCACATCGGCGCCCTCGCGCATGACAATGCCCTTACCCAACTCGAACTTGTAGGTCTCGGGGTCGTTGATAACCGGCGAGGCCAAACGGGCGAAGCGCATGTACACCGGACCGTCGCACTCGTAGGCGGCGCGCGTCACGGCGCGGGCCTCCACGTCGTCGGCGGGAACAATCACGGTCATGCCGGGGATGACGCGCATCAGGGCGATATCCTCGCAGCACTGGTGCGTGGCGCCATCCTCGCCCACCGAGATACCGGCGTGCGTGGCACCGATCTTAACGTTGAGGTGCGGGTAGCCGATGGAGTTACGGACCTGCTCAAAAGCGCGGCCGGCGGCGAACATGGCAAAGGTGCTCGCGAAGGCAACGCGGCCGGTGGTCGCGATACCGGCGGCGACGCCCATCAGGTTGCTCTCGGCAATGCCCACATCGAAGAAGCGATCGGGGCAGGCGGCCTTGAACTTGCCGGTCTGCGTGGCGGCTGCCAGGTCGGCGTCGAGGACCACAAAGTCATCGTGCTCGTTGGCGAGCTCGACGAGGGCCTCGCCGTAGCTTACGCGCGTGGCGATTTTCTTGACGTCTGCCATCCTAGAGCTCCTCTCCGGCGGCCGTGAGCTCTGCCATGGCCTGCTCAAACTGTTCATCGTTGGGGGCCTTGCCGTGCCAACCCACCTGGTTCTCCATAAAGGAAACGCCCTTGCCCTTCATGGTCTCGGCGATAATGGCGGTCGGCTGCCCCTTGGTGGCGCGAGCCTCGGCAAAGGCGGCGCGGATCTGGTCGAAGTCGTTGCCGTCGGCGAGCTCCACCACGTGGAACTTAAAGGCGCGGAACTTGTCGGCGAGCGGCATGGGGTCGTTGACCTCCTCGACGGGGCCGTCGATCTGCAGGCCATTGTGGTCGACGATCACGCAGAGGTTATCGAGCTGCTGGTTGCCGGCAAACATGGCGGCCTCCCAGACCTGGCCCTCCTCGCTCTCGCCATCGCCCAGCAGGGCGTACGTGCGGTAAGTATCGCCCCAGTGCTTGGCGGCAACCGCCATGCCCACGGCGGCGGAGATGCCCTGACCGAGCGAACCGGTGGACATGTCGACGCCCGGGGTGTCGTTCATGTTGGGGTGACCCTGCAGGTGGCTGCCGATATGGCGCAGCGTCTTGAGGTCCTCTTTGGGGAAGAACCCGCGCTCGGCGAGCACGGCGTACAGGCCCGGAGCGCAGTGGCCCTTGGAGAGCACAAAGCGATCGCGGTCGGCCTTGCGGGGATCGGCCGGGTCGACGTTCATTTCCTCAAAGTACAGATAGGTCATGATGTCGGCAGCGCCGAGCGAACCGCCCGGATGGCCGGACTTGGCAGCGTGCACGCCGGTGACGATGCCCTTCCTTACCTCGTTGGCAACCTTTTTGAGCTCTTCGTCGCTCATTGTGCCTTCCTTTCATCCTCATTAGACAAAATGCGCACGGCACCGAAGGTAATCCCAACACAGCCGCAATGCACGTACGTCATTCATTATGCTGGAAACTGATGGCTTTACCAGAGTTTTTATCATTATTTGAACAATTTAGCAGGCAGAACCGCTGATGAAACGGTTTATCAATGTGAACGTCTTTTGGATGGAACGCGGTCGACCCTACGCGCTAATGTCCTTGAATCCCTCGCCGAAGGCTTCCGTAACGTCAGCGACCGTCACAATGGCGTGAGGATCGCGCTCGCGCACGATCGTCTTGAGGGTATTGAGCTCTCGACGGCTCACGATGACCATAATCACCGGCTTCTCGGCACCCGAATACATGCCAGTCGCCTTAAACTTGGTACAACCACGACCCAGGCCATACATGATATCGGCAGCGATATCAGGGAACTTGTCCGAGATGATGAGTACCATACGGCGTTTGTTGCCACCATCGACCACGGCATCGATCACGTAGCCGCTAATGACCATCGAAAGGCCTGCATATAGTGCGTTTTCGATTGAAAAGACCGGAGCCGACAGCGCGCATACGGCAACATCGATCGCCATGACGGTCGAGCCCACCGGCAGCGAGGTGTTACGCGAAATGATCTGGCCAATCGTGTCCGAGCCGCCGGTGTTGGCGCCGGCGCGCAACACCATGCCGTAACCGATACCCGTAATAATGCCGCCCCACATGGCAGGGAGCATCAGGTCCGCATCCGCCAGAGGTGCTACAAACGGGGCGAACAGATCGGTAAAGAAGCCCAGCAGCACAAAGCCCGTCGCGGTCTGCACCACGTAGAACATGCCACCCTCGCGCATAACGACCAACAACAGCAAGGCATTCATCACGATGGTCTGGATACCGACGGGAAGCGACACGCCTCGCGCCGCGCCGACAGCCTGGATAATAGTCGCAAGGCCCGTAACGCCACCGGCGGCAAGACCGTTGGGAATCAAAAACAGGTCGGTCGCGATGGCGGCCAAGGCACACCCCAACATGATCTGGGGCAGGTCGTGAAAGAAGTTCATCGAAAGAATGCGCTTGATGTCCAGACGATATGCCATGCTGCCTCCCTCAAAAAAGCGCACCCAAACGGATGCGCTTTGAACTTCTTCTTGTATTCGATTCTACCGATTCGCCGGACAAAAACCACCCCTGCGCAGGGTTTATTCTGGATACAAACCCGTCCAACCGTTGGGCTTGGCATCGGCTTGAAGCCACCCGATGTTTTAGACCTCCGAGCCTTCTGCATCGGCGTTGCCGGTCGCCCAGCGATGGTAGCCAATAACAAACGGGTCCAGGTCGCCATCGTCAAGAACGGCCTCGACATTGCTGGTCTCCACGCCCGTGCGTAGGTCCTTGACCATCCGGTACGGGTAGAGCACGTAGCTGCGAATCTGGTTGCCAAAACCGATCGTGGTCTTGGGTCCACGAATCTCATCCAGGGCCTCGGCGCGCTTCTCGAGCTCAATCTCGTACAGGCGAGCCTTGAGGATCTGCATGCACGCGGCCTTGTTCTGGATCTGGCTGCGCTCGTTTTGGCAGGTGACCACAATGCCGCTGGGGAAATGCGTCACGCGCACGGCGGAGTCGGTGGTGTTGACGCCCTGACCGCCCGGGCCGCTCGCGTGGTACACGTCCACGCGAATGTCGTCGGGACTGATCTCGATGTCGATATCATCGGGTAGCACGGGGATGACCTCGACGCCGGCAAACGTGGTCTGGCGGCGCTTCTTGTCGTCGGTGGGGCTAATGCGAACCAAGCGGTGGACGCCGGCCTCGGCGCGCAGCATGCCAAATGCGTCCTTGCCCTCGACGGTAAAGGTCGCACGGTCAATGCCGATGACCTCGGCCGCGGGACAGTCGTTGATGGTGACCTTCCAGCCGCGACGCTGGCAGTACTTCATGTACATCTTAAAGAGCATGAAGGTCCAGTCCTGGGCCTCCAGACCACCCTGTCCGGGCTTGATGGTCACAATGGCATCGCCGTGATCGAACTCACCTGTAAACCAGCTCGAAAGCTCAAGCTCATCGATGGCACGGGCCAGGCGCTCAGCCGTGGCTGTAGCCTCCTCGCGAAGGGCGACGGCGTCGGGGTCATCCCCCATCTCCTCGGCAAGCTCCAGCGCGGCGCGGGCATCGGAAAGCTCGCCGCGCGCGGTGTCCACGGCAGCGATATCTTCCTTGGTACGCGCGATCTCCTCCATGGTGGCACGGGCGGCGTCGGCGTCATCCCAAAAGCCAGGGGCAACACTTTTGGCCTCGAGCTCGGTCACGCGCGTGCGCTTTTCGTCCAAATGGAGATACGACTCGACCTCGCCGAGCCGGTCCGCAAACGCGTCCAGCTCGGCGGGCGTTACCTCTAAAGCCTCAGCCATTAACGATTCCTGCCGTGGCAGTACTTAAACTTCTTGCCGCTACCGCAGGGGCACGGGTCGTTGCGGCCCACGTTGACGTACGGATCGTCGCTCTCGGACTTGCGATAGGTGGTCACCTTGCCACCGTTGTTGACGGCAGCCGGACCACCCTGGACAGCCGTGCGGGCCTGCACCTGCGCCTGCTTGCGCAGCACCGAGTCGCCGTTGTCTCCATCGACCTCGGCAGGACCGGAGAAGCGCGCACCCTCGAGCGCGGGTTCCTCCTTGTGCTCCACGGCACGCGGGGCAGCCTTGATCTCGATACGCAGAACCGTGCGCAGGTAATCCTCATACATGGTATCGACGAGTATCTGGAACGCGCCGTAGGCCTCGGTCTTATACTCAACCAGCGGGTCGCGCTGGCCAAAGCCGCGCAGGCCGATGCCGGTCTTGAGGTAGTCCATCTCCTGCAGGTAGTTCATCCAGCGGGTATCGATGACGCGCAGCATGACCTGGGTATTGAGCTCGCGCATCAGGTCCTCGCCCAGACGCTCGGCCTTCATGTTGTAGCACTTCTCTACGTAAGCCAGGACATCGGCAGCCAGGGCCTCATAATCCTCGTCGGGGAACTTCGGCGTATCAATGTGGCCGGTGAGCTCCACAACCCACTTGCGCAGGCCCTCCAGGTCGCGCTCGCCATCGTGACTGTCCTTGGTGCAGAACTCCTGCACGCAACGGTAGACGGTATCGTGCATGACCTCGGTGATGTGGTCGGTCAGGTCCTTGCCGTCCAGAATCTTATTGCGCTCGGCGTAGATAACCTGGCGCTGCTTGTTCATGACGTCGTCGTACTCAAGGACGCTCTTACGCATGGAGAAGTTGATGCTCTCGACCTTGTGCTGGGCGCTCTCGACGGCCTTGGAGATGATCTTGTGCTGGATGGGCATGTCGTCGCCCATGTCGGCCGTGACCATCATCTTGGAGACGCGGTCCATCTTGTCGCCGCCGAACAGGCGCATGAGGTCGTCCTCGAGCGACAGGTAGAACTGGGTCTCGCCTGGATCGCCCTGACGGCCGGAACGGCCGCGCAGCTGGTTGTCGATACGGCGGGACTCATGACGCTCGGTGCCGATGACGGTCAGGCCGCCGGCGGCAAGCACGCGCTCGCGCTCGGCCTTGCAAGTCTCCTTGGCCTCGGCGTTAAACTGCTCGAGCTGCTCGGGCGTCACGTCCTCCATGGTCAGGCCCTCGTACTCCAGGCGCTCGCGCACCAGCTCGTCGGGGTTGCCGCCCAGCAGGATGTCGGTACCACGACCGGCCATGTTGGTGGCGATGGTCACGGCGCCGTAGCGTCCGGCCTGGGCCACGATGTGGGCCTCGCGCTCGTGATGTTTAGCGTTGAGGACCTCGTGCGCGATGCCGCGCTTGGTAAGGGCGGCCGACAGCTTCTCGGAGCTCTCGATGGAGACGGTGCCCACCAGGACCGGCTGGCCCTTGGCGTGACGACGCTCCACATCGTCGGCGACGGCGTTGTACTTGGCCTGGATGGTGCGGTAGACCAGGTCCTCGTGGTCAACACGTTGCACGGGCTTGTTGGAGGGGATGACCTCGACGGGCAGCTTGTAGATCTCGCGGAACTCGGCGTCCTCGGTGAGCGCCGTACCGGTCATGCCGGAGAGCTTGTCATACAGGCGGAAGTAGTTCTGCAGGGTGATGGTTGCCAGCGTCTGGTTCTCCTCGCGCACGAGCACGCCCTCTTTGGCCTCGATGGCCTGATGCAGGCCCTCGGAGTAGCGGCGGCCCTCCATGATGCGGCCAGTAAACTCGTCGACGATCTTGACCTCGCCGTTGGTGACCACGTACTGCTTATCGCGGTGGAACATGTACTGGGCCTTCAACGCCTGCTGCAGGTGGTTGACCAGCTGGCCGGAGAGATCGGCATAGATGTCCTCGATGCCCAGGCGGCGCTCGATCTTCTTAAGGCCGCGCTCGGTGGCGGCAATGGTGTGCTTGGCCTCGTCCATGACATAGTCGCCCGTGGGCTCCACGTCCTCGGTGGCGGTGAGCATGTCGTGCGACACGTCCTCGCCGCGCTCCAGGCCGCGCACGGCACGCGCGAAGTCCTTGTAGGTGCTGGCGGACTTGGTGCCGGCACCCGAGATGATCAGCGGCGTGCGGGCCTCGTCGATCAGGATGGAGTCGACCTCATCGACGATGGCATAGTTGTGACCGCGCTGCACGCGCTGCTCGGGACGGGTAACCATGTTGTCGCGCAGGTAATCAAAGCCGAACTCGGAGTTGGTGCCGTAGGTGACGTCGGCCTGGTAGGCCGGGCGCTTGAGCTCGAGCGGCATGTTGTTCTGGAGCAGACCGACGGTCATGCCCAGGTACTTATAGATGCGGCCCATCCACTCGGAGTCACGCTTGGCAAGGTAATCATTGACAGTAACGACGTGCACGCCCTTGCCGGCAATAGCGTTGAGATAGCCGGCCAACGTGGAGACGAGGGTCTTACCTTCGCCGGTCTTCATCTCGGCGATGTGGCCCTCGTGCAGTGCCATGGCGCCAATGAGCTGCACGTCAAAGTGGCGCATACCCATGGTGCGCTTGGAAGCCTCACGCACGGTGGCAAAGGCCTCGGGGAGCATGTCGTCGAGCGACTCGCCGTTGGCGTAACGCTCGCGGAACTTATCGGTCTGGCCGCGGAGCTCCTCCTCGGTCATCTTCTCAAACTGAGGCTCAAGACCGTTGATCTGGTCGACGATCTTGTAGTAGCGCTTAAGGTCCTTATCGGATCCAAAGGACAGCAGCTTTGACATGAATCCCATGTGGTTTTCCTTTTTGGCCATCGCCCACGCCGTGCAGCTGCGGGCGAGTTAAACACAGATGATTGTACTTTAGCCAAACAAGGCGCGGCCTATACGGTCGACCTCGACCGCCACGTAATAACTACGACCAACCTGCCACAATGGGACAGGTTAATTTTGGCAGGTTTTATCTGGGCAAACGCTGCCTCT
>CAUCCR010000029.1:0-16026 GCA_958441355.1 uncultured Collinsella sp. | reverse complement strand
GAAAGCACTTAATGTGCTTTCCGTCTTGCGCAGGACTGTAGAGCAGCAAACTTAACCCGCCCCGGCCCCCGATGGCCCCAGACCGGCGGGATAGACCGGTTCAGATGGGGCTTTGATGCATGGGTGGTCTGTTGGTGGGCAAATGGGTATCATACTGTGGTTACTGCGTCGACTCTGTGATGCATGTTTGTACGTTCCCGGCGGTCGGTTTGCCAGAAGCGCCCCGTCGGTTGTTCCAGACCCGTTTCGAAGAAAGGAAACCACACTAACCTATGGCAGCTAAAAAATCATCTCCCTTGAAGATCATTCCGCTCGGCGGCCTTGACGGCATCGGCAAGAACATGACGGTCTTCGAGTGCGGCGACGACATGGTGCTCGTCGATGCCGGTCTCATGTTCCCGGATGACTCCCAGCCCGGTATCGACCTGGTTCTTCCCGACTACACCTATGTTCTGGAGAACGAGGAGAAGCTCCGCGGTATCGTCGTCACCCACGGCCACGAGGACCACACCGGTTCGCTTCCGTACCTGCTGCAGGACCTCAACAACAAGGTGCCCATCTTTTCGAGCAAGCTGACGCTTGGCTTTATCGAGGGCAAGCTTTCTGAGTTCCGCATCCGCGCGCCCAAGTTCCGTGAGGTCAAGGGCGGCAGCCACGTCAATTTGGGTGGCATCTCGCTCGACTTCTTCTCGATGACGCACTCCATCCCCGGCGCTCTGGGCGTGTTCATTCGCACCAACCAGGGCACCGTTATGCACACCGGCGACTTTAAGCTCGACCAGACGCCCATCGATGGTGTCACGCCCGACTATGCCGCTATCAGCCGCTTTGCCAAGCAGGGCATCGACCTGCTGCTGTCCGACTCCACCAACGCCACGGTTCCCGGCTTTACTAAGTCCGAGGCCGAGGTTGGTCCCAACCTGCTGCACGCCATCAAGAACGCCCCGGGTCGCGTGTTCGTCGCGTCGTTCTCGAGCCACATTCATCGCCTGCAGCAGATCTGCGATGCCGCCCGCAAGTGCGGCCGTAAGGTCGTTGTGACCGGTCGCTCCATGCTCACCAACACCCGCGTCGCGCGCGAGCTGGGCTACCTCAACATCGACGATGCCGATATCATCGATGCCTTCGATATCGATAACCTGCCCGACGACAAGATCGTTGTCATGTGCACCGGTTCGCAGGGCGAGCCGCTGTCGGCCCTGTCCCGCATGGCCAATGGCGAGCACAAGACGCTCTCTATCCACGAGGGCGATACCGTCATCCTCTCGGCAACTCCTGTTCCCGGCAACGAGAAAGCCGTCCAGCAGGTCGTCAACAGCCTGGCCAAGCTCGGTTGCGACGTGTGGGATAAGAACCGCGCTCTTGTCCACGTCTCGGGCCACGGCAGCCAGGAGGAGCTTAAGCTCCTGATGGCCATGGCCAAGCCCACGTACTTTATGCCGGTTCACGGTGAGGCCGTGCATCTGCGCGCCCATGCCCAGCTGGCCCGCAAGATGGGCATCAAGGACGATCATATCTTTATCCTCGATAACGGCGACACGCTCGAGATGCGCGGTGGTATCGTCAAGCGTGGTACGCCCGTCGAGTCCGGCGTCGTCTACGTCGACGGCCTGCGTATCGGCGATACCGACCCCATCGTCTTGCGCGATCGTCAGAAGCTCGCTAATGACGGTATGGTTACCGCTGTTGCCATCGTCTCGCTCAAGCACAAGAAGATCGAGGCCATCGAGTTCTCGGGCCGCGGCGTCTCGTTTGCCATCGATGACCAGTTCTCCGAGGATGCCTCCGCGTCCATCATGAAGACGATCGAGAAGGGCAAGTTCAGCTTTACGAGCAGCGGTTCCGATGCTATTCGTAAGGCCGTGCGCGATTCGCTCTCTAACTTTATCTGGAGCCGTACGCGCACTCGTCCGATGATCATCCCGGTCGTCATGGAGGTTTAGTTTGGCGCGCGGATCTGCACAAAACGCCAAAGGCAATAAAGCCAACAACCAACCGGCATCTGCTAAGGGTGCCGGTTCCCATCTGCGTGCCAATAAGGGCCACGAGGCCGACTTCGACGATTTTGAGCCCCTGGTTGAGCCCTCGGCCAACCGCGATATTGCCGGCGTGGTCATCGCCGTTTTGGCGATTGCGTCCTTCATTGCCGTGATTTCGCCGGCGACTGCGCCCGTTACGGCTGCGGTTGCCGGTTTCTACCACCTGGGCTTTGGTCTGGGCGCCTACGTGCTGCCGATCGTCATTTTGCTGTTTGCCGCCACGCTCTTTTTAGGCGAGGACTCGCCGCTCAACGCGCGCTCGGTCGCGGGCGGAGCCGTGGTCTTTATCGCCGTTGTCTCCATTCTTTCGCTGATGGTGCCGGGTACGAGTGACTCGTGTGACCTTATGTTCACGCCGCAAAATCTGTCCGCCTCGGGTGGCTACATCGGTGCGTTTATTGCGAGTGCGCTGCAGAATGCCCTGGGTAAGCCTATCGCTATGGTGGTCCTGTTGGGTCTGGCCGTCGTCGGTTTTGTCATCATTGGCTTTTCGTTGGGTGGCGTGCTGCGCTCTGCTCGCGACCGTGCGGCCGATTTTGCCGAGCGCCGTCGTGCCGACGTCAACGCGAGCCCGTGGGGTGACGATGAGGCCCTGTCGGTTCCCGGCGTTGCCCGTCCGCACCTGAGCATTCTTCGTCAAAAGGGCTCCGATGCTGCCGTGACCACGGTCATGGGCAACGATGTGGACCCGGTTTTGGACGATGACGATGAGGACGAGGATCCGTTTGTCGACGTGTCCGATGCCGTGGAGGCCGAGCGCGCTAAGACGACGCTGCTGCCGCGCCGTCATGTCAAGAAGGGCAAGGCCACACCCAAGTTGAATACAAGCGAGCCCGACCCGTCTTGGTCCGATAGCGAGATTGAGCTCACCGAGGGCGATGACGAGGACGACGAGGCTCCGATTGAGACCGCAAAGACAACTTTGCTGCCGCGTCGCCATGCAAAGCGCGACCAGGTAACCGGTCAACTTTCGATGGAAGACGACCCCGATAAGATTGACGAGTCCGAGCCGCCGTTTGCCGTGAATCCTGTCTCGGCAGCACCTCAGATCCCCGACTTCTTGAAGCATCCCAAGGTTGCCGATGCGCCTGCCTTGAGTGTTGTCGAATCGGCTGCGGCCAGCGATGGGGGAGCGGACAGCGGCGCCGCGGATAACGAGGGCGAAGAAGAGGACGGCCTCAAGCTTCCGCCGCTCGAGATCCTGCACGCCAACCCGCAGTCGGTGTCCTCCGCGTCATCTGACAAGGAGCTGGAACAGACTGCCGAGTCACTGCAATCCACCTTGCTTGAGTTTGGCCGCAGTGCCCGCGTGGTCGGCTGGATCGCCGGCCCTACGGTTACGACCTTTAAGCTGCAACCTGGCGAGGGCGAGCGCGTGAGCAAGATCTCGAGCCTCGAGGACGACATCGCGCTTTCGCTTGCCGCCCAGTCGGTGCGCATCTTCGCGCCGATTCCGGGCACATCGCTCGTTGGTATCGAGATTCCCAACCGCAAGCGCCAGAACGTCAATCTGGGCGACGTGCTGCCCTATGTGAAGGGCGGTCCGCTTGAGCTCGCCATCGGCCGCGACGCCGAGGGCACGCCGGTTGTCGCCGACCTCGCCAAGATGCCTCACCTGTTGATTGCCGGTACGACCGGTTCTGGTAAGTCGGTGATGATTAATTCCATCATCACGACCCTGCTCATGCGCGCGCTTCCCGAGGACGTTCGCCTGATCATGGTCGACCCCAAGCGCGTCGAGCTCGCGGGCTATAACGGCCTGCCGCATCTCTATGTGCCCGTGGTGACCGAGCCCAAGCAGGCCGCGAGCGCCCTGCAATGGGCCGTGTCCGAGATGGAGCGTCGCCTGAAGGTCTTCGAGCGTCTTAACGTACGTAAGATTTCGACCTACAACGAAAAGCAGGCCGCCGGCGAGTTTGAGCATTACGACAATCCGCCGCAAAAGATGCCCTACTTGGTCATCATCATTGACGAGCTCTCGGACCTGATGATGGTTGCCGGTAAGGATGTCGAGGCCTCGATCGTGCGTATTGCACAGCTGGGCCGTGCCGCCGGTATTCATCTTATCGTGGCCACGCAGCGTCCCAGCTCAAACGTGGTGACGGGCCTCATCAAGGCCAACATCACCAACCGCATCGCCTTTAACGTCGCCACGGGCATCGACTCGCGCGTCATCATCGACCAGATGGGTGCCGAAAAGCTCACCGGTTTGGGCGACATGCTGTTCTCCAAGGTCGACTGGGGCAAGCCTCGCCGTATCCAGGGCTGCTTTGTCTCGGACGACGAAATTAACGAGATTGTCGAGTTCGTCAAGTCGCAGAGCGAGCCCGACTACCACGAGGAGATCCTGTCTGCCGTGGCGCCCGCTTCCATGTCCATGGCGGGTGGCGGCGGCATTGTCCGTACCGGAGTCGCCGAGCCGCAAGACGATGATCCGCTCATTTGGGAAGCCGCCCATATTGTGGTGGAATCGCAGCTTGGCTCCACATCTGGCCTGCAACGTCGTCTGAAGGTTGGCTATGCGCGTGCCGGGCGTATTATGGACATGCTGGAAGAAAAGGGTGTCGTCGGCCCGCCCGACGGTTCTAAGCCGCGCGAGGTCCTGTTGGACGAGGAGGGGCTTGCCGCGCTGGAGTCTGTCGACGCCGAGATGGCACGTGAAGATCGTGAGTTTGGAGGATTCTGATGGCTGCACGCTTTGGTGACATGCTGCTCGAGCAGCGTCGCCGAATGGGCCTTTCCATTCAGCAAGTCGCCAACACCATCAAAATCAGGCCGCAGATCATCGAGTTTTTCGAGACCGGTAACTTTGCTTCGATGCCGCCGCGCGGCTATGCGCAGGGCATGATTTCGAGCTATGCTCGCTTTTTGGGCCTCAATCCGCGCGAGGTCGTCAATGCCTACTTTGACGACCTGATGGCATACGAACGTGAGACGTCGCAGCAGGGCGGTCGTTTTCAGGACGCCGCCGGCTACGTCAATTCGCGCTCCTCGGTCGATAACGGGCGCTTCCTGATGGTTCAGGGCGGTCGTTCGACCCGCTATGGACAGCGTCCTCAGCAGGCCGGTTATATTACCGAGACGGGTTCGGGCGAGGAGATTCGCTCACAGCGTGACCGGTTCCGCAGTACGCCGATGCCCGAGGACCGTGCACTTCCCGCTGCCCGCGGCGTGGCGCGTGACCCTCGTGCCGGCTACGGCGACGGCGGCTATTCCGATCGCGGTTACCGTGGTGCCTCTACGGGACGCTCTCGCGGTGGCTATGCGGATGCCGATACCACGCAGGTGACGCCGCGTCTTCGCTCTCAATCACAGCCGTATGGCCAGCGCTCTTCGGCTCCGCGTTCGGGCCAGCGTTGCTATCAAGGCCGCGGTGAACTTGCGCCCCGCTCGGGTCAGCGCAGCCTTCAGGGCCAGGGTGGCTATCGCGGCCGTTCCGATAGCAATCGTGGTCGTATGCCTCAGGGAGGCGGCCGCAGCAGTTCCAATCGTGGACGCGGCGTATCACGTACTCCTCAAAACAACGGGCTCGATCCGCGTATCGTCTACGCCGGCATCGGTGCCGTTGCGCTGCTGTTGATTGTGCTCATCGTGGTGCTTCTGCGCGGCTGCGCATCTTCGGCGCCCGAGGCCACGCCCGAGACGCCCACTGCTACCAAGACGACGACCAAGAAGTCTTCTAAGAAGACCGAAACGGTCGACGAGGACGAAGACACCGATGAGGCGACGGATGAGTCGACTGACTCGGACGCTACCAAGACGACGGCCAAGAAGGAAGAGAACGAGGTCACGAAGGTCAAAGTCTCCGTTGCCAAGGGAAAGACCGCGTGGATTGAGGTCAAGGTCGACGGCAAGTCGGTCTATGGCGCCCAGGCGACTGGCCCCTTTGAGCAGGAGTACACGCCCGAGTCTTCGATCGAGATCACCACGTCCAAGCCTTCCGATGTCACCGTTACCAAGAACGGTGAAAAGGTTCGTTACGATACCAAGACCTCGGGCGTGGCGCGTGTGACGATCACCGTTCCCAAGAAGGAGACGACTGATTCCGAGAATGGTGAAAGTTCTGATGGTACCGACACCACCGATGGTACCGATACCACCGACGGTACCGATGCCCAGTCCACGGATGGCGCCGATACCGCAACTGACGGTCAGACGCCCACCGATTCTACCGACTATTCGTACGATAGCTACTAAGCCGCTCGTACGCGAAAGGAAACATCATGGCTAAAGATTCCAGCTTCGACGTCGTGTCCGAGGTCAACATGCAAGAGGTCGACAACGCCTTCCAGCAGACCACGCGCGAGATTTCCCAGCGCTATGACCTTAAGGATTCCGGCGCCACGATCGAGCTTTCGAAGGGCGACAAGCTCTTTACGATCAACGCCCCGGCCGACTTTGTCTCCAAACAGATTGTCGACGTGCTGAGCTCCAAGCTCATCAAGCGCGGCATCGACCTTACCGCCGTGAAGTGGGGGGATTCCACGCCTTCCTCCGGCGGCGGGGTGCGCCGGTGCGCCACGGTGGCCAACGGCATCGACAAGGAGACCGCGGGCAAGATCAACAAGGACATCAAGGATCAAAAGCTCAAGGTCAAGGTGACCATCGAGGCCGACAAGCTACGTGTTTCCTCTGCTTCGAAGGACGCGTTGCAGACCGTGATCCAGTTCCTGCGCGACCAGGACTACGGCCAGCCGCTGCAGTTCACCAACTACCGCTAATATCAATCGAAAGGACTGCTCTCCAACATGGATACACCGTTGGGCTCCGTGCTCTACATCACCCTCGGGTGCGCTAAGAACGAGGTTGACACCGACCGCATGCGTTCTCTTTTGACCGCCGCGGGCTACGAGGAGGCATTCGACCCGCAGGATGCCGATATCGCCATCGTCAATACTTGCTCGTTCCTCGCCTCCGCAACGTCCGAGAGCATCGAGACCACGCTCGAGCTCGCCAACGAGGTTCAGGACGGCGTTCGTTCTTGCCCCATCGTCATGTGCGGCTGCGTGCCGTCGCGCTATGGCGATGACCTGCCTGACGAGCTGCCCGAGGTCGCTGCCTTTGTGAAGGCCGACGAGGAAGATGGCATCGTGGCGGTCATCGATGGCGTGCTGGGTGTCGAGCGTGAGATTGCAGCCTATATCCCGCAGGTCAAACGTACCGTCGAGGGTGCTGTCGCCTACGTCAAGATTTCCGATGGCTGCAACCGCTTCTGCAGCTTCTGCATGATCCCCTATATTCGCGGTCGCTATCATTCGCGCAATGCCGAGAGCATTATCTCCGAGGTGCGCGACCTGGTTGCCGGCGGTGTGCGCGAGATCGTGCTGATCGGCCAGGACACGGGCATCTGGGGTACCGACTTTGCCGACGAGGACGTCGCCGATGGCTCGCCGCGCAATCTGGCGCAGCTGCTGCGTGCCGTCGCCGAGGCCGTGCGCCCGCACAACGTCTGGGTCCGCGTGCTCTATCTGCAGCCCGAGGGCATGACTGACGAACTCATCGAGACGATTCGCGATACGCCCGAGGTGCTGCCCTATATCGATATCCCCGTGCAGCACTGCGACGCGCGCATTCTCAAGGCCATGCGTCGCTCCGGTTCGCGCCAGGAGCTCGAGGATCTGTTCCGCGACCTTCGCGAGCGCATCCCCGGCATCGTGATTCGTTCCACGGCCATGGTCGGCTTCCCGACCGAGACCGACGACGAGTTCCGCGATCTTATCGACTTTATGGACACCGTCGGCTTTGACTACACGAGTGTCTTTGCCTACTCGCGTGAGGAAGGCAGCCTGGCCGCCAAGATGGAGGGCCAGGTCGATGAGGAGGTTAAGCTCGAGCGCGCCCAGGAGGCCATGGACCTGGCCGAGTCGCTCGGTTTTGCCGCCACCGCCGCACATGTGGGCGAGCGCGCCCAGGTAATCGTCGACGGTATCGAAGAGACCGAGGATGGCGCCGAGCTGATCGGCCATGCCTGGTTCCAGGCGCCCGATTCCGATGGCGCGGTGCATCTGGACGCCAGCGAGGCGTCCGTGGGCGATATTCTGACCGTCGAGTTTACCGATAGCTTCTGCTACGAGCTTATCGGTCATGTTGTGGAGTAGGAGAGCGTCGTGGCTAACGAGAGCAATAAGGAACTGACGAGTGTCTGGACGCCCGCCAACATCGTGACGTGCGTTCGCATCGTCTTTATCCCGGTGTTCATGATCGTGTCGGCGCTTTCTCACACGAGTGTTGCCGGTACGGATTGGAGCACCTTCGACGGCCCGCTCGCCGCCGCTGCCTTCATTCTGTATGTGATCCTGTCGTGCACCGATAAGGTCGACGGTTATCTGGCGCGTTCGCGCAACGAGATCACCGACTTCGGTAAATTCTTGGACCCCATCGCCGATAAGCTGCTCGTGTTTTCGGCCCTGCTGCTGTTCTTGGATTTTGGCGCGGTGACCGTGTGGTCCGTGTTCATTATCCTGTTCCGTGAGCTGCTGGTGAGCGCCCTTCGCATGGTTGCGAGTGCGGCCGGTGTGGTCGTTGCGGCCGATAAGCTCGGCAAGTACAAGACGGCAACCACGATGGTCTCCATTTGCGGTTACCTGTGCGTTTTTGCTATGGCCGGCTTGCACCTTGGCCCGGTGGCGCTGACGCTCGGCATCTACTCGGTGTCGCGCTTCCTGTACGCCGTTGCCGTTGTCCTGACCGTTATCTCGGGCGCCCAGTACTTCTGGAACTGCCGCAAGATCGTCTTTTCGGTCTAGGTCCTGGTGGGTATGACGGACTCTTTTGAGCAGATTTCCGCGCACAATGAAGATCTTGCACGCGATATTGTCGAGCGTGCAAGCGTTCGTGGTGTGACGGTATCAACGGCTGAATCTCTGACAGCGGGCATGATCGCCTCGACGATTGCCGATATCCCTGGCGCCTCGGCAGTGCTTCGTGGCGGTGCGGTGACGTACTGCGACGAGATTAAGCATCGCGTGCTCGGCGTTGAGCAAGAGACGCTCGACCGCTATACCGCGGTGTCGTATCAGACGGCGCGCGAGATGGCTGCCGGTTCGCTGGAGCTGTACCAGAGCGATATTGCCGTGAGCGCGACGGGCTATGCCGGCCCCGGTGGAGGCACCGAGGACGATCCGGCTGGAACCTTTTATATTGGCTGGGCGTATCGTTCTGCCGATGGGGGCGTGCCGGTCGTGGACTCTGTGCGCTGCCACTATGAGGGCGACCGTTCGTGTGTTCGTGCCCATGCGGTCGCGGAGGCATTGGGACGCATTGCCCTTGTGCTCAACTCTATGGAATAGACGTGTTTTAAGGGGCCTCTGGGCCCCTTAATTGTGGAGATAGGGACCTTAGGCTCATTTGGCGTTTGCGCTGGTTGTAGACGTATCCTTGCCTTCCTTGCTCTTATTTGTTCCTTTGTGGTCAAGCATTTGGTCAGTGTTTGGTCGGCGTTTGGTTGGGTTTTGGAAAGACTGCCTGTATATGATTGGGCTGAACGGTTGACCACGAACAGCCGTTCGTTTATTATCGATGCAGGTTGTTAAGAGGAGGGCTATTCATGGCCAAGAATTCAGGTCCCGTACGTACCGTTCATGCTCGCACGACGGGTAAAGAGCGCGATGAGATGATCGCCACCACCAAGGCCGAGATCGAGAAGAAATTCGGCCAGGGTTCCATTATGAGGTACGGCGACGGTGGTCCTGAGCTCGAGGTCGAGGCCATTCCCACGGGCGCCCTGGCACTCGATGCCGCGCTGGGTATCGGCGGCGTGCCGCGCGGCCGTATCGTCGAGATTTACGGTCCTGAGTCCTCCGGTAAGACGACGCTTTCGCTCGAGATCCTGGCCGAGGCCCAGGCAATGGGTGGCGTTGTGGCATTTATCGATGCCGAGCACGCGCTCGATCCCACGTATGCCGCGCGCATCGGCGTGGATATCGACGAGGTACTGATTTCCCAACCCGATACGGGTGAGCAGGCGCTCGAGATCGTTGACATGCTCGTGCGTTCCGGCGCCATCGATGCCATCGTCGTTGACTCCGTCGCTGCGCTGACCCCGCGTGCCGAGATCGAGGGAGAAATCGGCGACACTACGGTCGGTCTTCAGGCTCGCCTGATGAGCCAGGCGCTCCGCAAGCTCGCCGGCTCGCTGTCCAAGTCCAACACGACGTGCATCTTCATTAACCAGCTGCGTGAGAAGATCGGTGTCATGTTCGGCAACCCCGAGACCACGACGGGCGGCCGCGCCCTTAAGTTCTTCTCTTCGGTGCGTATCGACATTCGCCGCATCGACAGCATTAAGCTTAAGGACGAGGTTATCGGTAACCGCGTGCGCGCCAAGGTCGTTAAGAACAAGGTGGCAGCTCCGTTTCGTTCTGCTGAGTTCGACATCATGTACGGTACGGGCATCTCTAAGGAGGGCTCAATTCTGGA
This sequence comes from uncultured Collinsella sp., assembly GCA_958441355.1. Lineage (GTDB taxonomy): Bacteria > Actinomycetota > Coriobacteriia > Coriobacteriales > Coriobacteriaceae > Collinsella. Next base: position 5,569 of record CAUCCR010000029.1, on the reverse strand, counting down.
CATGGCTGTCGAGTGCGGCATCTGCAAGAAGATGGGCTCCTGGTTTGCCTATGGCGAGGACAAGCTCGGCAACGGTCGAGAGGCCGCCAAGGCTTTCCTGCGCGAACACCCCGATTGCGCCGACGAGATTGAGCATAAGGTCCGCCTTGCCTGCGGACTTGAGTTTGATGACGATGCTCCGTCCGAGGTCGAGCTGACCGATCAGCCTGCGCCTGAGGAGTTTGACGAGCTTTACGCCATCGATGGTTCCGCCATGCTCGATGATGACGACGAGTAGCGGTTACGCTCATGTCGTATACGGTGACCGAGGCCACGGCCGTCTTTCCCGATAAGAAGGCGGCTTCCTCGTTCTCGAGCGGGTATGCGTCCAAAAAGCCTTGCGCACATATCGATTGTGAGCTTGAGGGCGGTTTTGAGCGGTCCATTTGGATTCCCGTGCGGGTCGCGCGGCTGTATGTCAAAAACCGCCCCGATCTTCCCTGTGATTGGGGCAACTTTCGTGAGGCGGTGCAGCTCATCGAGCGTAAATGTGCACTTACCATGGTGACCGAGATGCTATCGCGCCGCGACCATGCGACGGGTGAGGTCCGTGACAAGCTGGCTCGCTACGGCTTTCACCAGCCCGCGATCGATTTCGCCGTCGAGCGCGCCACCGAGTATCACTTTTTAGACGAGAACCGCTTTTGCTCGTACTTTATCGAGGAGCGCAAGCGGCGCGGTTGGGGACAGCGCAAAATCGAGACCGAGCTCAAGCGCCGTCATGTCGTGCTCGATGACATTCCCGGTTATCCCGAGGATTATTTTGCCGTCGAAGACGATTTGGCGCGTGCGTCAGCCCTGCTCGCCAAGCGGCGTGTTCCAGAGACGCGTGGATTCGAAAAACTGGTTCGGTTTTTGATGGGCAAGGGCTTCTCGTATCACATCGCCGCCGATGCCGTTAAGGCACGTCTCGATGCCGAACGCGAGGAATGTGCGGTTTAGGCGTATGCTTTTTGTGGCCCTGCCGTTCACCGCGTTTTAGCCGCCGTGCCGGGGCCATTTATTTGACAGTTGTTGTGGTTCAACGTACGATAAACACTGTCATTTGCTTTGTGATATGTGCTCATCTGTGATGAGTTTGTTTATATGTTTATCTGTATCCGACCCGCATAAGCTGCGCCCATATTACTCAAATGTCGCGAGCCGTTCGTAAGGACGGTTCGCTTTGTTGTGTAACGAATCCATAAAAAGGAGTGAGCATGCCTATCATCGCAGCGTTCGTTGGCATCGTTTTGGGTGCCATCGCCGCCATTGCCTACATGCGCACCGCCAAGCAGGGTAGTCTTCACGAGGCCGACGAAAAGATTCAGTCGGCACACGCACAGGCTGAGTCCCTGATCGGTGATGCTAAGCGTCAGGCCGAGACCCTCAAAAAAGAGGCTCTGCTCGAGGCTAAAGAGGAGATCATCAAGAACAAGCAGGCCGCCGAGGCCGAGGACAAGCAGCGTAAGAGCGAGATTCGTACGCTCGAGAACCGTGTGATGCAGCGCGAGGAGTCCCTTGATCGCCGAAACGACGCTCTCGACAAGCGTGAGCACCAGCTGTCCAGCCAGGCCGGTCAGGTCGAGAAGCGCTCCCGCGAGCTCGAGGAGCTCTGCGCAAAGCAGACCTCCGAGCTCGAGCGTATCGCCGACCTGACCCGCGAGGACGCCCACAAGGAGCTCCTCGATAAGGTTCGCGGCGAGGTCACCCACGAGGCTGCCACGATCATTCGCGAGTCCGAGCAGCAGGTTCGCGCCGAGTGCCACAAGACCGCCCAGGAGATTCTGTCCCTGGCGATTCAGCGCTGCGCTGCCGACCACACAGCCGAGGTCACCGTTACCTCCGTGCACATTCCCTCTGATGACCTCAAGGGCCGTATCATCGGTCGCGAGGGTCGCAACATCCGGACCTTCGAGCAGGTTTCCGGCGTCAACCTCGTGATCGACGACACGCCTGAGACCGTCGTTCTTTCGAGCTTCGACCCGGTCCGTCGTGAGACCGCCCGTGTTGCCCTCGAGAACCTCATCGCCGACGGCCGCATTCACCCCGCCCGCATCGAGGAGATGTATCGCAAGGCTGCCGACCTGGTTCAGCAGCGCGTGCGCGAGGCTGGCGAGCAGGCTGCCTTCGATACCGGCATCCACGACCTGCACCCCGAGATCGTCAAGACCCTTGGTGCCCTGCGCTACCGTACCTCGTTTGGTCAGAACGTGCTTCAGCACTCCCTCGAGGTCTCCGATCTGTGCGGCGTGATGGCTTCCGAGCTTGGCCTGGACGTTGTGACCGCCAAGCGCGCCGGCCTGCTGCACGACCTGGGCAAGGCAATCGACCATGACGTCGAGGGCCCGCATGCCGTCATCGGTGCCGAGCTTGCCCGCCGTTATGGCGAGAAGCCCGTTATCGTCCACGCTATCGAGGCTCACCATGCCGACGTCGACCCCAACACGGTGCTCGATGTCCTGGTACAGGCCGCCGATGCTGTCTCTGCCTCTCGCCCCGGTGCCCGTCGCGAGTCTGCCGAGAACTACATCAAGCGTCTTGAGAAGCTCGAGGAGATCGCCAACTCCCATGACGGCGTCGAGCGTACCTATGCCATGCAGGCTGGTCGCGAGGTCCACGTCATGGTTCAGCCGGACAAGATCTCCGATGCCCAGTCCACGGTCCTGGCTCACGATATCGCCCATCAGATCGAGGAAGAGATGGAGTATCCCGGTCAGGTGCGCGTCGTCGTGATTCGCGAGAGCCGCGCTGTCGATATCGCTAAATAACATGAGCGACGCGAACGAGCTCATCTCATTTATCGCGTCGATGTCGGGGGAGGGCAACCTTCGCGTCGAGGAGAACCTTGGCGAGGGGTATGTCCGCCTCCGCGTTTCGGAGGCCGAGCGGCGCCAGGCAAAACACGACATTCAGCATGTCGAGGATATCGTCATCGAAATGCTCCGTAATGCTCGCGATGCCGGCGCCGACAAGGTCTATCTCGCCACGACCAAGGAAGATGGCATCCGCACGCTTGTCTTTCTGGATAACGGTTCGGGCGTTCCGCAGGATCTGCAAGAGCGAATCTTCGATGCCCGCGTTACCTCCAAGCTCGAGAGCATGAAGATGGACCGTTGGGGCGTTCACGGTCGTGGCATGGCATTGTTTTCGATCAAGCAGAACACCGACGAGGCCCGTGTGGTCACATCCGGCGTCGATCTTGGTTCAGCCTTTAAGGTGAGCGTTGCAGCCGACCGCCTCAGTGAGCGTGCCGATCAGTCCAGCTGGCCCCAGGCCGTCAAGGATGAGGACGGACGTTATGTCTGTGCTCGCGGCCCGCATAATATTATTCGCGCTGCCTGTGAGTTTGCGCTCGAGGAGCTGCGTGGTTGCGATGTCTATCTTGGTTCTCCGTCTGAGATTGCCGCGACCCTTTATGCTCAGGCGTCAAGTCGGCTCGATACGTCTCGTCTCCTGTTTATTGATGACGAGAGCGAGCTTCCGGTTGTCGATCGTTTAGGCCTTGCCTCTGATGCCGAGGACTTTATCCGTATCTGCTCGGGTTTGGGTCTTGAGATGTCCGAGCGCACGGCACATCGCATTTTGGCAGGGCAGATTAAGCCCGTTCGCGGTGTGACCGCGCGTCTGCTGCGCGAGCGTGATTCGTCCTCGCATGCGCCGGCTCCTGTCGATCTCGCGAAGGATCGTCGCGGGCTACGTATTGCCAAGGATGACATGGCACAGTTTTCGCGTGCTGTGGAGCGGGACTTCAATGACCTTGCCGCCAGGTACTATCTCAACCTTTGCGGCGACCCAAAGATTCGTGTTTCGCGTGATCGAATCACTGTGACCTTCGATCTTGCCAAAGAGGAATAGTGCCTTTACCGAGTCCTCTCGGTACGATACAGTTATTGCAGTTAAAACGTACTTTTAAACGCAGGAGTTTCTTCATGGATTGCCTGAAGGTATCAAGCAAATCATCGCCCGCGTCCGTTGCCGGCGCCATCGCCGGCATGGTCAAGGATGGTGTACCCGTCAACATCCAGTGTGTCGGCGCCGGTGCTGTCAACCAGGCCATTAAGGCCGTTGCCATCGCGCGCGGTTTTTTGATCCCAACCGGTTTTGATATTTCCTGCGCGCCCGTGTTCTCCGACATTCTCATTAACGGGGAGTCGCGCACGGCCATCCGCCTTTCTATCTACGTTCACCAGATCAATCGAGCTGCTATGGATAACGTCGTCATGGATGATGTTAAGCCTGTGGCATAGCTTCTGCTAGCCTCGTTTCGCTCCCCAACGTTAGGACTTATGCACATGGATCAGCGTTCCGTACGCGATATTCTTGCCGGTAAAACCTACTTTATCCGCACCTTTGGCTGCCAGATGAATCAGCACGACTCTGAGCGCGTGAGCGGTCTGCTCGATTCGTATGGTTGCCTCATGGCGCTCGATCTTGAGCATGCCGATATCGTTGTCTTCATGACATGCTGCGTGCGCGAGGCCGCCGATACTCGCCTGTACGGTCAGTGCAATTCCTGCAAAAGCCTGCCGCCTTCGCCTTCGGGCAAGCGTGTGGTTGCCGTGGGCGGCTGCATCGCGCAGCGTGATGGCGAGGGACTGCTCACCAACGTCGATAACGTCAATGTCATCTTTGGCACGCATTCTATCGCACATGTGGCCGAGCTCATTGCCGAGGCGTTCCTTGACGGCAAGCGTCATATCCGCACCAATGAGCATGAGGATACGGATGCCATGAGCATGCCGTGGCATCGCGAGACCCAGTATCACGCCTGGGTGCCCATCATGACGGGCTGCAATAATTTCTGCACCTATTGCATCGTGCCGTACGTGCGCGGTCGCGAAAAGAGCCGCCCCTTCGAGGAGATTGTCGACGAGGTGACCGGTTTGGTGCGCCAGGGCGTGCGTGAGATTACGCTGCTGGGCCAAAACGTTAATTCATATGGTCGCGATCTGTTTGGCAAGCCGCGTTTTGCCGATCTGCTGCGTGCCGTGGGTGATACGGGTGTGGAGCGCATCTTCTTTACGTCTTCGCATCCCAAGGACCTGTTGCCCGAGACCATCGACGCCATGGCCGAGACGCCTGCCGTTATGCCGCAGCTGCACTTGGCCGTCCAGTCAGGTTCGACGCGGATCCTCAAAGAGATGAATCGCCGTTATACACGTGAGGACTATTTGGGCCTGGTCGATCGCATTCGCAACCGTATGCCCGATATCGCGCTCTCGACCGATATTATCGTTGGTTTCCCAGGCGAGACTGAAGAAGACTTTGAGCAGACGCTCTCGCTTGCCGAGACGGTCCGCTATGCCCAGGCCTATACCTTCATCTATTCCAAGCGCGCCGGTACCCCGGCTGCAGAGATTGACGATCCTACGCCGCATGAGGTTATTCTCGAGCGTTTCAACCGCCTGGTTAAGGTTATCGAGACCACGGCACACGAGTATAACCAGGGTGAGCTTCATACTGTGGTGCCGGCGCTCATTGAGGGCACGAGCAAGAAGAACGATGCGGTCCTGCTGGGCAAGAGTCCCAAGAATCAGACCGTGCATGC
>CAUCCR010000028.1:0-16027 GCA_958441355.1 uncultured Collinsella sp. | reverse complement strand
GGACTCGAGCCTGGTGGATGAGTGGGAGAACGCCGGCAACCCGGCAGCCCTCGATGCTGCGCCGCCGCAGGGCATCGACGAGGTCGTGGCGGACCGTCGCGGCTGCACGCTATTGGTGCGCAACGCGCTCTTCCGCCGCGTGACCCTTGCCGCCCGCGAGCACGTTCGCGACCTGGGCGAGCTCGACGACGACTGGGGCATGAGCGAAATCCGCTGGCAAAAGGCGCTCGATGCCTACCATGAGCAGCACGAGGAGATCCTCACCGACGGAGATGCCCGCAGCGCCGCGATGTTTTCCATTGACGAGTCCGACGAGAAGACCGCGCACGTATGGCACGTGCACCAGATCTTTGCCGACGAGGATGGCGACCACGACTTTGGCATCATGGGCGATGTCGACCTGGACGCCACGCAAGACGGCGGCGAGGTCATCTTCAAAAACTACCGTGTCGGCTTTATCGAGGACCTGCTCGAAGACTAGCCGAACTTACCGGAACGAAACGGGGCCGCTGGCAATATCGCCAGCGGCCCCACTTTTGCACTATACGCTATGCCTTACTCGGCATCCTCGACCTCATACGAATCCGCCTCGGCTGGCTCATCGTTTGTCTCTGTCGCAGCCCCGCGTGCCTCGTCAAACGCTGCTTTCATGGTCTTGTTGCCCCACGTGAGCTTGCGAATGGTAAGATCGTCGGCCTTCTTGTTGGCTAGGCGCAGATTGTTCTCGGAGGACAGCAACGCCTCCTTGGTTTTCTGCAGATGGCTAATCGTCTTGTCGATCTCATCAATCGCCGTTTGGAACTTTCGGCTCGCGATCTCGTAGTTGCGACCGAAATCATTCTTGAACTTTTCCATCTTGGCTTCGAAGTTCGTGACGTCGATATTCTGCTGTTTGTACTCCGCCAGCTCCTGCTTATAGCGCAGCGAACCCATGGCGGCGTTGCGAAGAAGCGTGATCATGGGAATAAAGAACTGTGGGCGAATCACGTACATCTTCTCGTAGCGATAGCTCACGTCCACGATGCCGGCGTTGTAAAGCTCGCTCTCGGGTTCGAGCAACGTGCAGAGCACCGCGTACTCACAGCCTTTCTGGCGACGATCGTGATCGAGTTTCTTAAAGAAGTCCTCGTTTTTATGTTTGGTCGCGGTCTCGTCGTTCTCGTTTTTCATCTCGAACATAATCGAAATGACCTCGTTACCGCTTGCGTCGCACTCGCGGAAGATAAAGTCGCCCTTGGTGCCCTCGGACGCATCGTTATCCTTCTCGAAGTACGCGTTAGGAAACGCCGTCATGCGCAGACGGTTAAACTCGGTCTCGCAGTGCTGCTCGAGCGACTCGCCCACCATCTTGGTGGACAGGCGGACCTTCATGTCCTTAAGGCGCTCGATCTCTTCATCCTTGTAGCGAATCAGGTCATCGCTCGCACGCTTGGCCTGCGCAAGCTCGAGCTCGTGTGCCGCCTTGACCTGTTCCTCGCGAGAATCGCGCACCGCCAGCTCGCTCGTCAGTTTGGCACGTGCCTCATCGCGCTCTCGCTCCGCCGCGGCGACCGCCTCTGACAGGTTCATTTTTGCCATCAGCTCCTGCTCGCGCAGCTGGGCACGCAGGCCCTCGGCCTCTTGCTCGGACTGAGCCTTTGCGGCAGAAAACCTCTCTTGCACCTTCGCGCGATAGTCAGTAAGCGCGCGCTCGGCCTCGCTGCGTGCGGCATCGAGCTCACGCCGCGACTCTGCCGCGGCAGCGGCAAGCGCCATCTCCTGGGCCTTGTCCGCCGCGGCGAGCCTGGCCTGCAGCTCGGCAATCTGAGCGTCGCGTGCAGCTAAATCGTTTTGAGCAGCGTTGCGCGCCGCCGACTCGGCAAGCTTTGCTTCGTCATCTTTGCGCCCAAGCTGCGCACGCAGGCTATCAATCTCACGCTGGAGTTCGGCATTCTCTTTTTGAGCATTGGCTCGTGCCTCAACCGCCGCGCGCTGGCTTGCACTCTCGCGCTCTGCGGCAGCGCCCTCGAGCTTAGCGCGCAGCTCGGCAAGCTCAGCATCGCGCTTGGCAACCTCTTGCGCCAGTTTCTGATCCGCAGTGTTCTTCTGCTCGACAAGCTGGGCATTGCGCTGAGACTCTGCCTGTTGCAAGGCAGCCGTCGAACGCGAGCGCTCAAGCTCCAGCGCCTGCTCACCCTCACGCTGGACTGCCTTCACACGCTCATCCAGGTCGCGCGAGAACTCGGCATCGCGCACCTGCTTGACGATATCCGCATAGCCGGATGCATCGACCTTAAAAACTTCGCCGCAATGCGGGCACTTGATCTCGTTCATAGCAGCTCCTCGATGGACGCAAATATCAACCGGCTACACTCTACCGCGCCGCGCGGACAAAAAAGGCGCCGCCGCCATAATGGCAACGGCGCCAGAACCACCACAAAGGTGCCTGTCCCCTTTGTGGTGGCTCTGGCGCCCTATAACCCAAAGAAGCTAAGAATCTGATCGCGGCTTACGGGCTTGTACTCGTTGGCATCGAGACCGACATCGTAGCGAAAGATGGGGCGCTCGCGATCGCGGTTGCGTGCGTTGGCGCGGTCACCCCTGCTGTGGATATGCCCATGCAGCATAATGGCGCCACGTGCCTTGCCGTTCCAGCTGAGCATGGGGTAGTGGCTCATAACCAGACGATGGCCCTTGGCATAGCCGGGAGCAATCTCCAGGTAATCGCGCACGTCTTCCCAAATCTGCGGGGTGTCGGGATCTTCCCAGTCGCCGTCATGGTTACCGCGGATGAGCGTCACGTTCTGGCATTCGATACGCTCGCGCAGGCGCACCGCCTCCGCCAGGGGCAAACGATAGGTAAAGTCACCCAGAATATAGAGGCGGTCGTCCGCAGCCACGCACTCATTGATGGCATCGATGACCCTGCGGTTCATCTCCTCGACCGAATCAAACGGTCGATCCATATCGTGCAAGATATTCGTATCGCCCAGGTGTAGGTCGGCGGTAAACCACATCATCGTCTATGCCCTCATTTCGCAACGCGTCAAACTCGTGCTAAGTATACAGACACAGCGATGCGGCGGTTAGCCAAAGAGCCCGCCGAACAGACCTCGACGGCGTTTGTCTTGCTTTTTCGAAGCGTCACCCTGAGTTTTCTTGCCCTGCCGTTTCCTACGATCCTGCTCCAACTCATCGTCATCGAGTAGCAGATCCCACTCAAACGAATCGTCTGTCAGATTGAATAGGTCGTCGTCATCAAACATGGCCGCCTCCCTTGCCGACTAGCGAGCATCCACCACATAGAGGCCAACGCGCACCTGGTGCCACGGGCTGCGCTCGGGAGCAACCTGTTGCACGCGAGCCTCAAATACGTCCTCGTGGCCGTAATACATCATCAAGGACAGTGGGCCGACCTCGTTTCCCGGAACATAGCCAAGCTTGGTGTTGCCGTAATAGATCGCAACCGCCTCAGGGTCATGGGGATTATCGCGCTCGGCACACAGCGTCAGCTTATCGCCCGCTTTAAGATCGCCCAGGACCAAGGCGCCATCGGCATACTGAAATCCTGCAATGTGAAATGACAGAAGAACACGTGAAGGCTCGTACATAGCAGCTCCTCTAACAGCCGGATAAACCGGTGTGTAACCTTATTGAGAAGTCTACGGTCCCGTGCGGACACAAATACATCCTGTCTGCGTCCTTCAATCGTTTGCCTCAACGCTTGCGCGACAGAACGCTTGCAGATAAGATAGGAACACGGATGGCACCCGTTGCCGCGGGTCTTGCCAACTCCGATACACGTTTTCATCGTGAGAAGTGGCCGTCTTCGCTTACGCGGGGGCGGCTATTTCATTCGGCCGATAAACAGACCGAGTTCGATAGCCGCAATCAACAACGCCAATAACGAAATAACATCGCTTACGTTCATACCAAATCCCTTCTAAAGGGAGTTGGCCCATCCGTGCTCCATAACAGTAGTCTAACGCAAAATGCAGGTAATAGGAACACTTGTTCGTATTACCTGCGCCCTTTTCTAATGCACAAACATGCGCACGAACTTGTGCTTCCAGCTTGCGTAGGGCGCATACCGAAACGGCACGTCCAGCCAGGTTGCCTTGTTCACGATGCTCTTCTTGTGGCTAAACGTATCGAAGCTCTCGCGTCCATGGTACTGCCCCATACCGCTCGCGCCCATGCCGCCAAAGCCCATATGGCTCGTAGCCAAGTGCATGATCGTGTCGTTGACACAGCCACCGCCAAATGGCACGTAACGCACGAAGCGCTGCTGAACTGCGCGATCCTGACTAAAGATATACAGGGCCAGCGGCGTCGGACGATCCGTAATAAACGCTTCGGCCTCGTCTAGGCTCTCAAACGTCAGCACCGGCAAGATGGGACCGAAGATCTCCTCCTGCATCACGGCGTCATCGGGGGTCACGCCGTCCAAAATCGTCGGCTCGATCTTCAGCGAAGTCTCCCGCGCGGTGCCTCCAAGCACGACCTTATCGGGATCGATCAGCCCGCGCACGCGCGCAAAATGCTTGGCGTTGACGATATGCCCGTAATCCTCGTTATCGAGCGGATGCTCGCCAAACATACGGCGGACCTCTTCCTTGATGAGGCCCAGCAGCTCGTCGTGCACGCGCGTATCGACCAGCAGGTAGTCGGGCGCCACGCAGGTCTGCCCCACGTTGAGCCATTTGCCAAAGGCGATACGCCGTGCCGCGACCTTCAAGTTTGCCGTCGCATCCACGATGCAGGGGCTCTTGCCGCCCAGCTCAAGCGTCACGGGCGTAAGGTTTTTACTCGCGCGCTCCATGACGAGCTTGCCGACCGGAACGCTACCGGTAAAGAAGATCTTGTCCCAGCACTCATCGAGCAACGCTTCGTTCTCGGCGCGCCCGCCCTCGACAACCGTCACCAGGCGCGGATCAAATGCCTCTTCACAGATTTGCTTGAGCACCGCGCTCGATGCCGGAGCATAGGCACTCGGCTTGATGACCACGGTATTGCCCGCGGCAAGGGCGCCGGCGAGCGGCTCGAGTGTTAGCAAAAACGGGTAGTTCCACGGAGCCATGATGAGCGTGACGCCATAGGGCACGGCTTGCGTTTTGCACGCGCTCACGGCGTTGGCAAGGTCACACGGACGCAGGCGCGGACGACTCCATCGAGCCACGTGAGCGATCTGATGACGAATCTCGGAAAGCGACGTGCCGATCTCGCACATATATGCCTCGTCATGCGACTTTCCCAAATCGGTCTTGAGTGCATGGGCAATATCGGCCTCGTGCGCCCGTACCGCATCGCGTAAACTCACGAGCGCGCGACGTCGGGCATCAACATCAAACGTAGCGTGCGTTTTAAAGTAAGTGCGCTGATCGCCGACGATGCGCGCAATTTCCTCGGTGTTCATGGCATCCTCCTAGTTCTCGTCCTCAAACATACCACCCGCGACGACCTCGTACATACGCTCGAGCTCCAAGCGGTCCATCAAAAGCGGAACGGGGTACAGCGGATTGGCCTCGGCATCGGCATGCGCCGCCATCTCGGGGATGTCGGAGCGGCGAATGCCCGAGACATATTTGGGGATTCCCAGGATCTCGTTCATGCGGTCGACCCAATCGATAAAGGCCTCGGCCGCAAGACTATCCTGCGCGGTAGCCGGCGCAATGCCCGCCATGCGAGCAAGATCGGCAAGCTTGGGGGCGGCGGCGTCACCATAAGCGCGAAGCATGTGCGGCAGGATGATCGCGTTGGCCAAACCGTGCGGAATTCCGTATCGGCCGCCCAGACTGTGCGCGATGGCATGCACATATCCGACATAGGAGCGGGTAAACGCAACGCCCGCCTTATACGCCGCCGAAAGCATATTGCGACGAGCGCGCATGTCGTCACCATGCTCATAGGCCTCGAGCAAATTGTCGTGGATAAGCTGCACCGCCTGTCGCGCCATCTTGCGCGTATAGGGCGTGGTGCTTCGCCCGATAAAGGCCTCAACGGCATGCGTCAGGGCGTCCATGCCCGTCTGCCCCGTAATGGAAGCGGGCAAGCCGCACGTAAACTCGGGGTCGTGGACTGCAAAACGCGGGATGAGCACAAAGTCGTTAATGGGGTATTTGTAGTGCGTCCCGTCATCGGTAATTACCGCCGCAAGCGTGACTTCGCTTCCCGTACCGGCGGTAGTGGGAACGGCGATGAGCAGCGGCAGGCGACGATGAATCCGCAGCAGGCCGCGCATCTTGTTGATGGGCTTGTTTGGCTGCGCAATGCGTGCGCCCACGCCCTTGGCACAGTCCATGGCCGAGCCACCGCCAAAGCCGATAATGGCCTGGCAGGCGCTCTCTCGATACAGGGACGCCGCTTCTTCCACGTTTGAAACCGTGGGGTTTGCACGCGTTTCGGCATAGACCGTAACGCCAATCCCCCTGCATGCGAGCGCCGTCTCGAGCGGTGCCGTGAGCCCCAGACGGGCAATGCCGGGATCCGTCACGATAAGGACCTTCTGGATCGAGCGCTTTTGAAGCACCGCGGGCACATCCTCGGCATGCTCTAAAATGCGCGGCTCGGTATAGGGCAGGATCGGCAATGCAATGCGAAAAACCGTCTGATATGTTCGGCACCAGGCACGACGGGCTAGATGCATAAAGGAAACTCCTTCATTTGTTGATAGGTCAACATTTGCTCGCCCGATTGTACTCAGCGGCGGTCAAAGACGGCCTGCCAATCGTTAATCAATCAACATCTTCATATCTCAAAATTGTTTTATTAAAAATCATTCCTAATAGGCTTCACATTTGGTTGCATTTATGGATAATAGAACTCGTCAAGACGCACGTCCGGAGAGGGCCCTTACGGGACCGGACGAGCGCGCAATCGCCATCGATCGAAAGGATCGAATCATGAAGTTTGTTTGCCCCGTTTGCGGTTATGTGGAAGAGTTCGACGGCGACCAGCTGCCCGAGGATTTTAAGTGCCCCCAGTGCGGCGTTCCCGGTTCTCGTTTCCTGAAGCAGGAGGAGGGCCAGCTCGAGTGGGCCGCCGAGCACGTCGTGGGCGTCGCCAAGATGGAGGGTGTCTCTGAGGACATCGTTGCCGACCTGCGCGCCAACTTTGAGGGCGAGTGCTCTAAGGTCGGTATGTACCTGGCCATGGCTCGCGTCGCTCATCGCGAGGGCTATCCCGAGATCGGCCTGTACTGGGAAAAGGCTGCCCACGAGGAGGCCGAGCATGCCGCCAAGTTCGCCGAGCTGCTGGGCGAGGTCGTGACCGACTCCACCAAGAAGAACCTCGAGATGCGCGTTGAAGCCGAGAACGGCGCCACCGCCGGCAAGACCGATCTTGCCAAGCGTGCCAAGGCCGCCGGCCTCGATGCCATCCACGACACCGTGCACGAGATGGCTCGCGACGAGGCCCGCCACGGCAAGGCTTTCGCCGGCCTGCTCAAGCGCTACTTTGGCTAAGCCAACCGCCTGAGACATAACCTCAAGCTCGATGAGGCCCGAACCGTATTGGTTCGGGCCTTTTTCGTGGGCTTATTGCAGCTGTTTTTGAAGGACAACGAGCGACTGAGGGCTCAGGTCGTCGTATTGAATGAGGACGCGAGATGGAGCGTTCTTAGTCGATGCCCGATCACCCGTCCACAGGCAATCGGCGATATTGACATAGGAAATACGAGCGCCAGCGAGAGCCTTCGCGAAACTCTCCCCCGCCTTGTCCTCGGCCAGGGCAACGGTACAGTAAAGGCCCGCATCTGCCTGCTCGATCGAGACCTCCCCTGCCGGAAACGCTTTCCGCACAAGCGCCATCAGGCCATCACGCGCCTCACGAGCACGAACGCGCACGCGGTTCACATGCCGCTCGTAATCACCCGATTCCAGCAAACGAGCCAAAGCGACCTGGTCGACAGAACTCACCGACGAGGCATAGAAACCAAGGTTGCACCTAAACCGCTCCATCAGCTCATCGGGCAGCACCATGTACGCTAGACGCAACGCCGATGAAAGGCTCTTCGAAAACGTGTTGGTGTAGATAACCGACTGGGCGGCATCAATCGACGCGAGCGCGGGAATCGGCTTCCCGGCAAGGCGAAACTCACAATCAAAGTCATCTTCGATGAGATACCGACCTGGTCGCTCAGCGGCCCAGCTCAGAAGCGCATAGCGACGCGCAATGCTCGTCACAAGACCGGTCGGATACTGATGGGACGGCATCAGGTGAAGGACATCGGTCCCGCTTTTCTGCAGAGTGCTCAAGTCCACGCCCTCATCATCCAACGGGATATGTCGAACTTTGCAGCCCATAGCCTGATAGATACGCGTCAGACGCAAATAGCCCGGATCCTCAACCGCATACACCTTGTCCGCGCCAAGCAACTGAACCAACATGGTATCGAGCAGCTGGGCGCCCGCACCGATAACGATGTTGTTGGGGTCGACATTCATACCCCTTGTCCCGTGCAGATGGTGAGCAATTGCGCGTCGCAGCCGAGCAGTGCCCTGCGCCGGTGCGGGCGAAAAGATTTCGCGCTCGTCTTCGGATGCCAGCGTCGCCCGTAGCGCGCTTTGCCAAAGCCGCGCCGCCTCCAAAGCAGAAGGAGAAAGCGCATCGAATCGCTCGACCTGTCCGTTGACATCATGCACGCTGGGGCCCACAGAGACGGCATCTCGGTCGATGCCCTCCGCAGCCGAAGCCAAAACCGGTGCATCCGGATGCTCGCAAGCGTAGTAGCCACGACGTGGTATTGAGCAAATATAGCCCTCAGCGAGTAACTGGCTATATGCATTCTCGATGGTAATAACACTGATTCCCAGATGACTGGCAAAGGCGCGCTTAGACGGCAAATGCTCCCCCGCCACAATGCGTCCAGCTACGATATCATCTCGAATTTGCTGGTAAACATACTCATAGAGCGATGCTTCGCCGCGTTTTTCCAAATTGTAGTCAAGCATGAGTTTGCCACCTGACCTTATCGAGCTGTTCAATCTGGTATTAGGCTGACCTTATTATTATCTCGAAAACTGAGTATTTTGCCATACCCAGCTCCCCGATAGGATGTTCCGTCAAGCAATGCACATGCCAACCAAGGGAGCAACCATGGCAGAACAGACCAGCAAGGCCGATCGCGTCAAACTCAATCGCGAACTCGCGCAGATGCTCAAGGGCGGCGTCATCATGGACGTCACCACGCCCGAGCAGGCACGTATCGCCGAGGAGGCAGGCGCCTGTGCCGTCATGGCTCTCGAGCGCATCCCGGCCGACATCCGTGCCGCAGGCGGCGTCTCGCGCATGAGCGACCCCAAGATGATCAAGGGCATCCAGGAGGCCGTCTCCATCCCCGTCATGGCCAAGTGCCGCATCGGTCACATCGTCGAGGCGCAGGTCCTGCAGGCCATCGAGATCGACTACATCGATGAGTCCGAGGTTCTCTCCCCTGCCGATGACGTCTATCACATCGACAAGACCCAGTTTGACGTGCCGTTTGTCTGCGGCGCCCGTGATCTGGGCGAGGCGCTGCGCCGTGTTGCCGAGGGCGCCACGATGATTCGCACCAAGGGTGAGCCGGGTACGGGCGACGTCGTTCAGGCTGTACGCCACATGCGCAAGATCCAAAAGCAGATCCGTGACGTTGTTGCCCTGCGCAACGACGAGCTCTTTGAGGCAGCCAAGCAACTGCAGGTTCCGGTCGAGCTGGTGCGCGAGGTCCATGCCACGGGTAAGCTTCCCGTCGTGAACTTTGCCGCCGGCGGCGTAGCGACCCCCGCCGACGCCGCGCTGATGATGCAGCTGGGCGCCGAAGGCGTGTTTGTCGGCTCGGGCATCTTTAAGAGCGGCGACCCCGCCAAGCGCGCAGCCGCCATCGTCAAGGCCGTGGCAAACTTCACCGATGCCAAGCTCATTGCCGAGCTTTCAGAGGACCTGGGCGAGGCCATGGTGGGCATCAACGCCGACGAGATCGAGATTATCATGGAAGAGCGCGGGCGCTAGTTCAGCAGAAAGGATCGCACATGAGCGATTATGCAGACCAAACGGTCGCCGTGCTGGCGGTCCAAGGCGCATTTGCCGAGCACGAGGCAAGACTATCCGAGCTGGGCGCGCGCTGTATTGAGCTGAGGCAGGCGGCTGATTTAAAGCAGGACTTTGACCGTCTGGTACTTCCCGGCGGCGAGTCTACCGTTCAAGGGAAGCTGCTAGATGAGTTGGGCATGCTCGAGGAGCTTCGCACCCGCATTGTTGAAGGCATGCCCGTCCTGGGCACCTGCGCCGGCCTGATTCTGCTGGCTCACGACCTTGCCGCCCATGACGATAAGGGCACGCCGCGCCTGGCAACCATGGATGTGCTCGTTGAGCGCAATGCCTACGGCAGGCAGCTCGGCAGTTTTCGAACCAAGGGGCAGGTAGCTGGCATCGACGGTGAAGTGCCGCTGACGTTTATCCGCGCGCCCCGCATCGTCGAGGTCCACGGCGACGCAAAGGCCTTAGCGAAAGTCGACGGCCGTATCGTCGCCGCCCGCCAAGACAACCAGCTCGGCGTAACCTTCCACCCCGAACTCGACGAAGACACCCGCCTCCACGAACTGTTCCTACAAATGTAGGCATCGAAATCAACAAACGAAACGAGAGTGGATAATCTCCCACCTTGAGCATGAATATGGGCTCATACCGGGAGATTATCCACTCTCATGCTACGTAGTCGTTGGGGACGTTCTTAAATGACCAGTCAAACAAGAACGTCCCCAACGACTATCTTTTAGCAGGTCTGGATCATGGCAATGTCGATGTTTTGGCACCGACAGCGAGCGCCCACCAGAGCGAACAAATTGGCATGAAAAGAGGACGGCATAGACCTTCTGGTCATGCCGTCCTCTTTGAATGACAAGTTGTCGCTCTGGTGGGCGCGCAGCGTCAACTAGTTACGCGGTTTGGTAAAACCGCGTAACCCAACTAGAAGCGGTTACCGCGGAAGCCGCCACCGTTGCGGCCGCCACGGTCGCCACCGCGACCGCCGCGGTCGTTACCACGGTTGCCGCCGAAGCCGCCACGGTTGCCGCCGCGGTCGCCATAGCCGCCACGGTTGCCGCCGCGGTCGCCATAGCCACCACGGTTGCCACCAAAGCCGCCGCGACCGCCACGGTCGCCGCCACGGTCACCAAAGCCGCCGCGGCCACCGCGATCGCCACCGCGACCGCCACGGTCGCCGCCACGGTCACCACGATCGCCAAAGCCGCCGCGACCGCCACGGTCGCCGCCACGGCCACCACGGTCGTCACGGCCGCCGCGAGGACCGCGATCCTCGTCCAGGCCCATGGCGACGAGCGGAGCGATAACCTTATCGAGAGCGGCCATCAGCTCGGTGGCCTCCTCGTAAGAAAGCTCGGGCAGGAGCTTCTCCTTCTTGTTGGCAAGCTCGACCAGGCCCTCAGCGGCATCCTCGGCAGCGAAGACGACGATCTTGCGCATATCGCCCTCGGCGTCGTCGATGCGGCCGACCAGATCGGCAGCCTCGGCCTCGGCCATCAGGCCATCGAGCTCACGGAGGCGCATGCCCAGCAGGTCGGACATTTCCTTCTGCTCCATCTTGGGCTTGAGGTCAAGAAGCTTGATGGCGCGCTCGATGTTCGCCATGCGCTCGGCCTTGGCCTCCTCCTCCTTAGAAATAGCAAAGCGACGGCTACGCAGCAGGCGGGCGGCCTTCTGCATCTTGTCCATCAGCTCTTCGTCATCGTAATCAACGGCGGCCTCGACAACCTCGGCCTCCTCCTCGGCGGAAACCTCGTCAGCAGCCTCAACCTCGGCAGCTTCGGTCTCCACGGTCTCGACTGCCTCGACCTCGGCAGCCATGGTCTCGTTCTCGGTCTCGTTCTCGGTCTCGTTCATGATCTCTTCGTTCTCGGACATGAGACTCCTTCTTGGCCCTCTCGGGCATCATCGCCCCATTCGCGGGGCCCGTCGCGCACTCTTTGCGCTTTAAACATTCATGCCTCTCGGCAAAACGTCCATTAGTTTATGGTGTCGTCATCTAATCTAGCTGCAGAATCTATGTGCACACATTAATGCGACATGTGCGACTCGCGACGAGCGTACACCAGCGACGCCACGAACCCGACCACGGCAATCACAGCCGCCACGCGCACGGCAGCTGCAAATCCAATCGCCTGGGCAACGTCGGTCGCAACGCCAGCCGCACCGGCAGTCGCCGCGGAACTCGAGAGCAGGCCGATAAACAGGGACGGGCCAAACGATGCGGCAATCATGTTCCACGTGTTGAGCAATGCCGTTCCGTGGGGATGCTCAGCGGCAGGCAGCGTCTCCAAGCCGGCCGTCTGCGAGGGACTCAGCACCAGGCCGACTCCGGCATACACCACAACGGTCAGCGCCACGACAACGCCGATGTTCATGCTTGCCGCCGTCATCGAGATTGCAATCTGTCCCACGGCAATCAGGGCAAAGCCGACCGGCAGCAGCGGCCATGCGCCACGGGCGTCCATCACGCGTCCGCCCACAATCGAGGTCACGGCGTTGCAGGCAATCGCCGGCAAAATGAGCAGGCCCGCAATAAGTGCGGTCATGCCGTATGCGCCCTCAAAATAGAGCGGCAACAAAACGCTCATCGAGAACGTCGTCATCATCGACACCACCACAAGCAAGCACGCAGGCCAAAAACGAACGCTCGCCATGGGACGCACGTTAAGCACCGGATGCTCGAGCTTGAGCTGGCGGGCCGCAAACAGGCCGAGCAGCACAACGGCGGCGAAAAGCGCCACGACACCGGCAATCAGATTGGTCGAGAACTCACCTACGGAATACACAAATGCCGTAATGCCGGCGGCGAGCAAAACAACCGACAGAATATCAAGCGTGGTGTTCGAGCGCTCTCCGACATTCTGAACAAGCTTAACGCCCGCCGCAGCGACCACAATGCCGCCCACCAGCGGCACTACGAACACCGCCCTCCAGCCAAATAACGTGCACATAAGACCGCTAATCACGGGTCCAAACGCCGGTCCTAACGTAATGCAGGCGCCGCCCAGGCTCAGATACAAACCGAGCTTCTCGCGCGGGGCGCAAGACAGCACCACGTTCATCATGAGCGGAAACAAGATGCCCGATCCCGCAGCCTGCAAAATACGGCTTGGCAGCAAAACGCTAAACGACGGAGCGATCAGACACAGGACTTCGCCGGCGACCATACATCCGCATGCGAAAAACAACAGCTTGCGCGTCGAGAAACGGCCGGACAGGAAGGCCATGATGGCCGTAAAGATCGACGTCACAATCATGTAGCCCGAGACGAGCCACTGCGCCGTGGTGGCACTCACCGAAAAGGCCGCCATAATGTCGTGCAACGCCACGTTAATGATGTTCTCGTTAAACGCGGCAACAAAGGCCGCAATATACATAACGACGAGAATCGCCGCAGTGGCCGATGGCGTTGCTTGAACTTGTTGCTGAGATTTGCTCCCCATGCATTTCCTTCCTCTTGGAACGACAGTCGCATCGCCCCAGAGGAACAGTCCAGGGCGAAAAATGAGCCCTAGACTTACGCCAGACGCCGTACACGACGAATCTGGCAACATGGTCCAACGTCGAAAGATTGTAACGCGGACGCGCAGCTTTCCTTCCGCGCTATTATTAAAAGTCCACGAAAGCATAAGACATGAGGAGCCCGCCATGATTAAGCCCATCATGAAATCCGAGTTCTTTTTGCGCCTGCCTTCCGAAGACGCGGGACCCGACGATGCCGTGACCGGGCAGGACCTCCTGGATACACTCCACGAGCATGAGCACGAGTGCGTGGGGCTCGCCGCCAACATGATCGGTGTGCGCAAGCGCATCATCTGCGTAAAGGACGGCAACAGGACACTCCTGATGTACAACCCTCAAATTCTTGAGCAGGTCAATGCCTATCAGACGAGCGAAGGATGCCTCTCGCTGATCGGCGAGCGCCCCTGTACCCGCTATCGCCGCATTAAGGTTGAGTATTTGGACGAGAACTTCGTCCACCGCATCAAAAACTTCTCGGGCTACACCGCCGAAATCATCCAGCACGAAATCGACCACTGCACTGGGATAGTGATCTAGTTCCGCCGATTCAAGAAAGCTCCCTGCAGCAAAACAACTGCAGGGAGCTTTTCATAGTGCGGAACTTCTATCCCACTAGCTCTGGCGGTAATGGTCAAAGAAGTCGGCGAGGTCTTCGAGGGACTCTTTGAGTACTTCCATGCGCGGCAGGTACACGATACGGAAGTGGTCAGGCTCAGCCCAGTTGAAGCCGCCGCCACGCGTGATCAGGATCTTCTTCTCGTGCAGCAGGTCAAGGGCGAACTGCTCGTCATCGGTGATGTTGAACTTCTTCACATCCATCTTGGGGAAGATGTAGAACGCTGCACGCGGCTTAACCACCGAGATGCCGTCAATCTTGTTGAGCGCCTCATACACAAAGTTGCGCTGCTCGTAGACACGGCCGCCGGGACGGATGTAGTCGTTAACGGACTGATGGCCACCGAGTGCCGTCTGAACGATCGACTGAGCCGGCACGTTGGAACACAGACGCATGTTAGAGAGCATGTTGATGCCCATGATGAAGTCGCTCATGCAGCGCTGGTTGCCCGAAAGCACCATCCAGCCAATGCGATAGCCCGCGATCATGTGCGACTTGGAAAGGCCGCTAAAGGTGACACAGGGCAGATCGGGGGCGAGCGAGGCAATCGAGACGTGCTCGTAGCCGTCCATGCACAGGCGGTCGTAGATCTCATCGGCAAAGATCATCAGCTGATGCCTGCGCGCAATCTCGACGATGCCCTCGAGCACCTCGCGCGGATAGACAGAACCCGTGGGGTTGTTGGGGTTGATGATGACGAGGGCTTTGGTCGCGCTCGTGATCTTGGACTCCATATCCTCCAGGTCGGGATACCAATCCGCCTGCTCATCACACAGATAATGTACGGGATGACCGCCAGCAAGGGTTGCGCACGCCGTCCAGAGCGGATAGTCGGGGCTGGGGATCAGAATCTCGTCGCCATTGTCGAGCAGCGCGTTCATCGAAAGCTGAATGAGCTCGGACACGCCGTTGCCCGTGTAGATATGCTCCATCTGAACGTTGGGCAGGCCTTTGATCTGCGAATACTGCATGATCGCCTTGCGCGCGGAGAACAGGCCACGCGAGTTGGAATAGCCTTCGCAGTCGGGCAGCTGCTGGCGCATGTCCTTGATGACCTCATCGGGCGTGCGGAAACCGAAGGGCGCCGGGTTGCCGATATTGAGCTTGAGGATGCGCTCGCCCTCGTCCTCCATACGGGCGGCCTCGTCGACGACGGGACCGCGCACGTCATACAGGACGTTATCGAGCTTGGTGGATTTAGAAAAAGTACGCATGGTGGTACTCCTTGCAATTTGAGCTGAGGGATGGGGTTCGGGCTTGGAATCGTTGCGGGGTGATGATGCCTCGCCTTGATCGGCGTCGCCGGCAAGCAGCCAGGTAACATCGACCTCCAAAATACGGGCGAGCAGCTCAGCCACATCGCGCCGCGGGATCGTCTTGCCGCTCACATATTGGCTCATCTGACTCTTGCCGAGTTTTTTGCCGAGCATCTCCGATGCGCGGATTACGTCCGACTGGCGAACGTCGCGATTGGACATAGTCTGTCGCAGGCGATCGCTAAACGTCTCTTGGGCCACTAGAACCTCCTTGCTGGCAAAGTTCAATTTATAGAACACGAATTGAACCTGGGTTCAATTTAGGCAGCAGTATAGCGCGGCGCATTATCGGGAAGTTCAATTTCATAAGAAAATGCGCCGGACTCTGAGATTTGCCCAAAGCGGACAATGACACGCACACGTTTAGAGGTATTCGAGGAAACGGGCGGCAGCAAGCGAAACATCGGCCGTTCGATATATGGCGTTGATCTGCCGATGGGGATGCCCCTCGAGTGGGCGCACGGCAACATCGAACTGGCAGCGGCGCAAGATGAGCGCGGGAAGAATGCTCACGCCCAGGCCGTCCTCGACCATGGCCATAATCGCATAGTCGTCCCAGGTCGACAGCTTA
>CAUCCR010000027.1:0-16701 GCA_958441355.1 uncultured Collinsella sp. | reverse complement strand
CACTCGAGACCGGTACCGCCAGCCTTACCAGCACCTACCAGGCGCCCGGCTCCATGGACATCGGCAACGCACCGGTCACCAACTATGCCAACGAGAGCTACGGCACCATCAGCCTGCAGCAGGCCTTTGCCGTGTCCTCCAACGTCGTCTTCGGCCAGGTGGCAAACGAAGTTGGCGCAAACACGCTCGTGCAGTTTGCCAACGCCTTTGGCTACGGCCAAAAGCTCGGCCAGGACCTGACCTCCGCGGCCTCCATCATGGCCGACCCGTCGCTCATGACCGAGTGGGAGACCGCCTGGGCCGGCGCCGGCCAGCCTGTCGGCATGGACCACACGCCCGGCCCGCAGACCACCGTCATGCAAAACGCCGTGATTGCCGCCGCCATCGCTAACAGCGGCGTGGTCATGGACCCGTACTTTGTAGCCCAGGTACTCGCCCCGGACGGAACCGTGGTCAAGACCACGCAGTCCCGCTCGCTGGGTCAGGCCGTCAGCTCCGCCACGGCCGACCAGGTCAAGCAGGCCATGCTTGCCGTCGTCCAGTCCGGCACCGGCACCGATGCCCAAATCCCCGGCGTCAAGGTTGCCGGCAAGACCGGCTCGGCCGAGACTGGCGGCACCAACGTCAACTCGATGTTCGTTGGCTTTGCACCTTACGATTCACCCACGGTCGCCATCTCGGTGGCCTTGGAGGATTACGACAAGCATGACGTCAAGGCCGCCAAGATCGCCGGTATCGTCCTGACTGCGGCGCTTGCCGCACAGGGAGCGTGATGCCCATGATCGAATCGGACACCCGAGGCGCGCCGCGGCCGAAGAGTTAGCGGCAACGCGCCACACGGCCCCAGCGGCCACATCGTAGGTACTACACACATCGTTGAGCGAATAGTTATGTTAGGAGCAGGAATGGAACAGAGGGTCCTCGGGGGAAGATACCTCCTCAAGGATAAGGTGGGAACAGGCGGCATGGCGACCGTCTACCGCGCACAGGACCAGGTCCTCGACCGCACGGTAGCCGTCAAGATCATGCTGCCGCAGTATGCTGGCGACGCAACCTTCGCCGCACGCTTTAA
The DNA here is from genome assembly GCA_958441355.1 of uncultured Collinsella sp. Classification (GTDB taxonomy): domain Bacteria; phylum Actinomycetota; class Coriobacteriia; order Coriobacteriales; family Coriobacteriaceae; genus Collinsella. Next base: position 15,629 of record CAUCCR010000027.1, on the reverse strand, counting down.
GCAGGAGGCCCAGGCAGCAGCCGGTCTCTCCTCCCCTTATATCGTGGGCATCTACGATTGGGGCAAGGACGGCGACACCTATTACATCGTCATGGAGTACCTGCGCGGTACCGACCTTAAGAGCGGCATCAAGAGCCACGGCGCCCTCGACCCCAAGAAGGTCGCCCAGATCGGCTCGCAGATCAGCTCCGCGCTTTCGGTCGCCCACAAGCACGAGATCATCCACCGCGACATTAAGCCGCAGAACATCATGGTGCTGCCCGACCGCAACATCAAGGTGATGGACTTTGGCATCGCGCGCGCCAAGAACAGCCACCTCACGCAAGACAACAACGTGCTGGGAACCGCCCACTACGTCAGCCCCGAGCAGACCCGTGGTCAGGACCTCGGCCCCACCTCGGATATCTACTCGCTGGGCGTCGTGATGTACGAGTGCGCCACCGGCCGCGTTCCCTTTGACGGTGACGACGCTATCTCGGTCGCACTCAAGCAGGTCAACGAGCTGCCTATTCCGCCGAGCCAGATCAACTCCGGTGTCGACGCCGACCTTGAGCGCATCATCCTCAAGTGCATGGAGAAGGACCCCGCAAACCGCTTCCAGACCGCCGACGAGCTGCGTCAGGTGCTCAACAGCTACCTGTCGGGCCGTGCCGTCAACGTCTCGGAGCCCACGCGCATCATCGGTGCCCCCGGTGAACTGGGCGCCACCAAGACTCGCGAGCTTTCCGATCAGACGCGCGCCATGGTGCGTCCCGTCTCGGGCGTGAGCGGCCAGAATACCGCCCGTAGCTCGGTTTCGGGCTCCACCGGCTCCTACGAGGTCGAAGAGCCCAAATCCAACAAGAACAAGATCATCGCCGCCGTGGTGGCAGCCGTTGCCGTCATCGGCATCGTGGTGGCCTTTGCCACAGGACTCTTTGGCGGCGAGCAGGTCACCGTGCCCGACGTGTTGGGCAAGGACCAGCAGACTGCCGTCGAGCTGATCAAGGAAGCCGGCCTCGAGGTCGGCACCATCGACCAAAGCTACAACGACGATGTCGACGAGGGCAAGGTCGCCGAGCAGACGCCCAACGGCAACACCAAGAAAGCCAAGGGCACCAAGGTGAACCTGGTAATCTCCAAGGGCCCCAAGCCCTCCGAGAAGGTTGAGGTTCCCCGGCTTGTCGGCCTGACCAAAGACCAGGCCGAGGCCGCGTTGGCAAGCGTTGGCCTGAAGGGCAACGCCTCCGAGGAGGCCAACGAGGCTGATGAGGGCCAGGTCTTTGAGCAGGGCACCGAAGCCGGTAAGGAAGTCGCGAAGGGCACGACCATCTCGTACAAGGTCTCGAGCGGCCCGGATACCACGTCCGTCCCCGACCTGACCGACATGACCGAGGCCCAGGCGCGCAACGCCCTCGATATGGCAGGCTTTGGCGTCGACGTGAGCTACCAGGAGAACGACTCGGTTACCGAGGGCACCGTGATCAGCTGGAACCCCAGCGGCAAGCAGAAGCCCGGTGCCACGATTACCGTCGTCATTGCCAAGAAGTCCGGCAAGGCCACCGTCCCGGGCAACCTGTACGGCAAGAGCATCTCCGCCGCCGTTACCGCGCTCAACAACGCCGGTTTCTATAACATTGGCTTCTGTGACCAGAACGGCAATCCCGTAAGCGGTAACGAGGATGCCACCGTTACGGGCGTCTCCCCCACTGGCAAGCAGTCCACCGACAGCACGATTACGCTGACGGTCGCACTTTCTGGTTCGGGCTCGGGCTCGGGCACGAGCACGGGCGACGATTCCGGTACGACCAACTAGTCGCCACCCCACCGCTTATCGCGGCTTTCGCCGCAAACATATTCGCTCACAGGCGCCCGCTTGCTCCCCCAGCAAGCGGGCGCTTCGTTTTTGACATGGCATTGAACCAGAAGAGCCCGGCACCGTAGCGGTACCGGGCTCGACAAATCTCTGGTGCTCCGGGCGGATTCGACCCCCCCCGCGGGGAAATTGGTGACGCGGGTGTCGACGGCTCGAATCCGCCGGCAGCTCCCACAAACCAGAAACGGCGCCGCTCTCGCGACGCCGTCATAATCTTCTGGTGCCCCCGGTGCGATTCGAACGCACGACACCCGCTTTAGGAGAGCGGTGCTCTATCCCCTGAGCTACGGAGGCATGTTGTACTAGTGTAGCAGATTTACTGCATCGCAATACGTCGCATGACTAGACTTCGAAGTTGCGGTGGAATAGTTCCTGTCTGAAGCATCTAAAGCCGTATTTAGGAACTATTTCACCGCAACTTGTGAAGAGCTAGTTGCCTTTGTGGAAGAGGTTTTTGATAACGGAGGGGATGCTCTTGGCGCCCTTGGCCGTCACATCGATAAAGTCGGGCGAACGCACAAGCTTATCCTCGTCGACGTACTTGCGGACCGCGCGCAACGTCTCTTTGTCGTCGCGCGTCGAAAACGTAAAGTGACCGTTGTCCTTGGTGAAGATGGCAAAACGCGTAATCTTCTTGGTGCCGCGCAAAACCTCGGCGGCAATATAGTCGACCTCATCCCACGGGATTTGAATATAATCCTCGGGATTGCGCTCGTTGTAATACTCGAACGCCTTATTGCCCACCATCACGTTACCGTGGCTGGTAAGCCCCATCAGGCAGGTTGCCGGCGTTGCCAGATCGACCGTGCTGTTCTGAGATTGCGCCATGCGCGCCTCGCCCTCCAAATAAAACAATCGGACCGCATCCAGTGTACCCACCGGGTGCGGTCCGTTTCAATGGCTCAAAAGCCCTTGCCTAGCAATTCTCGGTCTTAAGCCGAAGCGTGCTTACATGAAGCCGCAGAAGCGACCGATGATGCCGACGGCGAAGAGAGCCAGGATGATGACGATCGGGCTGACCTTCTTCTTGAGGAGCTTGCAGACCAGCAGGGTCAGGCACACGGCGGCAAGGCCGGGGATGAGCTGATCGAGGTTGGCCTGAAGCGTGGTAACCTTCATCTGATCAAGGGCGGTAGCACCGACGGAGTTGTACATCGTCAGCGCTTCCTTGATACCCTCGGAACCGGAGGGCAGGCTAGCCCAGTCGATAAAGGCGCCAGCAGACTGCTTGACCGTGGAGACGATCGGGGTGAAGGAAATGGACACCCAGCGCTCGACCAGGGCGCCGATGATGAACATACCCAGGATGGAAGCGCCCTCGGTGACCTTGCCCATCAGACCACCGGAGAGGTCCTTGGCGATGGAGGAGCCGACCTTGTAGCCAAACTCCTGCGTGTACCACAGGAAGGCGTAACGGATGATGTTCCACGCGAAGAAGAACAGCAACGGACCGGCGATGCTGCCGGACAGGGCCAGGGAAGCGCCCAGAGCGCCCAGAATCGGGCGAAGGGTGAACCAGAAGACGGGGTCACCGACGCCGGCGAGCGGGCCCATCATACCGACCTTGACGCCCTGGATGGCGACGTCATCGATCGGAGCACCGTTGGCGCGCTCCTCCTCGAGGGCGAGGGTAACGCCAATGACGGGGGCGGAAACATAGGGGTGGGTGTTATAGAACTCCAGGTGGCGCTTAAGAGCGGCAATCTGGTCATCCTTGCTGGTGTAGAGCTTCTTGATCGCAGGGATCATTGCGAAGCACCAGCCGCCGTTCTGCATACGCTCGTAGTTCCACGAGCCCTGAAGGAACTGATGACGGAAGCAAACCTTCTTGCGGTCAGCCTTGGTGAGCTGAATCTTGTTCTCTGCCATATGTATCACTCCCCTCCTACTCGTAATCGTTCAGAATGTCGCCGAGCGGGTCGCCGGAGCCACCGCCCATGCCGCCACCCTGCTTGGCCAGATCCTTAAGGCCAAGGTAGATGAGGGCAAGGGAGATGCCGATGAGACCAAGGGCGATCAGCGTAAGCTGAGGGATGGCAGCAAGGACAAAGCCGAGGACGAAGAACGGCCAGGTCTCCTTGGTGGCCATCATGTTGATGACCATGGCGTAACCGACGGAAGCGACCATGCCGCCGCCGACAGCCATACCGCCGGACAGCCAGTCGGGCATAGCGTTAAGCGCGTTGGTAACGGCCTCGGCCGGGATGACGCACAGAAGCACTGCCGGGATGGCGATACGAAGGCCCTGCATGAGGATGGCAGCATACTGCCAGCGCTCGATGCCGGAGAAGTCGCCCTTCTCAGCGCAACCGTCCATGGCGTGAGCGATAGCGGTAGCAATGGTACGGCAGATCATGGTCAGGAACAGACCAGCGACCGACAGCGGGACGGCGACGGCGATGGCGGCGGTAACGGCCTTGGCCGAATCGGTGGCGCCACCGTTGAGGGCGAGCACCATGATGATCGAAGAAGCGACCGAGGCCAGAGCGGCGTCAGGCGCGACAGCGGCGCCAACGTTAGCCCAGCCAAGGGCCATCATCTGGAGCGAACCGCCCAGGAGAATGCCCTCCTGAAGGTGACCGGTTACGAGACCGATAAGCGTGCATGCCACGAGCGGCTGATGGAACTGGAACTCATCCAGAATGCCTTCCATACCGGCAAGCAACGCGACAATCGCAACAAGCAGAATAGTAATTGCAGACATGTATCGGACCCTCCTTTACTATGCTTGAGCGGCCAGTTCGGCCTTAGCTTTCTTCAACATGGCGTCGAGATCCTCGGAGGAATCCGAAGGAACCTTGCGGACCTCGAACTTGACGCCCTTGGCCTTGAGGGCCTCGAGAGTCTTGACGTCGTCATCGCCCATAGCGACGGCGTTGGTGACGACGACCTTGCCCTTGGAGTGAGCCATGGAACCGATGTTGACTTCCTTGATGTCGACGCCGGCCTCGATGGCCTTGAGCAGATCCTGCGGGTTCTCGAAGAGCAGCATGGCCTTGGTGTCACCAAAGCGCGTGTCCTTGACGACCTCGGCCATCTTCTTGATGGGAACGACGTTGGCATGGACTCCCGGAGGGGCAGCCTGCTCGATCATGGTCTTGCGGAGCTCGTCGTGAGCAACGCCGTCGGAAACCACGATGATGCGGTTGGGGTTGATCTGCTTGGTCCACGTGGTGGCCACCTGACCATGCAGCAGACGGGTGTCGATACGGACGTGGGCAATCTTGATGTGCCCGTCGCCGATGACCGTTCCCGGAGGGATGGCGCCTGCAGGAGCAGCGGCGGCCGCAGCCGGCTTCTTCTCCTCGGGCTCCAGAGACTCGGGCTTGACGCGCACGCCAGCCTTAGCCTCAGTCACGAGATGTTTTGCGATCGCATGTGCAGTGTTCTTTGCGTCAAAGCGCTGCGAATATGCCTCGATGAGCATAGGCAGGTTGACACCGGTGACGATAGCCCAGGAATCGTGGCCCTCGATGAGCCCGCTGATCTGGTTGAACGGCGTGCCGCCCCACAGATCAACGAGGAAGAGCACCTGCTCCTGGTCCTCGAAGGAAGCGACTGCTTCCTCGACCTTGGCACGGAAATCGTCGGGGCCCATGCTCGGCTCGAGCGAGACCGCGGCAACAGACGGCTGATCGCCAAAGACCATCGAGCCCGTCTGCTTGATTCCAGCTGCCAAGTCCCCGTGGCTAGCAAGAACAATACTTACCATCACATAACCTCCTTTTTGTCTACGTATTTCCTACACGACATGAAAGGAGTATACCTGTTTGGATTGTGGAATTATAGCTAAATTCGCAAAAGGTTGGATTATTTGTTTAAACGTCTAAGTTTGTTACAAATTGATTACATTACTGTTTTTCGACTCATTACCTGATAAAGCGTCGCTCATCAAGCTATGTATTTTATAGATACAAGCAAGCTGTTCATTAATATCGATATTAAGCAAATGCGAATGTGCTCGTACTGTCACTATTTTGTTTAAACAGACATGGCTTGACTATTTGCACGACTTATGCTCAACAAAACCACTCAAAATAGTTGCGGTGGAATAGTTCTTGTTTAAGAGCCAGAAGGCTGAATTTAGGAACTATTTCACCGCAACTTATAGGGAATCCTAGGCGATGTGGAGGGGGTTGGCGGCGTCGACGGCGTCGGGGACGTCGGAAGGGCCGTCGGGGACAGCGTCTGCCGGGTCCTCGTCGGGGGTCTCGATCTGTTTGATCATGACCTCCTGGCCCTGCAGCAGGTATGTCTCGCCGCTACCGCAATGGGGACAGGTCTTGCCGTGCTCGACCGTCGCATAGTCGCGGCCACATGCCTCGCAATGCGTCACGGCCTCGACGGGCTCCACAACAAGCTCCGCACCCTGCGCGATGGGCTTTTTATCTGCCGCCCAGCGCCAAGCGTCGAGCAGCAACTCGGGAACGACGCCCGAGACCTCGCCCAGCAGCAACGTCACGCTCGAAACGCGACGCACGCCATTGGCACGCGCCACGTTCTCAACATCACGAATGATGTGATACACAATCCCGAGCTCGTGCACTATTAATCCTTTCGCCGTTCCCGTTATGGCTACTTATTTCCTACCAAATTTAATCTTGATGGCGCGCTTCAAAGCATACTTGCCCAGGCTCGGGAGCTTTTGCTCGTATTTGACCATCGTGGAGCACTCGGGGCGGTCGCGATCCAGATGGATGGCGTCGAACGCGCACTTGGTGGTGCACAGGCCGCAGCCGATGCACTTGTTGGGGTCGACGATCGAGGCGCCGCAGCCCAGGCAGCGGGCGGTCTCGGCGCGCGCCTGCTCCTCGGTAAAGGTCTCGACGTACTCGCTAAACGGTGCAGCCTTCTCGCGCTCGCGGTCCACGTGGGCAACCTCGCGGCTCGCGTTGTCGTAGCTTTCGATCACGACATCGTCGCGGTCGAGCGAGGTGTAGCGGCGCTGGTTGCGGCCGATGGTGAGCGTGGATCCCGGCTGCACAAAACGATGGATGGACACGGCGGCCTCGTGGCCGGCGGCGATAGCGTCGATGGCAAAGCTGGGGCCGGTGTAGACGTCGCCGCCCACAAAGATGTCTGGCTCGGCGGTCTGGTAGGTCTGGGGATCGGCAAGGGCACCCTGGCCGCGGCCGAGCTCCACTTTGGAGCCAGCCAGCAGGTCGCCCCACACAATGGACTGGCCAATCGACATGACGACACGGTCGGCATCGACACGGCGCAGGTCGTTCTCGTCGTACTCGGGCGCAAAACGGCCTTCGTCGTCAAAGACACGCGTGCAGCGCTTGAAGGTGACACCGCACACACGACCGGCCTCGTCCAGGTGAATCTCCTTGGGGCCCCAGCCGCAGCTGATGTGAGCGCCGTCCTCAACGGCCTCGCGACGTTCCTCCTCGCTGGCGGGCATCTGGACCTCGCTCTCCAGGCAGAACACCTCAACGTGCTCAGAGCCCAGACGGCAGGCGTTGCGGGCAACGTCGATGGCCACGTTGCCGCCGCCCACCACAATGGTGCGGCCAGACAGGGTATCGATCTTGCCGCTGTTAACCTCGCGAAGGAAGTCGACGGCCACGGTCACGTCCTCGGCATCCTCGCCCGGAATACCGGCAAGGCGGCCGCCCTGGCAGCCAATAGCAACGTAGAAGGCCTTAAAGCCCTGCTCGCGCAGCTCGTCGAGCGTCACATCACGACCGACCTCCACGCCATAGCGGAACTCGGCACCCATCAGGCGAATGATCTCGACCTCGGCCTCGATGACGTCCTTCTGCAGCTTAAAGCTGGGAATGCCATAGGTGAGCATGCCACCCGGGCGCTCGTTCTTCTCGAACACGACGGGCTTGTAGCCCTTCTCGGCCAGATAGAAAGCGCAGGACAGGCCGGCCGGACCGGCACCGATGATGGCGATCTTCTGATCAAAGCCGCCAGCGCGCGTCGGCGTCACCACGGGCGGGACGTAGCGGATCGCGGCATCCAGATCGCGCTGGGCGATGAACTTCTTGACCTCGTCGATGGCCACGGCGGCGTCCACACGGCCGCGGGTGCAGGCGTCCTCGCAGCGGCGGTTGCACACACGGCCGCAGATAGCGGGCAGCGGGTTCTCGCGCTTAATGAGTGCCAGCGCCTCGTCATAGCGACCCTGCGCCGCGAGCTTCAAATAGCCCTGAACGGCAACGTGCGCGGGGCAGGCCGTCTTGCAGGGAGCGGTGCCGGACTCGTGCGTCTCGATGCGGTTGTCGTTGCGGTAGTTGGGCGACCACTTGGTGTGGCCCCACTTGGTGGCATCGGGCAGCTCCTGGCGCGGATACTCGGGCACCTGTCCACCGGCCTTTTTGCTACAGAGCTTCTGGCCCAGCTTGGCGGCGCCGGCCGGACACACCTCAACGCAGCGACCGCAGGCCACGCACTTGTCCTTCTCGACCTTGGCGACATAGGCCGAGCGCGACAGGTTGGGCGTGTTGAACAGCTGCGAGGTGCGCAGGGCGTAGCACACGTTGACGTTGCAGTTGCAGATGGCGAAGATCTTGTTCTCTCCGTCGATATTGGTGATCTGGTGCACAAAGCCGTTGTCCTCGGCCTGGCGCAGGATGTCGTAGACCTCGTCGCGCGTCACGTAATGGCCGCGGTCGGTCTCAACCACATAGTCGGCCATATCGCCCACGGCAATGCACCAGTCGGCGGGGTCGTCGGCGCAGCCCTCACCCATCACGCGACGGCTCGCGCGGCAGCTGCAGGTGCTGGCGGCATATTTGCCATCGTATTTGTCGAGCCAGTGCTCGATATGCTCGATCGGCACCGAGGTGCTCGCGGCGTCGATGGCCTTCTCGACCGGAATGACGTGCATGCCGATGCCGGCGCCACCGGGCGGCACCATCGGCGTAGCCTTGGACAGCGGCCCCTTGGACGCCTGCTCAAAGAACTTGGCATAGACCGGGCGCTCGTCGAGCTGGCTCACGCGCATGTTGAGGAACTCGGCGGAACCCGGCACCAGCATGGGCAGCACCCACTGCTTGGCGCGCTCGGGATTCTCCCAGTTGTACTCGAGCAGGCCCGTGTAGCTCATATCGTCGAGCATCTTCTCGATATCGGCTTCGGTCATGCCGGTGAGCTTGACCATCTCGGGCAGCGTATAGGGACGGCGCATCTTCATCTTGCAGAGCACTTCGGCCTGCTCGTCAGTCGCGGCCTCGGCAAACGACCAGTACTCGTAGCCCAGCAGCTCATCGCGATGCAGCAGACGGTTGGTGCAGTGCTCGCACAGCTTGACGATGGCCTCGCGCGGATGCTCCGGCAGCGGCGGCACGAACTCCGAACCGATGTCGGGCTCGGTGTAGCTAATCCCCGGTCCGTTGAGAATCATGGTTGTCCCTTCTCTTGCCACAGCCCGACGAGGCCGCAGCGCCCCTCTTTTTTTGCAGGCCGGGCATGCCCCATGCCGTTCACCCGCCATTGTTGACATTGTGTCAAAAATAGTATTGACGAACCGTCAACAATATTCAAGACTGTTAGGCGAACGGTCAGGCAAAAGAGGATGAAAGGCGGCAAAACATGGGCAACAACACAGCAGGTACCTCTGTGGTCGATGCCGTCCCCGCATCCGATAGCGCGGCAAAGCGCCTGACGGGCGACGAACGCCGTCGCGAGATCCTCGATGCCGTGCGCACCGTAAGCTCCGAGCTGGGCGTGTCCCACCTATCGGTATCGGCCGTGACCAAGCGAGCCGGCTGCACGCGTTCATTGTTCTACCATTACTTCGCCGACATGGACGCCGCCGTCACCGCTGTTATGGACGAGGCGATCGACGGCTTTATCTCCGAGCTCGAGCAGTGGAACGCCGACCGCACCGTCGGTGATATCGAGGGCGCACTCGACACCGTCGCCCCGCTCTTTAAGCGCCTGGTCGCCAGCGGCCACGAGCTGCCGAGCACGCTCACTTCAAGCAGCGGCGCGCTCTACGGCGGCTTTTTGCACAACGTGGTCCAGCGCGTGGCGCAGTATATCTGCGACACCACCGTGGTGGACTTTGTCGCCCATCACGAGCTACGCATCGACCATGTCTACGAGACGTTCTACACCCTCATCATGGGTCTTTTGATGTATATCCGCACGCACCCCAATGTGCCCGACGAGACGGTCAAGGAAATCATCGCCTCGACGCTCCACATCGAGGGCTACACCGCCAAGTATCCGGAGCGCAAGCCCCAGAACTGACGACATTTGGCCAAACTGCCCGCGATCAGAAGAGGGGCCGCGGGCGTGTGAAAGGAGAGCAGCATGCTGTTCGATGTTTGGGGTAGCGATACCCTTATCCACTGGGCCGGCTGGGCCATGGTCTTTATTGGCCTGATCGTGCTCAACGAGGTCGGCCGCCGCACCAAGCTGGGCGCAGCAATCATCTTTGGCGTGGCTCCGCTGGCCATGACCATCTACTGCGTCGCCATCGCCATCGGCGTCTCACAGGGCGCCGAGTGGGCGCTCACCAACCCCACCCATGTGTACCAGAACAGCTGGTTCCACTACGCCAAGGTGTACGCGGCGCTGGCCGGTTGCTGGGGCTTCATTGCCATTAAGTACCAGTGGGGCAAGATCGGCAAGGCGCATTGGTTCCGCGCGTGGCCGTTTGTGATCGTCGCCATCAACATCATGATCGCCGTCGTGTCCGACTTCGAGAGCGCCTATCACTTCTTTGTCCTGGGCCAGTCCACCTGGGTCACCTCCGAGGGTGCCACGCAGCTTGCCGGCTGGAACAACGTGTTCAACGGCATCGCCGGTCTCATCAACATCTTCTGCATGACCGGTTGGTGGAGCGTCTACGCCTCCGAGGACAAGACCGACATGTTGTGGCCCGACATGACTTGGGTCTACATCATCGCCTACGATATCTGGAACTTCTGCTACACCTACAACTGCCTGCCCACCCACTCCTGGTTCTGCGGCTTTGCGCTGCTGCTGGCGCCCACCGTCGCCGCCTTTATCTGGAACAAGGGCGGCTGGATCCAGAACCGCGCCTTTACGCTGGCCATTTGGTGCATGTTTGCCCAGGTGTTCCCGTACTTCCAGGAGGAGTCCATCTTTGTGACCCACTCCACGCTCGACCCCGGCGCCGCTACCGCGGTCTCGATCGCCGCGCTGATCGCCAACGTCGCCGCAATCATCTACATCGCCTACCGTGCCAAGAAGCTCGGCCGCAACCCCTACAAGCAGGATGTCTTTGAGGGCACCAGCGATTGGGAGAAGGCCACTGCTCGCCGCGCCAAGGTTGATTACGCGCACGCCGAGTAACATGTTTATTCCGTCCACATTTGGATGTAGGCAAACTTAGCCGATGCCGCAATCGCGCGTCATGCGCAGCCCCGGAAAGCGATTCGTCCGCTTTCCGGGGCTTTTTGTTGTTGCGCGCATTCACGCACATATGCAAAACCTCTCTCACAGATAAAATCAGATTTCCAATCGCCTGACAGCTCTATGTGACCCCAATTTTGGGTACATTGTTGTCCCGATATTGAGCTTGGGGGATGTATGAATGATGAGACAATGGGCCAAGAGGATGCGGCCCAAGATGCAGAAGCGAGTGCCGAAGCCCTGGAGAGCCTAGACCGGATTTCACTTGATGAGATTGCGTTTGACGATTCGGGCGTTGATGTGCAGGATGAGTCGGAAGCCGAGGCGCAGTCCGATGATCAGGATGCAGACGACGTTGAGCCTGCCGAAGATGAGGCAGATCACGAAGACACCGAATGCGAGGCCGACGACCAGCCCGAATCCGACACGAGCGAGGAAACCATCTTGCTCGACAGCTTGCCGGCCGAAGATTCGCTGACCCGCGAGCTTCCCGGCCTGGGCTCTGCGCCTGCCGTGGACGAGACCATCGCCATGGGCGATATCCCCCTACCGTCCGTTCCCTCAGCACGCGAGGCCGAGGTTCGCCATCGCAAGATGTCGCCCAAGCGCCGCAATCTGATGGTCGCCGGTGTCGTGGCCGTCGCGCTCGTCGCAGGCGGCGCAGGCTATGCCGCCTGGAACGGATATCAGCAAGAGCAGGCTGCCGCTGTCGCCGCCAATGCCCACACGATGATGTCAGTGCAGATTGGCGTGCATGCCGCGGGCCTCGACTGTTCCACCGGCTCCAAGATTCCCGTACAGGTGAGCGGTCAGGACGCTGATGGCTCCTCCGTGAGCGAAACACTCTATGTTGACGAGCGCGGCCGCGGCATCAAACTGCTGCCCGGCGATTACACGTTCTCCATCGCTGCCTCCCCCATCGCGGCCGACGGCACCATCTATACCGTCCCGACCACCAAGACGCAGGTCACCGTTAAGAGCGATGGACAGGATTTAAGTGCCCAGGCCACCTTTAAGCTCAAAGTGCCTTCGGCCAACACGGTGACTGACGACCAGATCGATGCCGCCGCCAAGTATGCCGAGGAAGGCGGCGCGAGCTCCGCCGCGGCTGCCAAAGTGCTCCAGCAGGCAGCAACCGCGCGGCGCGACGCCGCCGTCAATGCCGTGAGCGCGCAAAAGGCACAGGCATCCCGTGATGCTGACGCTCGCCACAAGGCAACCGACCTCTACCAGCTCGATATTCCCGTCGAGTGGTACGGCAAGGTCGCAACTTGGCAAAACGGCAGCACGCTATGCATCTATCTGGGCGACGACGCCAATACGCCGCTCGTGACGCTCGTCGCCGTGCGCGATGGCGAGACCTTTACGCCCGATGACGGCGATACGGTTTTGGGCACGGTCAGCCTGGGCAACGGTTATACCGTCTATGCCAGCGGCCCCGTCTATCCGTACGTGGTGCCCCAGACTATCAACGGGCGCACCCAGAATCCCGTGTCGACCTACCCCATGGACACGGCCATTGAGCTTGTCGAGCTGACGACCGGCAACCGCTATACGTATAGCCAGATCAAGAACGACCTGGTTGGCAAAGACGGCAACGCAGACGCCGCGACCAAACTCGAGACCGACTACCTCGCGCAGATCCTGCTGCCGAGTATCAAAGCCCAGGACTAGCCTGGCGCAGCAAGGTGCTCCCCAACCGTGATGAAGGAGCCAGGAGGTCCTGACCCCACAGGCCCATAGATGATTAGGCAAGGAGCCACTTCCATGCGGGCATAACGTGTACCACACCGTGCTCGCATGGAATATCGGTCTGTTCATCCATGGTAACGATTGCCGACTCGCCAAGATTAAACTGGGCCATCGAGGCATCAAGCGCGGCAATTTCGCGCTCGCGCGTTTTCTCACTTGCCATATCCGCACTCACCTGAATCAGGCTATAAGCCCGCATGAGAAGCGCGTCCCCAGCCACAAAGTCTACCTCATGGCTTTTGCTCTTCTCTTTGATTAGCAGGCGGCAGACCGAGCCGGTCCTCACCGCGGGAGTCCTTCTTCTTAGCGCATTGAACACTGCGGTCTCGAGCCTCTGGCCCTGGTCCAATGCCGATGCGGGAGAGAATGCTCCAAACATCGCAGGGTCGACAGCGTAGACCTTAGACGCAGACCGCATGTTATTTGCCAGTGAACGCGTGAACTCCGGCACAGAAAATAACAGGTAGGCGTCCTCATAATACTCAAGTAAATCGCTGAGCGAATTACGACTGACGGGTATCTGTCTGCTCTTGAACTCGTTGTACACTTTGTTCACTGACAGCTCTCGTCCCGAAGATGCCATACACCGCGTCAAGAACAGCGATGCCAGGCGAGGGTTCTTGACGTCGTAACGTTCAACGACGTCCATGGCGACCGTTCGCGAAGCATATTCCTGTAGCAGCTGAATCGCGTCTGCAGGCGTCTGCTCAAGTGTCGCGATGAATCCCCCTTGTTCAAGATACCCGATCAGATGATGTCGAAGCAGCGCTGCATCGCTCGGGGAAAAGGTCGCATCTGGCTCGGGAACGCTCCCCGTCTTATATCGAACGTATTCCGAAAAACTCAACGGAAAAAGCTCTCGCACAAGGGAACGACCCCTGAACTCGCTCTTAAGTTCTGAGGACAGCATCTTGGAAGAAGATCCCGTCACATAGACGGTCGCTTTCTCCGTATCGACTACACGCCGCAGAAACGCACCCCATTCGGAAATTTCCTGGATCTCGTCAAAGAAAATGTAAGCGCCCTCGGTTCGAGCAACAGGATACAGCGCATAGAACGTGTCGAGCACGTCCGCCAGCAGCGATGGCTCATACGGGCGCAAGCGCTCATCCTCAAAATTGAAGTAAAGCATCCGGTCAAGCTCGACGCCCCGGCTCTGAAGCCGCCGCATCTCCTGATACAGGCGATACGTCTTTCCACAACGGCGGGCCCCCACAATCACATTTACGATGTTGTCGCGCTTTGGCTCCTGTGGGTTTCCTAGATCAAGGTCTCGCTCAAAGACCTGCGGAACCCCCTGCTGTTCAAAGTCCTTTATTTTCTGGGCGATCAAGTCGTTGAATGCCATGATTCTCCAATCTTGCTCTCTATCTAATCAAAATTATAGCGATTCTTGATTAGCTAGAGAGCAAGATTGCGTGTAGTTTGATTAGCACTTAAGCAAGTTTTATCACCGTTATTGCTCCGAAGGATATCGAGTGGCTAAGAGGACAACCGAGCTCGAATGCGACTCCCCGAGCAGTCAATTTGGGACGGGGCCTTTATGACTACCCTCCCCCTGTAGAAAAATCCCCAACGCAGTTGCGGTGAAATAGGGATTGTTTTTGCTGGTCAAACCGCAAAACAGTCCCTATTTCACCGCAACTTTTTGGTGGCCTTTTTGGTGGCACTCAGCGCCACGGGTCAGCTTCGAACATCGGCTCACGCTCGGGGCGTCGGTCGCTGTAGGGGTCGTAACCGTCATCGTCCTCGTTCTCGGCACGAATGTAGGGGTCGCACGGCTTGGGCGCCGGTTTCGGTGCGGGCTTTGGTGCGGCGGACGCGGCGTTAGTCGCCGGCGTGTTCGTCTTGATCTCGACGTTCATCTGCATATCTCCTTGCCATGTACTCATGCTCAACATCATCGATTGTCGCACGAAAAAGGGCGGCGGACCCGATTGAATCCGCCGCCCTTGGCGTTTTGCGATGAGGGGCGGTTTTAAAGCCGGCCCCAAAATCTACTCAGCGTCGGGAACCTCGTAGGTGGCCGCCGGCGTGTTGTCGCACACGACGGTAAAGCCGCCGTCCTTGTCGGCATCGACCGTCACCTGATCGCCCTCGCGCACCGTGCCGTCGATGATAGCGGCGGCGATGGCATCCACGACCTCGCGCTGAACCAGACGCTTGAGCGGACGGGCGCCAAAGACCGGGTCCAGGCCGCCCACGGCGAGCATCTGCTTGGCCGCCGGGGTGATGGCAAGTGTCATGCGCTCCTTGGCCAGACGCGCGCGGACGTCGGCGAGCTGGATGTCGACGATCTTCTCGATCTGCGCCATACCGAGCGGATGGAACACCACGATATCGTCGATACGGTTGAGGAACTCGGGGCGGAAGGTCTGAGCCATGGCAGCGTCGACCTGATGGCGCATCTCCTCCTCGTCCTTACCGGACAGATCGGCGATGGCCTTGGAGCCCACGTTGGACGTCATGATGATAATCGTGTTCTTGAAGGACACCTGGCGACCCTGGCCATCGGTCAGACGACCGTCATCAAGCACCTGCAGCAGCACGTTGAATACATCCGGGTGAGCCTTCTCCATCTCGTCGAGCAAGATCACGGAGTAGGGCCTGCGGCGCACGGCCTCGGTCAGCTGACCGCCCTCGTCGTAGCCGACGTATCCCGGGGGCGCGCCGATCAGACGCG
>CAUCCR010000026.1:0-16873 GCA_958441355.1 uncultured Collinsella sp. | reverse complement strand
AGATGTCGATTGACGATGCGATTCTCAACAAACCCGGGCGCCTTACGCCCGAGGAGTTCGAGATTATGAAGACGCATACCACAATCGGCGCCGACATGCTGCTTGAGCTGGGTAGCCATCACGCCGGCAATGCGCTTATGGAATATGCGTACCAGATTGCGCGTTGGCATCACGAGCGCTGGGACGGCAAGGGTTATCCCGATGGCCTTAAGGGCGACGAAATTCCCATTGCCGCACAGGTGGTTTCGGTGGCCGACGTGTACGATGCTCTGACGAGCGTGCGCGTGTACAAGGACGCTATCCCGCACAAGGAGGCAATTCAGATGATCCTGGACGGTAAGTGCGGCACCTTTAACCCGCTGCTGCACGATTGTCTGCTCGATGTGCAAGACCAAATTGCCGAGACGTTGGCACGCCCCGCTGACGTCGTCGCGTTTCCCACGATTTAGTTTGACCAAAGGAGTTTTTAATCCATGATTTCCATGCGTGAGGCGTATGAGAAGATCGGCGCCAATTATGATGACGCGTGCGCTCGGCTGATGGGCGAGGAAATGCTCGCCCGCTTTGCCCTCAAGTTTTTGGATGACGAGAGCATGGACAAGCTGGAGGCCGCCATGGCGGCAGGAGACGCCGAAGGTGCGTTTATGGCAGCGCACACGCTCAAGGGCGTGAGCCAGAACCTGGGATTCGATAATCTGTACGAGCCGGCGGTCGTGGTAACCGAAGCACTGCGCGGTGCCGATGCCGTTGACGGCGCTCGCGAGGGGATGCATGCGCTGCAGCAGCAATATGCGGCTACGATGTCGGCCCTGCGCGAGGCGGCCGAATAAGAGCTTGCGAGCCTTGGGCTGCGCGCCTGTCGCGTATAGGCAAAAGGGCGCCCCGTCGGACCATGTGGCCGGCGGGGCGCCCTTATCTGTTATGCGGTTCGCGAACTAGCGGGTCTGCTTTACCTTGGCCGCCGCCTCGACAAACGACTTCCACAGGTTAAAGTCGGTCTCGAGCGTCTGCCAGGTGTACTCGGGATGCCATTGCACACCCAGACAGAACGGCTGGCCTTCGACTTCGATGCACTCGGGAACGCCGTCGGTTGCCTTGGCGACCAAGCGCGTGCTCTTACCCAGACGATCGACGCAGCAGTGATGTGCGGAGTTGGTCTGGATCAGCCTGTGCCCGCCAACCGCGCGCTCCAGCAGCGAGCCCGGCACGACCTCGACAGGATGCACAGGGTCGTTGAGCACGTGGGTATGGCGCCACTGCGTGCGGCCCTCGCGCGCGCCCAGGCTCGGCACGTCCATGCACAGGGTGCCGCCGGTGGCGACGTTGAGCAGTTGCGTGCCGCGGCAGGTGGTAAAGAGCGGCTTCTTGGCGCGAAGTACCTCGTTAACCAGCTTAAACTCAAAGCGGTCGCGAATCTCGCAGCACAGCGTGGGGTCGTAAGGACGCTCGTCGCCCCAGCGTTTGGGGTTGACGTCCGGACCGCCGGGAATGGCGATGCCGTCGGCGATTTCCACGTAATGACGGATAACGTCGACGTCTTCGGTAATGGACATCTGCAGCGGCAGACCGCCGGCGGCAAGAATGGCGTCGACAAATACGCTCGCAATCTCCTCGTTGGGGGAGAGCGTCTCGCTCAAATAGGGCTTCGCTTCTTCCCAGCGTGGTGCGACCAGGATGAGCGGGCGGTCGGCGGGATCGACGCCGACGTGCGGAGTGTAGGACGATGAGGTGCGGGTTCCGATCATGGGTGCGGCTTTCGAATCCGGGTGGACATGGCACAGGGGTGGCGCGGGACAAACGTTACTGATGAATTTGCCCGCGTGGCAATTGGGTTAGTGGCCCTTAATGGAGTTGAGGAAGTCCTGGGCGCGCTTGGTCTGGGGGTGGTCGAAGAACTCGTCGGGTGTGCCGGTTTCCACGATCTGACCGTCGGCCATAAACACGACGCGGTCGGCCACGCGGCGGGCGAAGTTCATCTCGTGCGTGATGACGATCATCGTCATGCCCTGCTGGGCCAGACGGACCATGACCTCGAGCACCTCGTTGATCATCTCGGGGTCAAGGGCACTCGTGGGCTCGTCAAAAAGCATGGCCTTGGGCTGCATGGCAAGCGAGCGGGCGATGGCCACGCGCTGCTGCTGGCCGCCCGAAAGCTGTGCGGGCACCTTATCGGCCTGCTCGGCCACGCCCACGCGGCTCAGCAGGTCCATGGCGCGCTCACGAGCCTCCTCCTTGGACACGCCCAGCACGTCGACCGGTCCCAGCATGACGTTCTGCAGCACGGTCATATGTGCGAACAGGTTGAACTGTTGGAACACCATGCCCAGCTCGGCGCGCATGCGGGCAAGGTCTTTGCCTTCTTGCGGCAGGGGCTCGCCTTCGATGAGGATCTCGCCCGAGTCGATGGTTTCCAAGCGATTGATGGTTCGGCACATGGTCGACTTGCCCGAGCCCGAAGGACCGATCACAACGACGACCTCGCCGCGGTCGATCGAGAGATTGATGTCGTTGAGGACGTGCAAATCGCCATAGTGCTTATCGACGTGTCTGAGCTCGATTAACGGCTGATTGCCGGTGGAAGAGGTGCTCTGTGCCATGGTACTCGGCTCCTTATGACTCGAAATGGTAAAGCGTTAGCGGATGATGGTCGCGCCGGTCTTGTGCGAAACGTAGACAGCGGCCTTGTTGATCGCGACGTTGATGAGGATGTAGATGACCGCGATAACCAGGTAGACCGACACGAGGGCGTCGTAGTTGGTAATGAGCACGCGGGCATTTTGCATGAGGTCGGGGTAGCTCACAACGTAGGCGACGGTGGTGTCCTTGACCACGACCACAAGCTGCGAAATCAAGGACGGAATAATAAACCGAATAGCCTGCGGCAACACGATTTTAAAGGTGATTTTAGCCTTGGAGAGACCGAGTGCCTGGGCGGCTTCGACCTGGCCGCGCGGCACGGCGTTGACGCCGGCGCGGAAGATCTCGGCCAGAACGCCGGCGGCAGCGAGCGCGACGGGGAGCGTG
This sequence comes from uncultured Collinsella sp., assembly GCA_958441355.1. Classification (GTDB taxonomy): domain Bacteria; phylum Actinomycetota; class Coriobacteriia; order Coriobacteriales; family Coriobacteriaceae; genus Collinsella. The sequence goes on along the minus strand of CAUCCR010000026.1, from coordinate 13,849 downwards.
AGCATCCAAAACGACGGCAGCGCGATCTTGTACTGGGGCAGCACCAAAAAGAAGAAGTAGATGAACAGCAGGCTCGGCACGCCGCGGAAGAAATCGGTGAGCACGCGGCAGACCAGCTGAAGCGGCTTAATGTCGCTGGTGCGGCCGAGCATAAGGGCTAAGCCCAGCACCAGCGCGATGGCGCCAGCGGTGAGCGCGACTTTAACGGTGCCCTCAAAGCCGGCAAGCAAGAACTTCCAGGTGGTGAGGTGCGTAAAGAAGTACCAATAGTGGACCGAAAGCTGGCCGGTCACATAAAAGCGCTGCAGTACTAGGACGGCGAGCGCGGTGACGGCAACAAGCGAGATGGCGGTGCCGATGCGAATCTTGGCGCGCATCTTGGGGCCGGGAGCCTCGTAGAGCGCATCGCGCATGGTAAGCGCAGGGGAGGAGTGCTTGCTCATCGGAGGATCCTTACCTTCTTATCGATGTAGTTGCCAATGTGGCTCACCATAAAGGCCGTGCCCAGGTAGCCGAGCGCCGAGATAAAGAACGCGGCGACGCCGCCGAGCGAGCGCGTGTTGATGTAGCTCACCACACCGGTAAGCTCTTGCGGTTTAAGCGGCACCTGACTGCCGAGCGCGGTGGTGAGCATGACGGCGATAAAGAGGTTGGTCATGGGCAATACGCTTGAGCGCAGTGCCTGCGGAATCACGATCTTGGCGAGGATGCGGTTAAAGCTCATGCCCAGCGAGCGTGCGGCTTCCACCTGGCCGACGCCGACGGTGTTGATGCCGCTCATAAAGTTCTCGGAACCAAAGGCCGAGCCCAAAAGGACCGTGGCGACGATAACGCAGGTGCGGTAGGGCAGAACGACCTTGAGCGGCGGCAGCGCATAGACGACGATGATGAGCAGCGCGATGCCGGGGATGTTACGGAAGACCTGGACATACAGGTCGCCAAAGACGCGCAGTGGCTTGAGCGGCGACACGCGCATCACGGTGACGGCGACGGCCAGCACCATGGCGATGGCAAACGACTCAAGCGTCATGCCCCAGGTTGCTAGCAGCGCGTCGATATAGTTCTGGCCATAGAGCGACCAGAGTTCGGAGAGACTCATGCGGACCTCCCGCCGATAAGGAAAGGGGCTCCCGTGTGTACGGAAGCCCCGACAACTCAGTGAGGAAACAGTTTACCGCAATAAAGCGCATCATGCGTTTCCATATGGTTTCGTTGCGGCCGTTACCAGGCTCGCTGCCTAGGCGCCGATCTCGGGAAGCTCGGGAACATTGGTGTCGCCCGTACGGTCGCCGATGCAGATCTGCCACAGCTCAGTCCAGGTGCCGTCGTCCTCGATCTTCTTAAGGAAGTCGTTGACAAAGGCGACGCCGTCGGAATCGAGCGGCAGACCGATGCCATAGGGCTCCTTGCTGCCGAAGGGCTTGCCGGCGATCTTGTACTTGCCGGGCTCGCGAACCAGGGCGCTCTGCTGCATGTTGTTATCGATGACGTAGGCGTCAACGCGGCCCTGCTGGAGTGCCTGGCGAGCCTCCTCGTCGGTCTTGAACTCCTGCTGGCTGGCCTTGGGGGCGAACTCCTCCAGGATGGCGGGGCCGTTGGAGCCGGACTGGACGGCGACGTTCTTGTCGGCCAGGTCGTCGACGCTCTTGATGTCGTCGTTGTCGGCGAGCACCAGGATGGCCTGCTGCGTGTAGTAGTAGGGACCGGCAAAGGAGACGAGCTTCTTGCGCTCATCGGTAATGGTGTAGGTGGCAAAGACAGCGTCGACCTGGCCGTTCTGCAGGACGGACTCGCGCGTGTCCGAGGTCACCTGGGTGATCTCGACCTTGTTCTCGCCCAGAATGTAGTTGGACAGGAGCTGTGCGATACCGGCGTCGAAGCCGCGGGTCTGACCGTCTTTCTCGTTGAGGAGGGAGAAGAGCGTGGAGGTCTGAACGCCACCGATCTTAAAGACGCCGGCGTCCTTGACGGCCGTGGCCCAGGTGCTGGCGGCGATGGCGTCGTCATCAGCCTTGGGGCCGTCGTTGACGAGCTTGTCGAATGCCTTGGCATCGAGCGTGGTGGAAGCCTCGGTATCCTCGGAGCCCTTGGAGGAGCCGGTGGCGGAACCCTTGTCGGCCTCGGCGCTGGTGTCAGAGCAGCCGGCAAGACCAAGGCCGGCGACGGTTGCGAAGGTGGCGGCAACGAAGCCGCGGCGGTCGAGAACGACCTGCTGGGAGAGGTTCTTGCTCATGGTAGAACACCTTTCTCAATAAAATCCCTAGCGGTTGAGTAGAGTTATACCCTATCCCGCTCAAATGGGTCAACACGAAATAACTCAGAAACATACTTACCTTATGGGTAATTCTACCTACCAAAAAGGGACAGGTTTATTTTGGCAGGTTTTATCTGGGCAAACGTCGCTTATTGCAGCTGAGATAGCGCTTTGCAGACGGCATGGTCGGTGCGGCGGCATGCCTTGCTGCTTTGTCTCAATCTGTAACAGTTAGACGGAAATTCGGGCCCTAGATGTTACAGATTGAGATAATCGCATCGTGAAAACAAAAACCTCCGCAGGGGTGCTTCCCTTGCGGAGGTTTTCTTACTCGTTGAGTAGTCTCACGGCTTCGGCGGCCATGTTCTCGACCGTCATGCCGTTCTGCGCAAGCAGTTCGTTGGGGTCGTAGCGGTCGGGGAAGCCCTTGGCGATGCCGAAGGTGCGTGTGCGTAAGGGCGTGCAGGCCAGGTAACACGCCACGCGCTCGCCCCAGCCGCCGTCCAAGATGCCGTCCTCGAGGGTGACAACAACGCGATGCTCGGCGGCAAGGCTATCGAGGAACTCGCGGTCGAGCTCGGTTGCAAAGCGCGGGTTGACGAGCGTGGCCTCGATGCCGTACTCGGCAGTCAGACGGTTTGCCACGCGCTCACCCAGCTCAAAGAAATCGCCAAGTGCGAGCACGGCAACGTCGCGGCCCTGACGCACCACGTTATAGCGAACGGCGCTGTAGTCGGTGTCTTCGGCGGGCGCAAGGTCGGGGCGGCTTACCAGGCCGATGCCCGGTACGCGGATTGCCACGGGATGCTCGCGGTGGTCGAGCGACCAGCTCAGCATGGACAGATATTCCTCCATGCAGGCCGGCGCCAAGTAGTGCATGTTGGGAAGACCGCCCAGCATGGAAATATCAAAGAACGAAAGATGCGTCTCGGACGTGGTGCCAAAGATTGACGCACCAAACACCAAAATGGTTGCGGGGGCGTCGTTGAGGCACAGGTCGTGCCACAGCTCGTCGTAGGCGCGCTGCAAAAACGTACCGTACACACCAAAGACTGGCTTGGCGCCCGAGCGCGCAAGCGCGGTGGCAAAGGTCACGGCGTGCTCCTCGGCAATGCCCACATCGACGAACTGTTTGCCGGCGGCAGCGCGAAGCTCGGGTGTAAAGCCCATAATGTAGGGCGTGGCGGCCGTGATGCCAACGACCTGTGGATCGCGCTCGATGGCGGCGCTGAGCGCCTCGCCCGTAATGTCAGCATAGGTGCGCGGCGCGGGCTCGCTCGGATGGCCCGGGCAAAGCTTGCGCCCAGTCGCCATGTCAAACGGACCCACGTGGTGCCAGCGTTCGGGGTCGCTCTGGGCCGGCTCAAAGCCCTTGCCCTTGGCGGTGGAGACGTGCAGCACGATGGGATGATCGATATTGCGCAGTTCCTGCAGCGCGTCGACCAGGGCCAACACGTCGTTGCCGGCGTCCAAATAACGGTAGTCGAGTCCCATCGCGCGGAAAACGTTGCGCTCACAGGTGCCGTTGCTGGTGCGCAGCTCGGCCAGATTGCGATAGAGGCCACCGTGGTTCTCGGCGATGGACTGGTCGTTATCGTTGACGATGATGATCAGGTTGCTGTCGAGTTCGGCGGCATTGTTGAAGCCCTCAAACGCCAAGCCGCCCGAAAGCGAGCCGTCGCCAATGATGGTGATGACGTTGTAGCTGTCGCCCGCCAGATCGCGGGCGTGTGCCAAGCCGCAGCCCAGGCTCACCGATGTGGAGGTGTGGCCCATGGCGAACAGGTCGTGCTCGGACTCGTCGGGATTGGCAAAGCCAGAAGCCTCGCCAAAACGTTCCGGATCGATATAGGTATACGCGCGCCCGGTCAGCGCCTTGTGGGCGTAGGTCTGGTGCGAAACGTCAAAGACAATCTTGTCGATAGGGGAGTTAAACACGCGATGAAGCGCAACCGTAAGCTCAACGACGCCCAGGTTGGGGGCAACGTGTCCGCCGACAGCGGCGGAGCTTTCGAGGATGGCGTGGCGGATCTCGCCGCAGAGCTGCGGGAGCTCGGCGCGATTAAGAGCCTTGACGTCCTCGGGCGTTGTCGTTTGCGTAAGCAGCATCGTTGTGGGTTACTCCATGCGAATCGAGCGCCGGCGCTCCCTCGGCCGGCACAATTGCACAAAACAGTCTCGCACATTTTGGCGTTTGATATGTGACGGCGGCGCGGTAATTCGCCAACCGGCGGGGCAAAACGTTTTGTCCGATGCCATACTGATAGATTCGATGATGATTTTATTTCATGCGTGTAGGCCGTGGCTTGCCGCCGTGAGCCGCTGGAAGGAGGCAGCATGTCCGATGCCGTTCGTGCCGAGAAAATCGCGCACGAGGTCGACGATGCCGCCCGCCAGCTCGCCCAGGTGGGCCGCTTGGACCTGACGCGCGAGTTTATCCAGCATGGCGGCGTGACGGTCTATGCACATGTGACCTCGGTGGCACGGGCAAGTCTGTCCTTTGCCGAGCACTTGGGCCGTGCTGGCATTTCGATCGACCGTGCCTCGCTGCTGCGCGGAGCCTTGTTACACGATTACTTTCTCTACGATTGGCACGACCCCGACCCAAGCCACCGGCTGCATGGCTTTCGTCATCCGTTTTTTGCCCTAGCGCGCGCGGAGGAAGATTTTGAGCTGACGTCGCGCGAGCGGAATATTATCGTGCGGCATATGTTTCCGCTGGTGCCGGTGCCGCCGACGTGTCGTGAGGCTTGGATTGTATGCCTGGCAGATAAATGGTGCGCCCTGCGCGAGACGGTCGCCGGTCGTCTGCGGCGCAAGGACGAGACGGACGATAGCGTGAGTAAAGCATCGAGCGAAAAGAGGAGAGGGTAGACGGTGGGGACCGCGATTGATATTGCGTTTGGCGGCGCGACGCTTGCCGCCTGTCCACTCTCGGCACTGGTGCTCTCGTTTGCCTTTTACGGGTTTTGCGGCTGGGCATGGGAGTCGACAGTATGCGCCATGCTTAACCAAGGACGCTTCGCCAACAGCGGATTCTTGCTGGGGCCGTGTTGTCCTATCTATGGTGTGGGCGGCATTGCCTGCTGGCTGCTGTTGCGCGGGATTCCGGATGCCTCGAGCCAGTTTGTCGCTGCAGCGCTCGTATGCAGCGTGATCGAGTACAGCGTAGGCGTGCTGTTGGAAAAAACAACGGGCGCTCGCTTTTGGGATTACTCGCACCTGCCGTTTAACCTGCACGGACGCATCTGTCTGTACTGGGCCTGCGCGTTTGGCTTGGGTGCGTTGTGTATTTGCCGTTTAGTGGAGCCGGCATTGCTGGGGCTGCTTGGCCATCTGCCGGTGCTGATTGTGCGGCTGTCCGCCTTTATCGTCGCGGTCGCGATGATGGTCGACGCGGTGTGCTCGTTGGCGAGTTGGCGGCGTCTGTCTGATCAGCTGGAGCGCGTCCGGGCCGACCTTGCCGACCGCATTAACGAGTCGCTTGCCGATGCGTCCGACTCTATGCTCGAACGTATTCCCGATTCGGCGATCGGCTCGGTGGCACAGACGCATATCCGCAGCCGTGCCGTTAACGCGTGGCTGGCCGAGCTGGGCGACGCCGCGCTCGATGCCCTGCGCGAGAAGGCTTCGATGCCGACGTTTATCGCGGATGGTGCTCGCGGCCTGGCGCTTGCCGCCCGCCGCGTGGCCGATGCCGCGCCGAACATGCCGCGTCCGTCGCTCAGTCGTCGCCTTGCCGGCAAGCGCATGAGCCGTCCGGTGCCAAGCGTGTCACTCAGTCGTCGTGACCTGCGCTTTTTCAATGCCTTCCCGCGTCTGCGCATCAATCGCTACGAAGGTGTCATTCGAGCAACTAATCTCCGCGACCGCGCTCACGAGCTGTTTCGGCGCTAGCCGGGACGGGTGTGCTTGCGGCCCCTTGCTCGCGTATTTCCCATTGGTTTCGCGTCCGTTGCTGCGCCGTTTCCAAGATTGCGGCAGCATTTCCATTCGACAACGCCGCGTTTAACAACGCTGTATCTGGTCTACACCAGTTGCCCCTCGGCCGCATTATGGGCGCCGACAACGTTTATGCGATCAAGGGGGAGCGAATGTACGATACGGGATCGACAACGTTTATGCTCATCTGCACCATGCTCGTGTTTTTAATGACACCGGGTCTGGCGTTTTTCTATGGCGGCCTGTCCAGGCGCAAAAATGTCATCAACACCATGCTTATGTGCTTTGGCGCCATTGGTCTGGTTGGTGTGCTGTGGATTGTTGCCGGCTGGTCGCTGGCCTACGGCGGCGACGGTTCCAGCCCGTTTATTGGAGGCCTTGACCAGCTGCTGTGCCTGCCGGTGCTCAACCAGGTGCTGCAGGCGGCTGAGGGCAATGCCGCGGACGGTGCCGTCTATCCTCAGATTATCAACATCGCCTTTCAGATGGCATTTGCCATGATTACTGCCGCTATCGTCACGGGCAGCCTAGCCGGCCGCGTTAAGTTTGGTGCCATGACGGCTTTCCTGGGCATTTGGCTGCTTGTGGTCTATGCGCCGCTCGCCCACATGGTCTGGGGCGGCGAGGGCTCCTTTATCGGCGACATCATCGGCGCACTCGACTTTGCCGGCGGCGACGTGGTACACATTTCGTCCGGTCTCACGGGCCTGATTCTCTGCTTAATGCTCGGCCGTCGTCGCGGTTTTGGCATGGTGAGCTACCGTCCGCATAACGTGCCGTTTGTGGCGTTGGGCGCCGGGCTGCTTTGGTTTGGCTGGTTTGGCTTTAACGGCGGCAGCGAGTTTAAGGCCGACGCCGTGGCCGCGCTTGCCATCCTCAACACCGTGACGGCCAGCGCGGCGGGCATGGTCTCGTGGCTTGCCGTCGAGCGCGTGCATACCGGCCGCCCCACGCTGGTGGGTGCCAGCACCGGTCTGGTTGCGGGCCTTGTGGTGGTCACGCCGGGTGCGGGCTTTGTCGAGCCGTGGGCGGCGCTGGTCATGGGCCTGATCGTCTCGCCCGTCTGCTACCTGGCCATCAGCCATCTTAAGACCAAGTTTGGCTACGACGATGCGCTCGACGCGTTTGGCTGCCACGGCATCGGTGGCATCCTGGGCGGCGTGCTCACGGGGCTGTTCTGCGTGCCGGAGCTCTCGTGGACCGGTAAGGGCGGCCTGTTCTACACGGGCGACGTGTCGCTGCTCATCTCGCAGATTTTGGGCATTGTGGTGACGGTCGCTATTGTACTGGTGCTCGACTTGGTGATCGCCGCGGTGGTCAAGGCGCTGTTCCACGGCAGCCTGCGCGTGGACGAGGCCGACGAGGCGCTGGGCCTGGACGCGAGTCAACACGGCGAGAGCGCGTATCCCTCGTTCTCCGGACTCGATTAGCAGCTTCCCCAAGCACCGCACCTTGCCGTTCAATCGTCGCTCACGTACTTAAGTACGCTTCGCTCCTCTTTCACGGCAATCTGCGGCACTTGGGAAACCTGCTAAGACCAGTCAGTTGAACTTATCTGATCTACAAGGTTGGTCTGTGGCACCTGGAAAACCCGTGCCATGTGAAGGACAATCAATTTCTTTTATTAAAGAGAGGAATTCACTATGAAGAAGATTACGGCAATCGTTCGTGCCGAGAAGCTTGAGGTTCTTAAAGATGCGCTGTTTGCTGCCGATGTTCGTGGCATGACTATCAACCAAGTGCAGGGCTGCGGTGCGCAACATGGCTGGAAGGAATACGTGCGCGGCAACGAGTTGCTTGTCAACACGATCCCTAAGGTACAGTTCACCCTTATTTGCGCCGACGAGCATGTCGACGGCATTGTCGAGATTATCTGCAACGCTGCTCGCACCGGAGCCGTCGGCGACGGCAAGATCTGGGTTGAGCCGGTCGAGGATGTTATCCGCATCCGTACCGGCGAACACGGCCCCGCCGCGGTGTAGAATCGACCGCCTGCCATCCGCAACGTTAAAATGCTGCAATGAGGCACAAGACTTGCGTTGCGGATGGACGGATTATGGGTCGTAATAAATATCCCGAGGAGACGGTCGCGAAGATTCTCGACGCGGCACTGGAGCTATTCTGTGTACGGGGTTATGAGGGGACGAGCATTCAAGACATCGTCGACCGCCTCGATGGCATGACCAAGGGTGCTGTCTATCATCACTTTAAGAGCAAAGAGGAGATTTTCAACGCCGCATTTGATCGGGCAATGGCTCCGATTGTTGAGCGCCGTCGCTCAACGCTTGGTATCGGTAATATGACCGGAGCCCAAAAGCTCAAGCGACTGTACGCGCCCGAGTCCGTCGTTCCGCAAATTGAGCTATGGGCACGCATGCATCCTGCGGCAGATCCGGTAAAAAGCTCGCGTCTACTGGCGATGCAGTACCAGGGCTCGTTTGACGAGTCGGCCGATGGCTGTCTCTTGCCAGTGATCGAGGAGGGCATCACCGACGGCTCCATTGCGTGCGAATGCCCGCGCGAAGCGGCGGAGGCCGTATCGTTGTTGGCGAATCTTTGGCTGCTGCCATTGTTCCGTCCGCTTGAATCCAAGGACCGAATGCTCGCTCGCGCGCAATGCTTGGCGCAGATGGCGGCCGCGGTGGGACTTGATTTGGGTAATGAAGTGCTCCAGACAACGGCCCAGATTTGGGATGTATGGGACCGCGCCGGGTGGTAATATAGATACCAACGGTATGTAATTGATTTGTGAGGGTAGCCACGGCTGCCCTTTTCAAGTCATTAAATACATACTAGCGGTATGTATAGGGGGTGGGCTTATGGCTGGAATGCGGAGGAGTAATGTCTCGTTGACGCGAAAAACAGTGCGACCTATCAGGCTTTTTGGCCTTCTTGTTGCGCAGCTGTGCACGTATTCGATGCTGTCGGCGCTGTGCTTTGCGTATCCGCTTTACTTGTTTGATTGCAGCGGCTCGTCAACGTTATATGGCGCCGTCGCGGCGATAGCGTTCATACCAGGTGTGCTCGCTACTCCGGTTGGCGGGATCTTGGCGGATCGGGGAAAACAGCGCGAGGTCCTCGTGGCCCTCGGTATTGCTCTGATGACTGCATCGCTGCTGTCTATCCCCATGAAGCGCTCATTGCCTCTTGCGGTCGTCGTAGTAGCGATACTTTGTGTTCAATATGGCGTTCAATCGCTGCTAAAGCCAATGCTCCAAATTGAGACGGTGCGCATGGCGGGTGAAGAGAAGGTTGAGCAGGCCACTGCATTGGTTTCGCAGTCGACCATGGTGAGCAATATCTTGGGCCCTGTGGTCGGGACGGCAGTCTATGGGTGCTTTGGCATCGATACTCTTTGCGCGATCGCGGCGGTGGCGTTTGCGATGTCAACTCTGCTGTTTAGAGGTGCACTCAAGCAAAATGCCTCATCTGAAACGATGGGAGGCGGCGCGACTCGTACGACATGCCGAAACGATTTTCGGGAGTCGATTCGGTATCTGTTGAAAAATGCATCATTGGTCGCTGTGATTTTGCTAGCGGCCGTTTTGAACCTTGCGTTGGTTGGGCTAACGATTGGCGCTCCCATTATTGTTACAAAGCATCTCGGCATGCAATCGTCCTGCGTTGGGATAGTTGAGGTTGCTATGGGCTTGGGTGGTCTTGTCGGCAGTGGCTTGGTCGGCATTTGGCCGCATCGTTTTTCTCTCAATGGCATATGTCGATATGTTGCGATGATCTGTTTTGGAGTCGTACTGATTATTGTTACGCTGCTGCTCGGCGCAGATGTATGCGTGTTCACCGTGTTTGCGGTTGGTTCGGCATGGGTCATGGTGTGGGCAGCCATTGCGTCGGTTGAAATCATCGCGTTTGTTCAGCGGGCAGCGCCGACTGAGCTCTGCGGAAAAGTGCTTTCGGTCGTTTACATGGTCCTTTCCTGCGCAACACCTATCGGCCAATTGACGTACGGGGTTGCATATGATCGATGGACGCCGGCGATTGTATTCGCAGGCATGTTGGCGGTGCTGACGTTGACGACGGCGCTGTTTTATCGGCTGAAAAGTCGCTTGTGGCGATTGTCTTAACGCGCTGGGGCACCGTGAATTTGTGGAGGCAGTGGCACGTCGCGTCGGAACGGCATTGTTTGGGTATGTCCGTTCTCGTCTACAATATCGTGCAGACGAAGGAGAGGCATGCCCATGATCAAGATGTTTGCGAGTGACTTAGACGGAACACTGCTGAACGCCCTGCACGAGGCAGATGGGACCATCCGCCGTGCCATTCGCGAGCTGACCGAGGCTGGCCTGCATGTGGTTCCTGCGACCGGGCGCTCGACGTTGCCGATCGGCGAACATGGCTTTACGGGGCTGGCGCTCGATGCCTGCTGCTCTAACGGCTCCATTGTGCGCGACAGTCATGGCGAGGTGCTCAAGACCTGGACCATCGATCCGCAGATCACCGAGGAGCTGCTCAAGGAGTTCCCGGACATTTGCTTTGATTGCTCCACGCCCGACGGCATGTTCTCGAGCGGTTCGTTCGAGATGCACCAGGCGGGCTTTAAGAAGGACAGCCCTATCAAGCGCATCGTGATGCGCGGCATGCGCGCGCGTGGCGGGTATCACGAGGAGCAGTATTTCGATCAGTCAATCGGCGACATCCTGCGCCACGATGTGTGCAAGATCAACTGCCGTGTGATCTCGCCCGAGCTGGAGCGCGACCTTAAGGCGTATTTGGCCGAGCGCTTGGACCGCGTGGTCAACGCGCCGTTTGACCCGGTGATGTTTGAGATCACGGATGTGGCATGCAACAAGGGCGAGAGCGTGGCCTGGCTGGCGGGCTACTACGGCATTGCCGAGGACGAGGTCGCGGTCTACGGCGACGGCGGCAACGACATTGCCATGCTCAAACGCTTCCGCCACAGCTACGCGACCAAAAACGGCAGTGACGCGGCCAAGGCCGCCGCAAGCGCGACTATCGGTAGCTGCATGGCCCACGCCGTTCCCAAACACATGCTTGCCACCATGCACGCGCAGAATTCCTGCACCGTAATCGAATAATGTGACAAAGGGACAGCCCCTTTGTCACAGGTGACGCTGGTCTCTTGAAATACGAACAAACATTCGCATATCTAACTGCGCTTTGATAGAATTGATACTGTTGGCGGCAGTTCCATGTGCCGGGCAACGCCCTCCATCTGATGGGAGGTGATGCCCATGACCGATCTGATTGATTTCGTGAGACTTCTGACCGCTTTGGTCTCGTTCTCCACGGCGCTCGTCGGGCTTTCCGAGGCACTCAAGCAACGTTCGAAGCAACGTAAAAGGGGTCGCCGCCGCTAAGGCGTTGACCCCTTAATCCAAGCAACGGCGCTGCCCAGCTTTCCAGAACTTGGGCTGCCGTCGACACTATTCTACCCACGAATGACATTTTGAACAATCGGCAATGCCGCTCCAAAAGCCAGGCACAACTGGCACAACCTAGGCGGTCGCTGAATGTGACAAAGGGACTGCCCTTTGTCACATTCCAAATATTGCCTTTACGTGTTGATACACACGGTGTGCAATAATACTCGCACTGTGCAATAGCGTACAGTCTGAGTAACAAGGAGGACGCTTGTCCCAGCTCGAGAAATGTGATCGCCGGTCCCTTCGCTCGCAGCGCGCCCTTCGCCAGGCGCTTGCCAGCGAGCTTGCCGAAAGCGGCGACCTTTCGCGCATTAACGTCGCGTCGCTCACCGAGCGCGCCGGTCTTACGCGTCGAACGTTCTATTCGCACTACCGCGATATCCCCGACTTTATCAGCCAGATCGAGGACGGCCTGCTTGCCGAGATTCGCGAGCGGGTGGAGCTTATCACCGCAGCTCAATTACCCGATCTTTACCGCAACATCGACGAGCTCGAGCCGGCACCCGGTTCGGTTGAGCTGCTTCGCTATCTTGCGGCTAATCGCGACCTTATCGGGGTCCTACTGGGCCCGGGCGGCGACCCCGCCTTTATTAAAAAGATCATCGATACCGCACGCGAGGCCGTGGTGCCGCGTGCACAGACGGGCATCTTGGGCCTGGCACTGGGCACCTTCTTTGACTACTACGTTACCTATGTCGTGAGTGCCGAGGTCGGCCTGATTCAGCGCTGGTTTGAGCGTGGGCTCACCGAATCGCCCGAGACCATGGCGCGCATTATGACGGTTATCGCCTTTGTGCGCCCCGGCGACCTGTATGGCCAACCCATCGATATCAACGTGCCGGAATACGGCATGAAGCTATTGAATCTGCAGCTCGAGGACGCGGTCGACACCACCGCAACCGTCGAGTCCAACAACTAAGAGGAGAGACAATGAGCAAACTCGTCGAGGGCATCAAGGACCGCATGGTCGCTGCTGCGCGCGAGGCCGCGCCCGCCGTGGTGGACGCCGCGCAGAAGGCCGCGACCGCGGCTGCCGAGAAAGTTGCCGAGGCGGTTGCCGAGGCCAAGAACGCGGCAGAGGAGACGTCCGTCGCTAGCGAGCCCGTCACTGCCGCTGAGCCCGCAGCCGCCACTGCCGCCCAGGCCCCCGAAGGCGCGATCTTCAACCCCGAGAACGCTCGTGGCAACCTGCACCTGGGCATCGACGTGGGCTCCACCACCGTTAAGCTCGCCGTGCTCAACGACGACAACCAGATCGTCTACGCCAAGTACCAGCGCCACCACACCGACGTCCGTGCCTGCGCCCGCGACCTGTTCGAGGGCGCTGCGACCGTGCTGCCGACGGCCCAGATGACCTGCGCCATTACCGGCTCGGGCGGCCTGCTGCTGTCCCAGTGGCTCGACCTGGAGTTTGTCCAGGAGGTCATCGCCAGCAAGCGTGCCGTCGAGACCCTCATCCCGGCCACCGATGTCGCCATCGAGCTGGGCGGCGAGGACGCCAAGATCATCTACTTCGACAACGGCATCGAGCAGCGCATGAACGGCACCTGCGCCGGTGGCACGGGCGCCTTCATCGATCAGATGGCAACCCTGTTGCACACCGATGCCAGCGGCCTCAACGAGCTCGCGGCCAACGCCACCACCATCTATCCCATCGCCAGCCGCTGCGGCGTCTTTGCCAAGACCGACGTCCAGCCGCTGCTCAACGAAGGCGCCCGCCCCGAGGACGTCGCCGCTTCCATCTTCCAGGCCGTCGTGACCCAGACCATCTCGGGCCTGGCGTGCGGCCGTCCCATCCGCGGCAACGTCGCCTTCCTGGGCGGCCCGCTGCAGTACCTCTCCGAGCTGCGCCACCGCTTCTACCTCACGCTCAACCTGGACGAGGAGCACCGTATCGTGCCCCAAAACGCTCACCTGTTTGTGGCGAGCGGCGCCGCCATGGCGCACGAGTCCAATAAACTCAGCACGTTCCCGCAGCTCATCGAGGCCATCGACAGCTTAGGCGACACACAGGGTGCCGAGGTCGAGCGCCTGGATCCGCTCTTTGCCACCGACGAGGATTTTGCCGAGTTCAAAACCCGCCACGACACCGAGGTCGTCCCCAAGGGCAAGCTCGACGGCTACGCCGGCCGCGTGTTCATCGGCATCGACGCCGGCTCCACCACCATGAAGGCCGCGCTCGTGGGCGAGGACGGTCAGCTGCTGCACACCTGGTACGGCAACAACAACGGCGACATCCTGGGCACGGCCA
>CAUCCR010000025.1:0-17060 GCA_958441355.1 uncultured Collinsella sp. | reverse complement strand
GTCGCCTGCCATAACCCCAGCTACATCGTTAAGGGCTTCAAGATGGTCCGCGACGTCAAGCCGGGCGGCACCTTCCTGGTCAACTGCCAGTGGAGCGACGAGGAGTTCGCCGAGCACATGCCCGCCGTGGCCAAGCGCTACATCGCGAACAACAACGTCAACGTCTACCTGATCGACGCTATCGACCTGGCTGCCAAGGTCGGCATGGGCAAGCGCACCAACACGGTGCTCCAGTCCGCCTTCTTCGCGCTGGCCAAGGTCCTGCCCGCCGAGGACGCCCTGCAGTACATGAAGGACGCGGCTACCAAGTCCTACATGAAGAAGGGCCAGGCTATCGTCGACGCCAACCACAAGGCCATCGATGCCGGCGCTACCGCCTTCCGTAAGTTCGAGGTTCCGGCCGACTGGGCTACTGCCGAGGATGCCGCCCCCGTCGAGCTCTCCGAGGAGACCAAGTCCGCCATCGCCCAGCAGGTCAAGAACCTGCTCGAGCCCATCGATCGCATGGACGGCGACAGCCTGCCTGTTTCCGCCTTCGTCGATTGCGCTGACGGCCAGTTTGAGCTGGGCGCCTCCGCATACGAGAAGCGCGGCGTCGCCGTGGTCGTTCCCCACTGGGACGAGACCAAGTGCATCCAGTGCAACCAGTGCGCCTATGTGTGCCCGCATGCCACCATCCGTCCGTTCGCGATGACCGAGGACGAGGCTGCTGCCGCGCCCGAGGCTACCCGCACGCTCGACGCCATGGGCCCCAAGGCCAAGGGCATGAAGTTCACCATGGCTGTGTCCCCGCTCGACTGCATGGGTTGCACCAACTGCGTCAAGGTCTGCCCCAAGGGCGCCCTCGAGATGGTTCCCACCGAGCAGGAGATGGACCAGCAGCCCGTTTGGGACTATATGGTCGAGAACGTCTCCGAGAAGAAGGAGCTCATCGCGGCCAACGTCAAGGGCAGCCAGTTTAAGCAGCCCTACCTGGAGTTCTCCGGCTCCTGCGCCGGCTGCGCCGAGACCGCCTATGCACGTCTGGTGACCCAGGTCGCCGGCGACCGCATGTTCATTTCCAACGCCACCGGCTGCTCCTCCATTTGGGGCAACCCCGCTGCCACCGCTCCTTACTGCAAGGACAAGGACGGTCACGGCCCGGCGTGGAACAACTCCCTGTTCGAGGACAATGCCGAGCACGGTCTGGGCATGGCCGTCGGTTACGAGGCCGTCCAGAAGAAGCTGATCGCCGCTACCCAGGACATCATCGCTGCCGATGGTCCGTCCGATGAGCTCAAGGCCGCCGGCCAGGCTTGGATCGACTCCGTCAACGACGCCGAGGCCTCCAAGGCCGCTGCCGCTGCCTACGTTGCCGAGCTCGAGAAGTGCGGCTGCGACGCTTCCAAGGCGATCCTCGCCGACAAGGCTTACCTCACCAAGAAGTCCTTCTGGATCTTCGGCGGCGACGGCTGGGCCTATGACATCGGCTTCGGTGGCCTGGACCACGTCCTGGCTTCCGGCCACAACGTCAACGTCTTCGTCTTCGACACCGAGGTCTACTCCAACACCGGCGGTCAGGCCTCCAAGGCCTCGAACCTGGGCCAGGTCGCTCAGTTCGCCGCTGCCGGTAAGGTGACCAAGAAGAAGTCCCTGGCCGAGATCGCCATGAGCTACGGCTACATCTACGTGGCGCAGGTCGCCATGGGCGCCAACCCGGCTCAGACCCTCAAGGCCATCCACGAGGCCGAGGCCTACGACGGTCCGTCCCTCATCATCGGCTACAGCCCCTGCGAGATGCACTCCATCAAGAAGGGTGGCATGCAGAACTGCCAGGCCGAGATGAAGAAGGCTGTCGAGTGCGGTTACTGGAACCTCTTCCGCTTCAACCCCGAGGCTGCTGCCGGCAAGAAGTTCTCGCTCGATTCCAAGGAGCCCGCGGGCGGTTATCAGGAGTTCCTGATGAACGAGGCCCGTTACGCTTCGCTGACGCGTTCCTTCCCCGAGCGCGCCGAGGAGCTCTTCAAGGAGAACGAGCAGGCCGCTATGGACCGCTACGCTCACCTGCTGAAGCTCAAGACGGTGTACAACGAGGCCTAGGTCTCCCACCGCAGGATCTGAGGGCTGACCTTCGCGGACGTCCTCGGACATGAAAGAACCCCCGCTGCGCACTACGTGCGGCGGGGGTTCTTTCGTCCTGCGGAGTGTCCGCGAAGGTCAGCCCTCAGATCCTGCTACGACTACGTCCTCGGATTGTGTGGGCGGATGAAGGACGTAGTTGGCCGGGTATTCCGTCCCCTTCGCTGTTTCGCGGCTTTGCCGCGAAACCTCGCGCCACTTTGGGACGCGGGGGAGGACAGGGTTGCTGCCGTCTTTTCGGAGCTCTTCTTTATTCCTTTTGCTGGATGAAAAGCCCCTTGTTTTTGCAGGGGTGCATACTCGACTTATAAGTGCATAGAATCTCGTATAGTGCGAGTAAGATATTGCGCTGTCCGTTTTGTGTTTAGCAGAGATGTAGTTTGCATAATCCGACATAATCCTCGCTTCATTTAAATAAAGTCGCACGTAAATTACGTAGATATGTCTGAGCTGGTGTTCTGTACGCTGAGCGGACAAAAACGACCGTTCACCGTTCCGCTATTTTCAAAATGAATAAAATGAGCGATAAAGAGAATATAAACCTTAATAAACTCACGTATCGCACGGACGCGGGTTATTAATGGGTTGTAGGCCTTTTACAGAAAGGATTCCAGCAATGTCTAAGCCTCTTGGCAAGCCTGATCGTATTGTCGTCGCCCTTGGCGGCAACGCCCTCGGCAACAACCCCGTCGAGCAGATCGAGGCCGTGAGCAACACCGCCCACGCTCTCCTCGGTCTCATCGAGCAGGGCAATGAGATCATCATCACCCATGGCAACGGCCCGCAGGTCGGCATGATCCAGAACGCCTTCGCCGCTGCCCACGATGCCATCGGTACCCCCGAGATGCCGCTGCCCGAGTGCGGCGCCATGTCCCAGGGCTACATTGGTTATCACCTGCAGCAGGGCATCGGCCGCGAGATGCACAAGCGCTATAAGCGTTGGCACGCCGCCACCGTCGTCACCCAGATTGAGTGCGACCCGGATGATCCCGCGTTCAAGAACCCGACCAAGCCGATCGGCCCCTTCTACACCGAGGAGCAGGCCAAGGAGTTCATGGCCGAGGATCCCTCCAAGGTCTTCGTCGAGGATTCCGGCCGCGGCTGGCGTCGCGTCGTCGCTTCCCCCGATCCCAAGAAGATCGTCGAGGCTGACTCCATCCTCAACCTGCTCGACAACGAGTTCATCGTCATCGCCTGCGGTGGCGGCGGCATTCCCGTCGTCCGCGACTACGAGAACAAGGGCTGCTACAAGGGCGTTCCCGCCGTCATCGACAAGGACCTGGGCGGCGAGCTGCTGGCCGAGGACTGCGATGCTGACGTTCTGTTCCTGCTGACCGCCGTTGAGCATGTTGCCATCAACTTTGGCAAGCCCAACCAGGAGGAGCTCGAGGACCTCACCGCCGACGAGGCCGAGCGCCTGGCAGACGAGGGTCAGTTCGGCAAGGGTTCCATGGAGCCCAAGGTTCGCGCTGCCATCAAGTTCGCCCGTTCCCGCAAGGGCCGCACCTGCATCATCGGCGCCCTGGACAAGGCCGCCGAGACCATGGCCGGCCTCTCCGGTACCCGCATCCACGAGTAGTCTCTACTCTGTTGCCTCTCTCGTGGGCGCCAGGCAAAGCGCCCACAAACTAGCCTCTCTTCATGAGCCCCGCAGTCCGCTCCGACTGCGGGGCTTTTGCTATTCACCTAGTCATTGGGGACGTTCTTAAATGACTAGCCAAACAAGAGCGTCCCCAATGACCACTCATTTAAGTCTGTCCCCAATGACTAGTAGTAGGCCCACATGGCTTCGACTTCGTTGAGGACCTCTACTACGCCCCAGCGGCGGGCGCTGCGGCTGGCCGAGTTGGGGTCGTAGACGCCAACCTGGTTGGCATCGTCGATGCCGTAGAGCGCGATGTAGTGGCCTACGTTGGTAAACGTACCGGGGCGCACTGCGGCGATGACGGGCGCACCCGAGCGAAGTGCTTGGGTAATCGATTCGCGATCGTTATAGAGCTGTGTTCCGTTGAGCCCCAGCTGCCACGCGCCGCCTGTCATAAACGACCACTCGGTGGCACCGGTGGGGGCGTAGTTGCCGGCTTCGGCCAGTGCGCATATATCGACCGGCGTCTTATCGGTGTGGCCGGTCTTAAAGATATAGACCATGGTGAGGCAAGTGGGACCGCAGGCGTTTTCGCGAATAGTGCCACCGGCATAGGGCAGCTCCGACCATGCGGGGTCAATTTGGTAGATGTGGGGCATGGCGCCGGCCTGCCATTGCGAGCGTGGGGTCGAGAACGCAAAGGAGTAACCGGGCGCGACGGGAGCTTTAAGCAGCTTGTCCTCGGCAGTGGGCTCAAGACCGGCTGATCCGTGGGAGATGCAGGATCCCAAAAACACAAAGACGAGGCAGGCGGCGATGGAGCAAAGCGCAAGGCGTAGGCGGCGGGCCGGAAGCGCGTGGCTTGTGGTGTGCGACGCGGGGTGAGGGGCGGAATTGCCGCGATCGCGTTGAGGTCGCGAAAAGGAGCGCTTAACGTAGTAGTCGGTCTTACGGCGATCGTAGCGGCGTGGCTGCGATGTGTCGGTCTGGCGTTGGCGTGTGCTCGTACTCGCGCGGTCTGACTGCTGCACGGTACGGCTTTGTTGCCGCGAAGAAGCCCCGAGCTGCTCTTGGGGGCGCTGCGGGTTGTCGTTGTCGGAGGTGATTCTGGGCGTTGGCGTGGCGCGGCCGGCAAGGCGCACGCTTTGTGGCCGTTGGTCGCCGTCATTGTATCCGTATGCCATTCGAATCACCTTGCCTCATGTGTAACTTGTTTATCCTACATAAAAAGATGCACGACACATGGGTATGTGCGCCAAAAGCCTGACAAATGGTATGAACGTTGCCGCGCCGCGCGCCAAGCGTCACAGCAACAGGTATTCAAAAGCAGACAAGATGAAAGCGTCCAAGACGAATGACGTCTCCCGCCGTTCGTCCCAAAAACGGTGCCGCTCGTTTTGCAGTTCTGCCTTCGGTCGAGCTGCGAGCGGCGCTGCTGCGCCAAGGCCGTATCTTAAAGCCATGGAATAAAAGCGCGCGGCAAAACGGACCGCGCAAGGGGTGACGCCAAGGGCGTCAAATAGGAAAGGAGGGGAACAATGGCGGACAAGAACGCAGAAGTTGCAGTCGAGGATAACGGCGGCATGAAGAAAACGCTCTCGCTCTGGAACTTCTTCACCATCGGTTTCGGTGCCATCATCGGTACCGGTTGGGTTCTGCAGGTCGGCGACTGGATGGTCGTGGGCGGCGGTCCCGTTCCCGCTATGATCGCATTCCTCTTGGGTGCAATCTTCCTCGTGCCCGTCGGAGCTGTTTTCGGTGAGCTCACGGCCGCTATCCCCATCTCGGGCGGCATCGTCGAGTATGTCGATCGTAGCTTTGGCCGTACGCTGAGCTACATCACCGGATGGCTTTTGGCCCTGGGCAACGGCATCCTGTGCCCGTGGGAGGCCATCGCCATCTCGACCCTCGTGTCCGAGATGTTCGGTAGCCTGCCCGGTCTTGAGTGGCTGCGCGCCGTCAAGCTCTACACCATCCTGGGCGCCGACGTTTACCTGTTCCCGACGCTGATCGCGCTCGGCTTTGCAGTCTACGTCATCTTCCTCAATTTCCGCGGTGCCAGCTCGGCCGCCAAGCTCCAGGCCTTCCTGACCAAGGCCCTGCTCTGCGGCATGCTGCTCGCCATGGGCGTCTCGCTGTTCACCGGCTCGCCGGACAACGCCATGCCCGTGTTCTCCCAGGTCACCGGCGCTGGCGGCGGCAAGGCCGCTACCGAGAGCACCAGCCTGTTCGCCGGCATCGTGTCAGTCCTGGTTCTGACTCCGTTCTTCTACGCCGGCTTCGACACCATTCCTCAGCAGGCTGAGGAAGCAGCCGAGGGCCTCAACTGGAACAAGTTCGGCAAGATCATCTCCCTGGCCCTGCTGGCCGCAGGCGGCTTCTACATGGTCTGTATCTACTCGTTTGGCACCATCCTCGACTGGCATGAGTTTGTTAAGAGCCCGGTTCCCGCGCTTGCCTGCCTCAAGGGCATCAACATGCTCCTGTACCTGGCCATGCTCGTCATCGCCACGCTTGGACCCATGGGCCCGATGAACTCCTTCTACGGCGCCACGAGCCGCATCATGCTCGCCATGGGCCGCAAGGGCCAGCTGCCCGAGCAGTTCGCCGAGGTCGACCCCAAGTCCGGCGCTCCCAAGCTTGCCTGTGTCGTTCTGGGCGTCATCACCGTCGTCGGTCCGTTCCTGGGCAAGAACATGCTCATCCCTCTGACCAACGTGTCGGCTCTCGCCTTCATCTTCTCCTGTGGCATGGTCGCCCTCGCTTGCCTGCGCATGCGCTTCACCGAGCCCGATCTGCCTCGTCCCTACGAGGTGCCCGGCGGCAAGTTTGGCATCGGCCTCGCTATCGCTGCCTGCGCCATCATCATCGGCCTGCTCGTGATTCCGTTCTCTCCCGCCTCCCTCAACATGGTGGAGTGGAGCATCGTGATCGGCTGGTTGGCTATTGGCCTGGCTCTCATGGCCTTCACCAATTCCCGCAAAAAGTAACGCCGAGCCGGGGCGGATCAGGTGCGCGGGACCCTCTCTTCCGCGCACCGAACCCGGCACCACTTGGGTAGCTTTGTGAGGCCTTAACCCAATACGGCCTCGCCCACTATATGGATCCATAAGGAGGAACCATGTCCACTAAGTATGCAATCGTTGGCGGCAAGCTCATCGACGGTACCGGCGCCGAGCCGGTCGAGAACTCCCTCGTTCTCGTCGACGACAACGGCAAGATCGAGTACGCCGGTGCCATGCAGGACCTTCCCGAGGGCGTTGAGGTCATCGACGCCGCCGGCAAGACCGTCCTTCCCGGCCTGATCGACACCCACCTGCACTTCTCGGGCAACTTGACCGACGATGACACCGACTGGGTCATGCAGCCGCTCCTCGAGAAGCAGGCCGTCGCCGTCAAGCAGGCCTACGACTGCCTCACCCACGGCCTCACCACCGTCTGCGAGATCGGCCGCTTTGGTATCCAGATCCGTGACTGCATCGACAAGGGCGTCTTCAAGGGCCCGCGCGTTCTGGCCACCGGCCTTGGCTTCTGCCGCGTTGCCGGCCACGGCGACTCCCACCACTGCAGCCAGGAGCTCAACAAGGAATCGCACCCCTGGGGCGATCAGGTCGACGGTCCTTGGGATCTGCGCAAGGCCGTCCGTCGTCGCCTGCGCGAGAACCCCGATGCCATCAAGATCTGGGCTACCGGTGGCGGCATCTGGCGCTGGGACTCCGGCCGCGACCAGCACTACTGCTCCGAGGAGATTCAGGCCGTGGTCGAAGAGGCCAAGATGGTCGGCATCCCCGTGTGGAGCCACTGCTACAACAACCACGCCGCTGCCTACGATTCCGTTCGCTTTGGCTGCGAGCAGTTGATTCACGGCTTCGATATCGATGAGCGCACCATGGACCTCATGGCCGAGCAGGGCACCTTCTTCACTCCGACGATCGCCTTCCTGCCCACCTGGTACGCTACCTATCCGCCCGTCTACGTTCCCGAGCTGCACGACAAGTACGAGGGCACCCTGGTCGAGAAGGAGCTGCAGCGCAACTACGACTGCCTGCGCGAGGCCAAGAAGCGCGGCGTCGTCATGACGATCGGCTCCGACTCCTTCTCCTTCGTCACCCCGTATGGAACCTGCTCCATCGAGGAGATGTACGAGTTCGTCGACAAGATCGGCTTCACCCCGGTCGAGACCATCACCTGTGCAACCCTCAACGGTGCCAAGATGTGCCACATCGAGGACGAGACCGGTTCCATCGAGGCCGGCAAGTGCGCCGACCTGCTGGTCGTCAACGGTGACGTCGCCGCCGACATCCACGTGCTCAACACCGACAACATGGACGTCATCATGAAGGACGGCTGGATTGTCGAGGCCGGCACCTTCGGCGAGGCAAACAAGTACAGCGCCTGAGCTACCGTTCATCGATGGCTTGATGTAAAACACAGTATTTGATTGCATAATGCAATGGAGAGGGTCGCTTGCGGCCCTCTTTATTGCTATGGGGTGCGTCAGTAAGAAGGGGATGACAGTGGATCTCAATAGGCTGATTCTGGGCAAGAGCTACAACTCTACCAAGGTCTTTCGTACCGCTCAGCATGTGGTTCAAGCCATCTTGCTCGGTATTGTCGTTCCACTGCTTATCCTGCTGCTCATCTGGGATCTAACCGATAATCCCAATCCCGTTCCGGCCGTTGTCGTCATTGCCGGCTTGGTCATGCTGTGCTTCTTCTTCTCGTACGTCTTTGTCGTTCCCGACGACCTCACATCGAGCGCAACCGACCGCACGCTCGCCATCGCATCAAAAATATTCGCCTACACGTCGCGCGGCCTTACGCCCGAAGCTGCCCTGGGCGCCTCTAAGATCATCCTGTCCGAAACTATCGCCTCTGCCATCTGCTTTACCGACGGCAAGCAGGTGTTGGCAAGCTGGGGCGAGGACTCGGCAAAATGCCCCGCGGGCACCCCGGTGGTGCTGCGGACTACGCTCAACGTGATCAACAGCGGTGAGCAAAGCGTGTTCTCGCGCGATGCCTCGACCGAGACGGGTGGCTACTTTCCGCGCCTGCGCGCCGGTATTGTCGCACCGCTTACCGTGCGCGGGCATTGCGTGGGCACGCTCGAGCTGTATTATCCCCGTCTGAGCAGTATCGATATGCGCCAGACGGCGCTTGCCTCGGGCTTTGCCGACCTCATTTCCACGCAGCTTGCGAGCTTTGAGCTCGAGCGCCAGGACGAGCTCACGGCCCGCGTTGAGCTTCGTGCCCTGCAGTCGCAGGTCGACCCGCATTTTCTATTCAATACCATTAGCACGATCGTGTCGCTCGTTCGAACCGAGCCCGACAAGGCGCGATCGCTGCTGATCGACTTCTCCAACTACTACCGTCAGACGCTTTCTGATTCCGATACCCTCACAACGCTCGAGCACGAGGTGGAACAGGGCACTCGCTATATCAATCTTATGCAGGCTCGTTATGGCGACGGCCGTCTGCGCGTCTCGGTCGATATCGACTTTGAGGTGCGCGATTGCATGGTGCCGCCGTTTATCTTGCAGCCGTTGCTCGAAAACTGCATCAAGCACGCGCAGCGCGAGACCGAGCCGCTTTCTATTCGTGTTAGGGCTTTCGAGACCGATGACGGTTTGGAGATCATCGTCGAGGACGATGGCATCGGTATGAGCGAAGAGGTCTGCGCGCATCTGTTTGAGCAACATCGCCTGGAGGAGCCCGAGAGCATTACCGCCGACGGCTCCGTCAAGCGAGGTTGCGGCCTGGCGCTCTTCAACGTGCTTCAGCGCATCCATTTCTTTTACGGAGAAGATTCCGGCATGCGCGTGAAGTCCCAGGAGGGCGTGGGAACGCAGGTCATCGTCGAGCTGAACGGCGAGCCGCATGAGCCGGCGCCGTTGACGGCGTAGCACGCGGTTGGATTGAGAGAAAAAGAGGGGAAGCACATATGTCCGAAGGCTGGAACATCTTGGTGGTTGATGACGAGCCTCCCATTAGGGCTGAGCTACGCTATCTGTTGGAAAAGGATACGCGTGTGGGTCAGATTGCCGAAGCGGGCAATGTCACCGAAGCCGTGGAGTCGATTCTGTCGAACAAGCCCGACGTGTTGTTTTTAGACATTACCATGCCCGGTCGCTCGGGAATTGAGCTTGCCGAGACGCTGCAGAACCTAAAGACGCCGCCGGTGGTTGTGTTTGTGACGGCGTTTGCCGAATTTGCCGCTGATGCGTATAACCTCGATGCGGTCGACTATGTCGTCAAGCCGGTCGAGGACGCACGCCTGTCAAAGGCACTCGACAAGATCGAGGCAGCCTTGGGTGCCCGTCGTGTTATCCATGCTCCGCGCCAGCCTTTGCGTCTGACGGTGGACCGCGGGGGCAAAAAGGTGTTCATTCCCGCCGCAGACGTCTGCTACTTTGAGGCGCGTGCCGATTTTTGCAACGCCGTCTGCGCCGAGGGAACATACCTGATCAATGAGTCGATTTCCTCGCTCGAGCGGCGCCTGGCCCCCGAGGGCTTTATCCGTGTCCACCGCAGCTATCTGGTCAATTTGGAGGACGTGCACAATGTCGAGATCGGTTCCACGGGTCTTATGGAGCTCAGGCTCGATCGCGTAACCTCGACGGTGCCCGTGTCCCGCCGTCGCGCTGCCGAGGTTAAAGCACACTTGGGGCTTGCGTAGACGGTCTGCGTGCCGTCGTTTACCATCGCAGGTTTGGCATGGGCGCGCGGTGGGCATAATGGGTGGCATCGAATGAAATCGAAAGGATCATTATGCCCGCGCTTATCACCCATCATCTGTTTGGCGAGGAAAGCATCGACCGTCTTCCGCAGGGCGTCATCACGTCCGATGAAGAGCGCATTGCCTTTATCTTGGGCAACCAAGGCCCCGACCCGTTTTTCTTTCACATTCTGACACCGCGTGTTTCCGACTGCACGCTGCTGGCGCAGGTCATGCATCGGTCGCGCATGTCTCGCCAGTTCGCGTGCCTGCGCGACGGCGTGTCGCATCTGCTGCCGCGCGACGCCAGCTTGGGTCGCGCCTTTGCGCTGGGCCTGCTGTCTCATTACGTGCTCGACCGCAACGCCCATCCTTTTGTCTATGAGCAGCAGTTTGGCATCGTGGAGTCCGATTCAGAGCTTGAGGATTCGAGCAGTCAGGTTCATGCCGTGATCGAGAGCGACCTGGATGTACTGATGCTGCAGCTTAAACGCGCCGGCGCTACGGTCGACGATTACCCGCCGGCGGGCGAGATCGTCACCACCGATCGCATCAATCGCGTGGCCGGCGTGCTGATGAGCTATGTTGCCGGACGCGTGTACGGCATTGACATTCCGGCGGGGGAGTACGGTGCTGCCGTTGCCAATATGCAGCGACTTTACCGCGCGATTGAGCCGGCCGGCTCCGCAAAGACGCGCGCGATCTCGCTGGTTGAGGGCTTGGTGCACGATTACTCGCTGCTCGACGGCCTTGCCCATCGCGTGACGACGGAGTTGCCCGAGCGCACCGGTAACCTAGGCCATCTGACATGGAAGAATCCCTTTACCGACGAGGTCTCGAACGAGAGTTTCCCCGAGGTCTTTGATCGCGCGCTGGTCGATTACGAGTGCACGGTCGCACGTTTTATCGAGACCGGTGACATGGATGCCGTGACCAGTCACGTCAACTACAGCGGTCGCGTGCTCAATGCCGATGAGGAGTTCGACCGCGAGGAATAGGGCCCGTGCGTGCCCCTTTGCCGAATCCTTACCGGCGGTTCTGGACAATTGGGGTACGATGAACTAACTGCATATCGGGCGAATACGAAGGGTCCCTGTCCATGAAATACACCAAGCTCGAGCGTAACTGGGTTATGTATGATGTGGGCAATTCGGCCCTCGTGCTGCTCAATACCTCGGTGGTGCCCATTTACTTTAACGCCATCAATACCGGCGCTTCTTCGGCCGACCTGGTGGTCGCCTGGGGCAATGCGCAGACGATTGCCTCGCTGGTCATCGCCATGCTCATGCCCATTCTGGGCGCGCTTGCCGACTACGCCGGCAACAAGATCAAGTTCTTCTTGGGCTTCTTCCTCACGGGCCTGGTGCTTTGCTTGGCGCAGGCTATCCCAATGTCCGCCATGGCATTTTTGACCGTGTACGTGCTGTGCACCATCGGCCTTAACTCTTCTATGACGTTCTACGACGCCATGCTGCCCGACATTACCACCGACGAGCGCATGGACGCCGTGTCCAGCTCGGGCTATGCCTGGGGCTACATCGGTTCCACCGTGCCGTTCGTCATCTGCCTGGCGCTCATCATGGGTGGCCCCGCTCTTGGCGTCCCTACCATGCTGGCAACGCGTCTGTCGTTTATCATCACTGGTGCCTGGTGGCTCATCTTTACCCTGCCGCTCATTCGCACCTATAAGCAAAAGTACGGTCGCGAGCGCGGTCCCGAGGACACCATCGGCCACATCGTGGGCGGTGTGTTCTCCGAGGTCGGACACACCATGCGCGAGATCGCCCACAACAAGACCGTGCTGGTCTACATGATTGCGTTCTTCTTCTATATCGACGGTGTGCACACGGTCATTTCCATGGCCACCAGCTACGGCTCGGCTTTGGGCATCGATTCGACCCAGTTGGTCCTGGCGCTGCTCGTCACGCAGTTCGTGGCCTTTCCGTCCGCCATCATCTACGGCAAGCTCGCCGGACGCGTGGGCACGCTCAACATGATCCTGGTGGCAGTCGCCGCCTACATGGGCATTGTGCTGTTCGCCGCGTTCTTCCTAAAGACCGCCTTTGAATTCTGGGTGCTTGCCATTATGGTCGGCCTGTTCCAGGGCGGCGTGCAGGCGCTTAGCCGTAGCTACTTTGGTCGCATTATCCCCAAGGAAAAGTCCAACGAGTACTACGGCTTCTTTGACATCTTCGGTCGCTATGCAAGCGTCATGGGCACTTTCCTAGTGTCGGTCGTCACCTCGCTGACCGGCAACCCGTCGCTGGGCGTCCTTTCCATTGGCGTGCTGCTGATCGTTGGCTTTATGCTGCTGGTCCGCCTGTCCCGCATGACTCGGGCGGCAGAGCATGCCGCATAGGAGCGAGCGGCTATTGTGCCTGTCCACGGTACTCTTTTGGGGTTATCCGCAATAAACATTGCGACTTGCGAGCAATGATTTGCCCAAGTGGGTATGATGGAATCAGCTAGGTCGCGGGGCGTCGCCTGTGTTTGGCGGCGTCCCGTTTTTGTGTTGCAGGGAGGGTAAGGCATGAACGCCACAGTCGTGATTCCAACGTATTGGGCGGGCGATGACGCTTGCGCAAACGCCCCTGGCACCTATGACCATTCGACGCGACTCAACGCCGACAATCCCGAACTCGACCGCTGCCTGGCCTCGCTTGAGCAGGTACGTGACATCCCGCGCATCATCCTTTTGGTGGTCTGTCCCGTTTCTGCCACAGCCGATGTGTCGCTGCGCGTGCGCGAGATTGTCGACGCGCATCCCACGCTCAAGGTCACCGTTGTCACCAACACCCAGGCCTCGCGCATTGCAGACCGGGTTGCTCAGATCGCGCCCAAGGGTTCGGGCGAGTGCGTGAGCCTGCGAGGCTACGGTGCCATCCGCAACATGGGGCTAGCCTGTGCCGCTGTGCTGGGGCATGACGCGGTTATCTTTTTGGATGACGATGAGACTGTCATCGACGCCGACTTTATGAAGCGCGCGACCTATGCGTTGGGGCAGCAGACGCGTCAGGGCTTGCCGATCTTGGTCAAGAGCGGCTATTTCTACGATCGCGACGGCTCGCCGCTGGCTCCCACGGACAAGGCGGGCATCTGCCATCGTTGGTGGACCAAGCGCATCGAGTTCAACCGTTGGATGAAAAAGGCGCTCTCGGGCACCCGCATCTCGCGCTCCAACTACGTGTGCGGCGGCCTGATGGCCCTGCACGCCCGCGCCTTTACGCGTGTGGCCTTTGACCCGTTTATCACCCGCGGCGAGGACTTGGATTACCTCTTTAACATGCGCATGTTTGGCTACGACGTGTGGTTCGATAACGAGTGGACCGTGCGCCATCTGCCTCCGGAGTCCGAAAAGCGCTCACCGCGCTTTATGCAGGATGTATACCGTTGGTACTACGAACGGGCCAAGTTGACATTCGCCGCGCATCAAAAGGAGCTCATTCCCGTTACGGCGGCATCACTCATGCCCTACCCGGGCCCGTGGATTTCGCGCGAGCTCGACGACCGCGTGCGCAAGACCGCTATGGTCCGCAGCGTGTTTACCCGCGAGCATGAGGGCTACCTGCGCATCTGGCGCCACGGTATTGACGAGGCCAAGACCTACGCGCGCCAAAACGCCGCAAGCTACCTGCGTTTCCAGAGCTTTTGGCCCAAGATCATGGACGGGCTTTGGCGTGACGCACAACTGATCAGTATCCTGGAGGGGGCCGAATGATCGACCGCCGCGCCCAGCGCGATAGTTCAATATCAATCTTTCGCATCATTGCCGTTGCCTGCGCCATTTGCGTGCTGGTGTACTTTATTTTTGCCTTGGTGACCGGTATCGAGCCGATCGCCACGGTGATTGCCTGCGCGCTGCTGTGCATCTTTCTGTGCATCTTTATCTTTTTGACGCTCAATCCCGATTCGGTGCGCTCCCAGTACACCGAGGAGACGCTCTCGGTGGCCTCGGCCATGCTCGAGGACATTAAGGGCGGTCTGACGCAGGAGTCGGCGCGTTTGGTGTGCCGGCGCATTTTGCCCGAGACGCGCGCCATGACGGTGGCCATCACCGACGAGGGCAACGTGTTGGCCTGCGCGGGCGAGTTTGAGGAAAAACTACTGCCAGATTCTCCCATCCACACGCTTGCCACACGCTACGTTATCGAACATGGCATCGTGCAGTCGTTCAACCGTATGGTGGATGTCGTGGGCTCGGATGGCTCGCACAACCAAGTCCCCGCCGGCATTATCGCCCCCATCAAGGTGGGCGATCGTACCGTCGGCACGCTCAAGTTCTACTACAAGACCCCGCGCGCCGTCGACCGTACCCAGTACGCGCTTGCCTCGGGCTTTGCCGAGATCTTGTCCACGCAGCTCGCCATCCACGAGCTCGAGGTGCAAAAGGAACTCACAGCGCGCGCCGAGGTGCGTGCGCTGCAGGCGCAGATTAACCCACACTTCCTGTTCAACACGCTGAACACCATTGCATCGTTTACGCGCACCGACCCGCTGCGGGCCCGCGAACTGCTTCGTGAGTTCTCATCGTTCTATCGTGCCACGCTCGACAACTCGGGATCGCTTATTCCGGTCTCGCGCGAGGTTGCACAGACCAAGCGCTACCTTACCTTTGAGAAGGCCCGCTTTGGCGAGGACCGCGTGCTTGCGACGTTCGATGTGTCCGAGGACGTGGAAGATACGCTGGTGCCGGCGTTCGTGATCCAGCCGATTGTCGAGAACGCCGTACGTCATGGTATGGGCGATGACGACGCCCTGAGGATCGACGTGACCGTTCACCAAGACGGCGAGGATGCAATCTTGATTGCCGTGGCCGATAATGGCGTGGGCATGGATGAGGGTACCGCCGCCAGACTGTTTGACGAGCGCTCTGCCCGTCCCGACGCCAGCTCTCCCCAGGGTGGCGGCGCCGGTGTGGCCATGCACAATATTTCGGAGCGCATCCATCGCTTTTATGGGCCGCACTCCTATACGCGTGTCGAATCGGCGCCGGGCAAGGGCACCAAAGTGCTCCTTCATCTTGATTTGTCAGAGAGCATCTTTGACATTCAAGAGTAAAATAAAGGGCTACGGGCTCAACGTCATGCGACGGATGCCCGGCGTAGTTAGTTGACGAAAGGTTTTATCCCTATGCTGCGTGCGATGATTGTGGATGATGAGGCGCCGGCTCGCTCGGAGCTTCGCTTCCTGCTCGAGCAAACGGGCAAGATCGGCACGATCACGGAGGCGTCGAGCGTCCGCTCCGCCATCGAGATGCTTATGGAAAGTCGCGTGGATGTCGTGTTTCTCGATATCTCGATGCCCGGTGCCTCGGGCCTGCAACTTGCCGAGGCGCTGCATAAGCTCAAAAATCCGCCGGCGATCGTGTTTGTGACTGCGTATAGTGACCATGCGGTCGAGGCATTCGACGTGGATGCCGTCGATTATCTGATGAAGCCGGTCGAGGAAGCTCGCTTGGATCGCGCGATCGAGAAGGTCATGCAACGCGCCAAGCCGGTTACGGACAGCAAGGTGACCATCGAGCGTATCCCGGTGGAAAAGGGCGGCCGCAAGGTGCTCATTCCCGTGGACGACATTCGCTTTATCATGGCCAAGGACGATTACTCCTGCATCTATACCGTCGATGATCGCTTTTTGTCGACGACCTCGCTGGCGCAGTTTGAGGCCAAGCTCTGCGACTTTGGCTTCTTCCGTGTTCACCGCCGCTATATCGTCAACTTAGCGTGCGTTACGGACGTCGAGACGGTGCCCTCGGGCGCCATCCAGCTGGGCATTACGGGCGTCGACGAACGCGTGCCGGTTTCGCGCCGCCGCGTCGTGCCGCTCAAGAAGGCTCTGAGTCTCTAGCACACTGGCCCCGCAGCCCTGTAGACCCATCGTCTGCGGAGTTGTGGGGCCTTTTTTGTATGTATCTGCCGAATCGTTTTTTGCGGAAGGGATCCCATGAACAGCGCAAGCGCCAAGCGCATCGACATCATCTCGGACACCCACGGCTATTTATCGCCTGCGCTCTTGGATGAGCTTGAGGGCGCAGACCTGATCATCCACGCCGGCGATCTCACGTCAGAGATGGACTACGAGCACCTATGCACCATCGCCCCCGTGCGGGCCGTACTGGGCAACAACGATTACTACCGCGACTACGGTCCCGATGTAGACCGTCTTGCGCTCTTTACCTACGAAGGCCTCAAATTCGCCGTAGCCCACTACCGCGAAGACCTTCCGGTGGGATCCGTAGACGTAGCCATCAATGGTCACACCCACGTAACCAAAGAAGCCCAAGTGGGCCGTTGTTTAGTCCTCAACCCGGGCAGCGCTAGCTACCCCAGAGGCACCCGAGGCCCCACCATGGCCAGAATGCTAGTAAAAGACGGCAAGATCATAAGCACCAAATTTATTGATCTAGAGTAACCACAACAAAAACGGGGGATGCAAATGCGTCCCCCGTTTCCATTTGAGCCAAAGGCAGAGCTTCAACAAAAACAATCAGACCAACCCCGCCGAGGAGCACGCGGGCTAGCCGCGCAGCGGCGCACGCCCGCAAAACTGGTTGAATAATGTGACGGCAGGGAGGGCTTCTGGGGCTGAGGGCGGGGGTTAAGTTTGTCGCGAGTTCCGCACGCAAAGGAAAGCACTTAATGT
>CAUCCR010000024.1:0-17326 GCA_958441355.1 uncultured Collinsella sp. | reverse complement strand
AAAGCACTTAATGTGCTTTCCGTGCGAGCAGGACTGTTCGCAGTAGCAAACTAAAGGCCAAGGGGCCCAGTCAACCTATCAGCAGCGATTACTCGGCAGCTAGTTGAATTTGAAGATCTTTGAGGCAAGACGGTATAGGCCGAGTGTGGTTTTGTCTCCGGCCCGTCCACGCAGGTTAGTGAAGAAGCCGACCACGCCGTAGCGGGCACGACGATACATGCGCTCGTCGTAGGCCTTCAAATCATTCCACAGCGTCTTTAGGCGCTCGTCGGCGCAATCTTCCTCGGAAAGCTTGGTGAGCACCGAGCAGATCGCCATCATCATGGTGAAGTAGCCCATCATGTACGAACGCAGGCGCGACGACTCAACATCGCTGTACAGGTGGTACGAATCCATCATGATACGCGTAACACGGAATTGCTGGTCCAGACGCTTGACCATCGTTGCCTCGTTGACGCTCTGGCCTTCGCGACCGATAAAGTAACGGGAGAGGTCGATGTCGGCGTAGTACATGGTCTTGCAACGCGGCAGCGGCACGTAGGCGTAGATGTTGTCCACATAGAACGTGTGCGGCGGCATGGGAAGGTTGGACTCGCGCAGCACATCCGTGCGATAGCACAGGCTGTGCATGAGAAGGTTCTGGTCCAGGCGGAAATGACCGATCTGATCCCAGGAAAAGATCTTTTTGCGCGGCAGGGCAAATTTGTAGCCAATAGCGGTATGCGCGCCCTCGTAAACCTTCTCGTACACGTAGTTCGAGATAAACAGGTCAACGCGCTGGTCGCGCTCCTCAAAGCCACGCAGAATCGACAGCATGGTCGAAAGGGCAGCGCCGTCAAGCCAGTCGTCCGAGTCGACAACCTTGTAGTAGGTGCCCTGCGCCTCGCGCAGACCCGAAAGGACGGCAATACCGTGACCGCCATTCTCCTGGTGCACCGCGCGGATGATTCCAGGATAACGTGCCTCCCACTCATCGGCCTTATCGGCCGTCTCGTCCTTGGAGCCGTCGTCCACCACGATAATCTCGATATCGGTAGCGTAATTGCTCCCCTCCAAGATGGAGGTGATGCAATGGTCCATGTCCTTGGCGGCGTTATACGAGGGAATACCGAATGTTATGACTTTATGCATGGCAGGCGATAATCTCATCCGAAAGATCGAGGGCAGAATTGGTCACGGCGTCCATATCGTAGTAACGATACTCGGCCAGACGACCCACCGGGTGGAAGTTCGTCAGGTTCTGGACGCGCTCAAGATAGCGCTCATAGAGCTCACGGTTCTCGGGCTCAAGAATGGCGTAGTACGGCGTCTCGCCCGAGCCGGGCGTATAGGCCTTGGAGTACTCCTTCATGATGGTGGTCTTGCCGGGCAGGACCTGACCGGTCATGTTCTTGAACTCGGTGATGCGCGTGTAGTCCTCGCTCGTGGTGTAGTTGACAGTGCCCACGGGCTGGAACTGGTCCATATCGAGCGTCTCGAACTTCATATCGAGCGTGCGGTACGGCAACGCACCCAAGTCGAGGTTGAACAGCTCGTCGAGTGGACCGGTGTAGACGATCTCGCCACCATAGACCTTGCCGTCGATCTTGACGGTGGTGTCGTCGATTTCAAAGAGGTCACGGGCGTCCACGTCGCAGAACACGTCGATCAGGTCGTGGTCGAGCATGTGCTCAAAGAGCGCCGTGTAGCCCTCCTGCGGCATGCCCTGGAAGGGAGCTTGCGGGAAGTAGCGGTCATCATCGCCCACAAAGACGGGAACGCGGCCGGTGATCGAGGGGTCGATCTGATCGGGCGTCTGGCCCCACTGCTTCATGGTGTAATGTAAAAAGACGTTCTCGTAGACGTAATCGGCGACCTCGGCAAGATCCGGGTCGTTCTTCTTACGCAGCCCCATAATGGGCACCTTGACATCCTTGCCAAAGGTCTCCACGAGCTTCTGATACAGCTCCTCGCCGCGCTCATCGCCAAAGGCGAGCTTGAGACTCGCATGGTTGAAGGGCACGGGCATAAGGGTACCGTTGATGTTGGCGAGCACCTTGTGCTGATAATCCGTCCACTTGGTAAAGCGCGACAGGAAATTGTGCACGCGCTCGTTAAAGGTGTGATAGATATGCGGACCGTACTCGTGAATCAGGATTCCGGCCTCGTCAGTGCAGTCATAGGCATTGCCCGCAATGTGGCTACGGCGCTCCAAAACGGCAACACGATAGCCGATGGTCTCGGCAAGACGGCGGGCGCAAACGGCACCGGCATATCCAGCACCGACGACAATCATGTCGTACGCGCCGGCGTTAAAGCCTTCAGGCAGGCCTGAGGTAATCTGCATCGATACTCCTTGTCAAAAGCCACGGGCTCGTTAGCTGGGCTTTTCTCGAACATTCTTCGAGACATATTTATCAGAGCGATTATAGCGCTAATGCGTCCTATAATGAGCTTGCCACACAAGGAAAGCTCAAGCACCGCGGCGTACATTATTGAAAGGTAAACCCGCTAGCAGCGGGTTTATTCGTGAACAGCCGGGCGCCTGGAGCTTAGCGAAACGCTTGTAAGGAGTAACATGAGCGATTTCCTAAACCGTATGAAGTCTGCCGCCAAGGCCGACCTTAAGACGATCGTCCTGCCCGAGGGCGAGGATCCGCGCACCATCGTCGCGGCCACCAAGATCATCGAGGAGGGCCTGGCAAAGATCGTCATCCTGGGCAACCCCGACGAGATCGACGTTCCCGGCGCTACCGTCATCGACCCGCGCAATGCCGAGAAGCACGAGGAGTACGCGCAGAAGTTTGCCGAGCTCCGCGCCAAGAAGGGTGTCACCATCGAGCAGGCTCGCGCCCAGGTGATGGACGCCACCTACTTTGGCACCATGATGGTCAAGATGGGCGATGCCGACGGCCTGGTCTCCGGCGCCTGCCACTCCACCGCCGACACCCTGCGCCCCGCGTTGCAGATCCTCAAGACCGCCCCGGGCACCAAGCTGGTCTCGGCCTTCTTCGTGATGTGCACCGACACCCCGCAGTTCGGCACCGACGGCACGCTGATCTTCGCTGACTGCGGCCTCAACATCAACCCGTCCTCCGACGAGCTCTCCGAGATCGCCATCGCCTCGGCTCACTCTTGGTCCACCTTCATGGGCAACGTTGAGCCGCACGTGGCCATGCTCTCCTACTCCACCATGGGCTCCGCTGGCGGCGAGGTCGCCAAGAAGGTCCAGGAAGCCGTGAAGTTCTGCAAGGAGAAGGCTCCCGAACTCGCCATCGATGGCGACCTGCAGCTCGACGCCGCTATCGTCCCCACCGTCGCCCAGCTCAAGGCTCCCGGCTCCTCTGTCGCCGGCAAGGCCAACGTGCTCGTATTCCCCGACCTCGAGGCCGGCAACATCGGCTACAAGCTGGTCCAGCGCTTCGCCGGCGCTGACGCCTACGGCCCCATCCTGCAGGGCATCGCCAAGCCGGTTAACGACCTTTCGCGCGGCTGCTCTGCCGACGACATCGTGGGTGTCGTGGCCATCACCGCCGTCCAGGCTCAGATGGCTGAGTAGCGGACGCACTCCCCCGAAGGCCGTACGGGCTAACCCCTGAAAACGTCCTCGACCAATGAAACGCCCCCGTTCTGCTCCTTCGGAGCTACGAACGGGGGCGTTTCTGGTCTGCGGGATGTTTTCAGGGATTAGCCCGTACGGCCTTCTACCGCCACGTAGCATTCAGGGCATCTGGAATGGACGGCGGCTTGGCTACGAGCTGGGGCTGAAGACCTGAATGATTGGATGCCGTTACTGGGGGCGCAGGCGTTGCTGGTGGTGATCACTTTGGGACTGGAATTTCCGCCTGCTAGCAAAAAAGCCTCCCGAGCTGCTGCTCAGGAGGCCTTTCGTTCAATCGCAAACGAACGCGTTAGTTGTTCTTGGTCAGACGCTCGACGTCGTGGGCGATCATGTATTCCTCGTCGGTGGGGATGACCATGACCGTGACGGAAGAGCCGGCGGCGCTGATGACCTGCGGGCCGTTGCCCACGGCCTCGCGGTTCTTGTTGTTGTCGATGCGCACGCCCAGCCACTCAAAGCAGTCGCAGAAGGCTTTGCGGATCGACCAGTCGTTCTCGCCAATGCCGGCGGTAAAGGTGATGGTATCCACGCCCGCCATGGAAGCAATCATGGAACCGGCCTGCTGCATGGCCTTGTAGGCGAACATATCGAAGGCGAGCAGGCAGCGCTCGTCGCCCTCGGAGGCGCGTGTACGGATGTCGCGGGCGTCGTTGGAGATGCCCGAGATGGCAAGCAGACCGGACTGCTTGTTCATCATGTCGTCGACTTCCTGATAACTGTAGCCGCCCTCGCGCTGAAGATAGCACACGGTGGCCGGGTCGATGGAACCGCAACGGGTACCCATCATCAGACCGTCAAGCGGCGTGAGCCCCATCGTGGTATCGCGGCAAACGCCGTCCTCAATGGCGGCAAGCGAAGCACCGTTGCCCAGATGGCACGAAAGCAGACGGTGGCAGCACGAGCCCAGGATCTCCTTAGCCATCATCCACTCGTAGCGGTGGCTCGTGCCGTGAGCACCGTACTTGCGCACGTGGTACTTGTCGCACACGTCCTTGGGCAGGGCGTAGGTGTAGGCAACCTCGGGCATGGTCATGTGGAACGAGGTGTCGAAGACGGCCACGTTGGGCAGCTCCGGATACTTCTCACGGCAATACTCAATCGCTGCGGCCTCGCCGTAATTGTGCAGCGGGGCGAGCGGGGCCACCTCAAGAATCTTAGCCATGACCTCATCGTCGACGACCGCGGAATCATCGAAGTGCCAGCCGCCCTGAACGATACGGTGGCCGATGCCATCGATCGTAAAGTCGGTCTTCTCGAGCTCCTCGAGCACGCGAGCGATAGCAGAGCGATGATCGGGGAAGGGAACCTCCTCGGTCTGCTTGGTGCCACCGTTCTCGGAGTGACCAAAGATGCCCATGTCCGATCCGATACGCTCGCAGTTGCCCTTGGCGAAAACCTCGCGGGTATCGGTATCCAAAAGCTGATATTTAAGGCTCGAGCTGCCGGCGTTGACAACAAGTACGTTCATGAGACTCCTTTGCAGTGCAATACGGTCGACGCAGACCTCTTAAGGCGACCGCATTTTAATAAGAAGTTATCACATCTTGATAAATAGCTATCAGGCATATCGCCCAACGAGCGCAAAAGAGGGGCTGAACGGCACTTGGTCGTCCAGCCCCTCCCCTCTTGCAATTACTTGCCGTTGACGATGCGCTCGACGTCGGAGGCGATCATGAACTCCTCGTCCGTGGGGATGACGAAGATCTTGACCTTGGAATCCTTGGCGGACAGGCACCAAGCGCCGTCGCCACGCAGGGCGTTACGGGCATGGTCCATCTTGACGCCCATAAAGGCCAGACGGTCGGCCACGCCAGCGCGAACGGCCGGAGCGTGCTCGCCGATGCCGGCGGTAAAGACCAGGGTGTCCATGCCGCACATGGAAGTGGCCATCTCGGCGGCCTTGGCGGCAATCTTGTATACGAACATGTCGAAGGCGAGCTGGGCCTCGGGGTCGCCGGCAGCGGCGAGCTCCTCAACGTTGCGGCAGTCGTTGGTCTTGCCACCGGTCACGGCCATGAGGCCGGACTTCTTGTTCATCATCTCGTCGACCTCGTCGAAGGTGTAGCCACCCTCGCGCTGCAGGTAGCACACGGTAGCAGGGTCGATGGAGCCGCAGCGGGTGCCCATCATGACACCGTCGAGCGGCGTCAAGCCCATGGTGGTGTCCATGCACTTGCCGTCCTCGATGGCGCACAGGGAAGCGCCGGAACCGATGTGGCACACGACGACCTTGCGAGCCTCGCCGTTGGTCATCTCGGCAACCTTCTTGGAGATGTAGCGGTAGCTGGTGCCGTGGGCGCCGTACTTACGGATGTGCAGCTTGTCGCAGACATCCTTGGGCAGGGCGTAGGTCTTGGCGACCTCGGGCATATTGAAGTGGAAAGCAGTGTCGTAGACCGTGACGTTGGGCAGGTCGGGATACTGCTCGAGGCAGTACTCGATAACGTTGGCCTCGGGGTTGTTGTGCAGCGGAGCGAGCGGAGCGACCTCGCGGATCTTGGCGAGAACGTCCTCGTCGACGAGGGAGGAATCGCCGAAGTACCAACCGCCCTGAACGATACGGTGGCCGATGCCCTCGATCTTGACGCCGTTGGCCTCGAGGTCCTTCAGGACGACCTCGATGGCGACCTTGTGGTCGGGGAACTCGATGTTCTCGGACACCTTCTTGGAGCCGTTGGCAGCGTGGGTGAAGGTACCGCCGGTAAAGCAGACGCGCTCGCAGGAGCCCTTTGCGGACACCTTGTGGGACTTGGTATCGATGACCTGATACTTAAGGGTCGAAGATCCTGCGTTGACGACCAGAACGTTCATGTGTCTCCCTACTAACAGGCGGTGTGGCGCCGCCAGGTTACATACGCTTCAATAATAAACCCAAACGCCCTCGCGCTCGGGTTTATTGCGTTGATATATAAGTTATCGGTGCCTAAATACTCATGGCCTTTGGCTTGTAAGACGAAAGAGCGCGGGGATATACACCAGAGAAGAAATCCCGAGCGCAACAAGCAATATGACTCGAATATCCGCGATACTGCTCAACGCAGCATTGAACAGATAGAAAAGGATGGCACCCACCGCCACCATCTGGCTTTGAACCGAAATCAGTGAACAGCGCATCGAAGAATCGGCAGCATTTTGAAAAATCGAGTATTTGATTGGGGCAAACAACGAGTACGCAACCGTCTGCAGCACATAGAACACGGGCAGCAAATGAGCCGGAGTAAGGGGAATCAAAAACAAAGCTGTCAATACTAAGCGAATGATGCCGCAAATACGCGTAAAACGGCCCTTGTCGACACGAGCAATCACACTGGGCACAATAAATCCTATGGAGGCGGAGGCAAGGAGCTGGACCGCAATGGTCACGCCCGAAGCGACGGCATTCATTCCGCGGCCTGCAAGCAACAGTGAGAAGAAGTCTTCCAGAGCGACGAAGGCAAATGCCTGAGAACAGTCCATGATGAACGCTGACCGAAGAATGCCATTACCCGCAATAGCAGCACCGATCATCTTCGGGCTCATTCCATGCCCAGGTGTCACCGCAGCGCCCTCTCTTCTCGCCTCAGGAATACAGACAACGACAACCAATGTCAGCACCATTGTGATGATATCGACCGAAAGCCCAATGAGATACGCGCCAGCGGACGAAATGAAACCGCCCACACAAGCGGAGAGGGCATAAGAGGCATAGAAAACAAATCGCTCAACGACATTAAGTCTTACGAGCTGGTCCTGAGAGACGCTGTCAATGTAAATCGCTTCTATGGATCCGCTCAGACATGCAACGGCAAAACCTTTGAGAGCGAACGCACCGATTAAAAGCAGAGGAGAACGGACGAGAAGCAGGGCGGCGTAGTATCCAAGCATCCCCACGACGCCAACGAGACCGCTTGTCTTTCGTCCAAACCTATCAGCAATATAGCCAGTAGGAACTTCAAGGATGAACTTGCTCACTTGATATGCAATCATCATGCTAGAAATCGCCACCATCGAGAATCCGACGAATTCAAGGTAAACCGTCAGAAAATACAAAATGGTGCTGAAGTTCGACAGAAAAACGAACGTCATATAAAGCAAAACCGTACGGTTTTTCATGCTCCGCCCTCCAAGAGTCAGCAATCTAAATCGGAATCTTGGAAAAGCATGAGGGCAAAGCTGTCAGCTATGTGTTGCAAGGCGTCAATAATCACTTGACGTCTCGAAGCCAATTAATCTCACGAAGCAAGATGACGCAATAGGTGCAGAAAAACCGTCTGGTGTCGATCAGTCCAGGAATTTTGCCGATAGCAAAAGTAGATAGGCAAGGTTACATCACGCGAACCTTCAATGGAGCACTCACTCACTTCTGACCCATCCGATGCGAGAGAGGACCCAGACAAGCTCAATATCAATCCCCCGGCTTGAAGAAACTCAGCCTGCGCTCTGTTTCCGTATTCGACGTCGCGGAAGCGGAAATTAACCAGCTGAGCTTCGGGGCATTGATTGATTGCATTGAGACAGGGCGACAAATTAATGGGAACAGCTAACCTGCTGCCCAGTAACTCACGAACGGTCATAGCACCCACAGATTGATGACCCGTTGGGCACGAAAGAACCTTGAGCTCCTTTTCACCCAAGTATTTCGAAGAAAGGACACTGTCCCTTGGTTCCTCAAATGAGATGGCCGCATCCGAAATGCCAAGCGCAAGTGATTCAAAGCATGTAGCCGTTGGCTGATGCCACACATCAAGGTGAATCTGAGGATGCGAGCTTTCAAACGAGTCGTACCAGTTTTCGGAAAAAAGACGCCCCCGCCCGTGAAGGCAGGGGGCGTAAAGACGAAAGTGGCCGTCGGGCGAGACGCCGCCGTCCCCCGATTGAGCGTACTTTTTGAGATCGTCGACTTGTGCCAAGATCACGCGTGCACGACGCGCAAATTCTCTACCCGCCGGAGACAAAACAGCCTCCCCCGACGATCGGTCGAGCAAAACAATTTGATATTCAGATTCCAACTTTTTGATTGCCGACGAAACGGCCTGCGGACTCACATGAACGGCGCGAGCTGCTTTGCGCACGCCGCCATAGTTCGCTACCGCTTGAAGGTATTCGAGTTGAGAAAGCTGCATAGATTACTCCAAAGGCAGCCAAGTCGACGGGCTACGCGCCCTCAGATGAGGTTCTCGCCCAGGTTTTTGCCGCCGAGGACGTGCATGTGGAAGTGCATGACGGTCTGGCCGGCATTGACGCCCTTGTTGGAGATGACGCGGAAACCGTCCTCCAGGCCCTTGGCCTTAGCGACCTCCTGGATGGCGTGGGCCATGGCGCCCATGGTCTCGGCAGGCACGTTGTCGGCGATGTCGCTGTAGTGCTTCTTGGGGATCACGAGCGTGTGGACCGGTGCCTGGGGGTTGAGGTCGTCGAAGGCGATGACCTGGTCGTCCTCATAGACAACGGTCGAGGGGATCTCGTGGTTGGCAATTTTGCAGAAGATGCAATCGCACATGGTTGGTTCCTTTCTTACAGACCAAGGTAATTATATTTGGTCGAGATTGTTAGAACGAGAGGTTGTCGTCGGTGTTGGCGGCCTCGCCGTCGGCGAGCACGTCGTTGCCGTCGACGTCCTTCAGGAGCACCGAGACCTTCTGCTCGGCATCGGACAAGCGAGTACGCAGGCTCTTGAGGAGCTCGACGCCGCGCGTGTAGCTCTCGAGCGACTCCTCGAGCTCCATATCGCCCGACTCCAAGCTGCGGATGATGAGTTCCAACTCCTGCGAAGCCTGCTTGTACGTAAGCTGCTCGACCGGGGTCTTCTCTGCCATATCTGTTTCCTTTCCTAAAGGTTTATCACTATGAAGCGCGGCCTACTCGACCGTATCGACCGTTGCTGCCACGTTGCCGTCTGCCATGCGCACACGAATGGCGTCGCCGGGCTTAAAGGTCTTGGCGCTCGTAGCCACCCCATCATCGCTGTACGCGATGGAATAGCCGCGGGCAAGCACCTTGAGCGGAGACAGGGCGTCGAGCGACGCGGCGGCTCGGCCCAGGTCGGACGCGGGTTTGCTGAGCATCGTACGTCCCTGATGCTCCAGACGGGAACTCGCAAGCGTGAGCGCATGGCGCTTACCATCGAGCCCCGAGGTGCTTGCGATCAAGCGCTCGGGCAGACGCTCGAAGTTGGAGCGGAAGGCCCCAACCGAACGCGTTATGGCGCCGGACAGACGATCGGCCGTCAGGGCAAGCTCGGACTCGCGACGCTCGACCATAAACGTTGGATCGTTGAGGCACGGGTGGCACGCGGCCGCATCGAGCGCGTCACCCAGACGAGCCGTATAGGTGTCCCAGGCACGACGACCGCGCTGGTCGAGCATTTCCAGATCGACCTGATCCGACCCAATCATCGATGCCATCGCAGCACCCAGACGCTGATGGCGCGTCTCGAGCACATCGGCCAGCTCCGTCATAGCCGGCGCCACCGATTCTGCCGCTGCCGTTGGCGTGGAGGCACGGCGGTCGCTCACCATATCGCAGATCGAGGTATCGGGCTCATGCCCAATGCCCGTCACCACAGGCACGGGACAGGCTGCCACCGCACGGGCAAGCTCCTCGTCGTTAAAGGTCATGAGGTCCTCGAAGGAACCGCCGCCACGCACGAGCAAAATGCAATCGGGCGCCGGCGTAATGGCAGCGGCGCGACGCAAGCCTTCAATAAGCTCTGCCGGCGCACCCTCGCCTTGAACCTTGGCACCCACGCAGACAAGCTCGACGAGCGGGTTGCGACGGCGCAGCGTACGCTTGACGTCGTCGATTACGGCGCCCGAAAGCGAGGTGACGACCGCCACGCGCGAGCAAAACACCGGGATGCGACGTTTGCGCGCCTCGTCCATCAGGCCCTCGCGACGCAGCTTTTCGGCCAACTGAGCCACCTGCTGGCGCAGCAAGCCCTCCCCCGCCAGCGAGAACGAGCGGGCGACGAAGCTCATGCGACCCGTAGGCTTGTAGAGATTGAAGCTGCCCTTAAAGCTTACCTGCATGCCGTCGCGCAGATCGAAGGTGCGCTTAAGGTAAGCACCCTTCCAGATGATGCAGTCGACGGCCGCCGAGTCGTCCTTGATTTGGAAGTAGCAGTGGCCGCTTCGGGCATTGGGACCACGAAAACCCGTGACCTCACCCAAAACGCTCAGCTGCGGAATGGCATCGAGCGCGCCGGCGGCGATCTCCACCGCTTGGCTCACGCTGAGCTCTTTGCGCTCCTGCTCGTCCGATCCGTCGAACTCGGCGGAAACGGTATTGCCGGTCAGATTCCAGCCTGCCACGCAGCCTCCTTTCGTTATCGCGCACAGGGGCTCCGGCCCCGTGCAAATTTAAGTCCAACACATAGTACAGCGCCGCGAGGACACGAATCCCCGCGGCGCCTGCCTGTCCTATTTGTTATCGGTTGGAGTTTCTGTTGTAGCGAGCCATCAGGTAGAGCAGTTGAATGATCGAAGTGAGCGCTGCGGCCACATAGGTAAGCGCGGCTGCCGTCAGCACCTTCTTGGCGCCGTTGACCTGCTTGGAACTCATGCCCGACTGCTCGATATACGCCACGGCGCGGCGACTGGCATCGATCTCGACCGGCAGCGTAACCAGCTGGAACAGCACGCTAAACGAGAAGAAGACTAGCGCGAGGGTCGTGAGCCCCGCGATGTTCATGAACAGGCCCATGAGCAGCACGATCGTCCAGGTGTTCTGGGTAAAGTTGACGACGGGGACCAAAGCGGTGCGTACCTTCATCATGGCATAACCACTTTGACGCTGGGCGGCATGGCCTGCCTCGTGACAGGCGACGGCAACGCTTGCGACCGACCCGCCCGAACGGTTGGCATCCGACAGATACAGGTTGTTGTCCTGCGGGTTGTAATGATCGGTGAGCTCGCCGGCAACGCCCTTGATGCCCACGGCGCTACAACCGTTGGCATCGAGCATGCGGCGAGCAACCGTGGCACCCGTATCGCCGTCCGAGCGCACCTTAGACCACGTCTTGTACGTCGAGTTAATATAGTTCTGCGCGGCAAGGCCAAGCACCGTGCAGACAAGAACAACCAGCAGGTACAGCGGGTCAATGCCAAAGCCGTATCCATAGTAATAAGGCATGCGAATTCCTCCGAATCGAGTTACACGTTGGAGGCATTCTACCCACTCATGCGGCTAGGCTTCCTTATAGCAATTCAATTTTGCCATCTTTGACCGTCAACCCCATATTGCCCGAGAGCAGATCGTCCAGGCGCGAGCCCACGAGCTCAAAGCGCCAGCCTTCGCGCAGGGGGCTCTGCTCGGGATGCTCAATATAGTCGGCCAGGTCATCGCGCGAGGCAATGACCGAGGTCGCCACGCCCGAGCGCTCGGCAACCAAACGAATAAGCGCATACATAAGGTCCGTCACGCTTTCCAGCTCCGGCGAAATCTGACGGTGCCCGCGCACCATGAGCGGCAGGCGATCGTGCGGGCAGCTCGCGCCGCGCTTAATGGCCATGAGCGCGCCGTCCACATCGCGCTCCCCCAGCTGATCGGTGCCGCGGATGCTGCGGAACTCCTCAACACGCACGGGATTGCGCTTAACCAGGGCCAGCAGCGTATCGTCGGACATGACCCACTTGCGCGGGATGTTGCGCCGCTCAGCGCGGTCCTCGCGCCAGGCTGCAAGCTCGCGCGCGATGCCCAGCTGATGGCGGCTACACGAGTTGATGCGCTTGACCTTGCGGAATGCCTCATGGCGGTCGGCGCGGTAGTGCGACTCGTCGGCCAGCGGACGCAACTCATCGAGCACCCAGTCCACGCGGCCCAGCTCACGCAGGCGGCTCATCATCTCGGTATAGGCAACGATCAGGTACTTGACGTCATCGATCGCGTACTCGATCTGTTTATCGGTCAGCGGGCGGCGCGACCAGTCGGTCAGCGACTCGGTCTTAGGCAACGAAACGCCGCAAAACGTCTGCACGAGCGCGCCGTAGGAAATCTGCTGGCGCTCGCCCAAGAAGGCGGCGGCGACCTGTGTGTCAAAAATGGGACGCGGCAGCACGCCCACGGTATGGAGCATAACCTCCATATCCTGCGAGCAGGCGTGAAACACCTTGGTCACGCTCTCGTCGCTCATGAGCTCGGCCAGCGGCGACAGGTCGTCGATCACCAGAGGGTCGACCGCCACGCTCTCGGCAGGGGTGGCAATCTGGACCAAGCACAGGCGCGGATGGAACGTGCGCTCGCGCAAAAACTCGGTATCGACGGCAATCGCGTCAAACTCACGGGCGCGCTGGCAAAAGTCGAGCAGAGCCTGATGTGTGGAAATGTACATATCAACCCATCGAATAAGGTTAGGCCCGAAAAACACGGGTAGGATATCGGCATTGCCCTACAACTATACTCGGTTAGTCACAGAACGGGAACGTAAGTATGCGCTGCCTTATCATCCACAACCCGGCATCGGGCCCCAGCTCAGATGAAATCTACGCGTTCACGCACGCCCTCGCGCAGGGCGGCGACGAGGTCGTGATGCGTTTTATCGGCGATGGCATGGAACCCGAGGACGCCGTGGCAGACGTGCGCGAGTTTGATCGCGTGGTCGTTTCGGGCGGCGACGGCACCGTCTCCAACGTGCTCGATCAGATGCGCGGATGCGGTGTCCCCACGCTCGTCTTCCCCTCCGGTACGGCCTGCCTGTTCTTCAACAACATCGGCAATGCCCCTGAGGCGGCGGCGCTCGCCAAGGCCTGCCGCGCCGGTCGCACGGTCAAAGTGGACATGGGCGAGCTCTTTTGGCTCGACGAGGACGGCAACGAGAAGCGCCACGGCTTTATCATCATCGCCGGCTCGGGCTTCGACGCCGAGATCATGATGAAAGCCGCTCCCACCAAAAACGACATCGGTGAGATCGCCTACTTCCTCTCCGCGCTCGCCACGCCCAACCCCACGGTGGCGCACTTTACGATTGAGCACGACGGCATTGTCGAGGAGCTCGAC
This sequence comes from uncultured Collinsella sp., assembly GCA_958441355.1. Taxonomy (GTDB): domain Bacteria; phylum Actinomycetota; class Coriobacteriia; order Coriobacteriales; family Coriobacteriaceae; genus Collinsella. The sequence goes on along the minus strand of CAUCCR010000024.1, from coordinate 3,753 downwards.
GGCATCTGCTGTATGGCGGGCAATACCTCGGTCATCCAAAACGACATCAACCTGTTCCCCGACTGCCGCATGAACGATGGCATGGTCGACATTGCGGTCATCGAACCCGTGCGCACCGTGCAGCTGTTGCCTACCGTGATCACCGCTGCGCTTGACCCCGCCGGCAAGGTGCTCGGGCGCCCGCAATTCAAGATCATCCAGACCAAGGAAGCCAAGATCACCTGTACCCCGTCGCTGGGCATGCAGTTCGATGGCGAGATTATCTCCAGCAATTCGGGCGTCTTTGGAGCCCGCGCACTTCCGCAATGCCTCGACCTCATCGTCGACGAATTCTCACCGCTCGGAAAATAGGAGGACCCCATGAACGACAATCCCCTGCTCGGCTTTATCATCATCGTTTTGGCCATGCTCGTCGGCTATGCGATCAACGTGATTCACCGCCGGAAGAAGTAATTCCACATTGGTATGATATTCATCCAATTATCGTCTCCCCTGCTGTTTATGCATTTGCCAAACAGCAGGGGATTTTCATTTCAGGCATTCCCAGCTACTTTATTCGGCTACAGTAATTACAGGGCGTCTTTATTAAAGTAAAGCTACAAACTGAGTACAATTAACCGCTCGTCGCATATTTCATCACGCTTATCGAGTAAGTGTCTTTCATAGATGAATATTGTTTCCAGTTCGTTACGCTAATGGGGTGTCTTTATTGGCTGAAGCCCTCTGGCGACAGAGGGCTTTCGCACGCTGGGAGGGAAAATGAGGAAAACTCACCCCGTCAACGCGCTCAAGAAGCTAGGCATAGGCCTCGCCTTTGGAGCTGCAACCATCATGTCCATGCCGACATCTGCGCTCGCCTGCACGCAGATGTACATGGGCAAAAACTATACGGCCGACGGCAATACGTACTACGGCCGCGCCGAGGACTTTGGCAAGCGCTATCTTAAGCACTACGGCATCGAACCTGCCCACGAACCTGGCTTTAAGTACAGCTCGATTGAATCTGCTTTTGAATACACTTCGAACAAGCCTACCTATCGTTACAGCTATGTACGCGACCACCCCTCCAACTGGATGGGTCGCACCGACGCCTATTCCGAGGCCGGAATCAACGAGAAGGGCGTCTCCTGCTCTGCCACGCTAAGCACTTCCTATAACGAGGAGGCCGATGCAGCAGACCACATCGATGAGAAAGTGGGTCTGGGCGAGTACAGTTACGGCAGCATCATCCTGGGCGAGAGCGCCACGGCCCGTGAGGGCGTCGAGCTTCTCGGCAGACTGATCGATGATCAAGGCGTCTGCACCAACGACCAGATCATCATCGCCGACAACAACGAGACCTGGCTGTTCGCCACACTTTCCGCCCATCAGTGGATCGCCATGAAGCTCGCTGACGACGTCGCGTCGCTCAACCCTAATATCGGGAGCCTCAACTACGATGTCGACCTTGATGACCCCGAGAACTGCCTACACTCCGAGGGCATCGAGTCCATGCCCGTGGAGAAGGGCTTCGCCAAATACTCCGCTGACGGCAAATTCGATGTCGCCCAAACGTATGGCGAAAGCCTCGCCGATTCCGGCGTAAACCAGTGGTCCCGCTATGTGCAAGGCCGCGATTATTTTGGTAGTCAGCTGACCGAAGGCACAGATTACGACATTATCACAGTAAAGAAGGATGGAAAACCTGACCAAAAGGGAGCCATGGTCAGCGAAATCCAGCCCCTGTTCTTCAGGCCTGGCAAGTCTGGCTGGAGCACCTTTGAGCTGATTCGTGCCTTTGGCAACCGCGGCGAGAACGTCCCTGGCCTCAACGCGAACACTGATGGTGTTTATTGCATCGGCAGCGAGCGCAATACCGAGATCAACCTCTTCCAGATTCGTCGCGGGTATGACCCCGAAGTCGCTACCATCCAGTGGGAAATGCTCTCCCGCGCCGCGTACTCCGTCGCCATCCCGTTGTACTCCGCTCTGATAACTGAGGTCAGCCCGTACTTCAGCGATCAGACCGTCTCCTTCGATCACTGCAACCAGACTGACGTCGTGTACAACGAGGAGCCCGAGAACTCAATCAACTACGTCCTCATGGACATCAGCTCGCTCTGCTTCGAGAACCCTGACACCCTTGGTGTCAGCGTCCGTGCCTACCTCGATGCGCTCCAGAACGAGCTTATCGAGCAGAACAAGGAAGTTGACGCCGCCATGCTGGCCGAGACGACCACCGAGGGCCGCACTGCCCTGGCCAACAAGGCCGGCAAGGCTGCTACCGAGAACACCTACAAGAAGTGCAAGGCACTGCTCCAGGAGATGCGCGCCTATCAGAAGGCCGAAAACTTCGACCAGCCCTTCACCCCGAGCGACCTGAACACCGAGACCAACGGCCTCAAGGTGTCCATCACCTACGCCAAGGACGCTCTTGCCACCGACCCGGTAACCCCGGATCAGCCTGGTACTCCTGAGCAGCCCGGTCCCCCCGAGCAGCCCGCTAAGCCCGAGCAGCCCACCACCAAGCCCGAGAAGCCTGGCAAGTCGGACACCACGACCACGGTAACCACCAACAAGACGAACACCAAGGGCGGCCTGCCCACCACCGGTGATCGTTTTGATGGCCGCATGGTGGCCGCATTCGCCATCGCTGGCGTTGCCGTCATCTCCGCGGGCGGTTACTTCCTCTACCGTCGCAATAAGGAGTAACGTCTTAGCTGAGCGGGCAAGGCAGCGATGGCAGCCTCGCCCGCTCAGCCCGCTCTTTTGACCGGCGGGAAACCCGCCTGAAATCTTTTCAAAAAAGATTTCCCCGCACACACTTCGCTGTGCTATAGTGCAGCGCAACAGCAACTAGGTGCGACCGCGCCACGGCATCACGAAAGGAGCCACCAACATGAAGAACACGATGAAGTCTCTCAACAACTGGTGGTGGCGTGATGCGAATACGATCGGTCGACAGTGAGTCCCTCACGCCTGTTTTTGCGCTCTAGGTGATTGGAAGGCCTCCGGTTTCGACCGGGGGCCTTTTTCTATCTCGAGCCCGATCGCATTCGCATCACGCGCCTCCGCTTTTCTCTTGCACCCCCATTCCGAAAGGATTTTCACCATGTCTCAGAACACCACCGCCGCCCAGCCCCGCACCGTCCAGACCGCCGACCGCGGCAAACTCGATGTCCGCGCCCTCGTCCTGCTCGCCATCCTGCTCGCTGCCGGCTTCATCCTCAACTTCACCGTCGGCAAGGCCATCTCGGGCATCTCGGGCGGCATGATCAGCCCCGAGTTCATCATCTCGGCCTTCTGCCTCACCATCCTGGTCGTTCGCCCCAACATCGGCCAGGCGCTCGTTATTGGCCTCATCTCGGCTGCCGTGATCCAGATCACCACCACTTCGCCGTTCGTCGATTTTGCCGCCGAGGGCATCGCCGCCATGCTCATGGCCGGCATCGTCAACGCCGCTGGCAAGAACGGTCAGGTCAAGCCCGCCATCGCCATTGTCGCAACCTTCCTGACCACCTTTGTCTCCGGCGTCATCTTCATGATCATCAAGATGGCCATGCTCGGCGTGGTCGGCGAGCTCGCCGCCGCCATGCTGCCCGTCGTCGCCATGACCGCCGTCTTTAACGCCATTCTGGTCGGCGCCCTCTATCTGCCCATCCAGAAGGCCCTGAAGCTCAACTAACCCGCTCGGCTTTACGAGCCCCACCCCATCTTGGCGTTCATTCGTCGCTCGCGTACCCAAGTACGCTTCACTCCTCTTTCGCGCCAACC